>NZ_JBKJHD010000003.1:0-260958 GCF_046613695.1 Flavobacterium sp. RHBU_24 | reverse complement strand
CGGCATGGACGCCCACCCTGAGGCGCGTATTTATATCTTTGACCGCTACGGCAAGCTCATTAAGCAGCTGAGCCCGGCCTCACGGGTAACGGATGGCGAAGGATGGGACGGCACCTTTAACGGCGCGCCACTACCATCAGACGACTACTGGTTCCGCGTAGAGTTTACCGAAGGCAACACCGAAAGGGTATTCAGGGCACACTTTGCAATGAAGCGATAGTTTAGCAGGCAGTGTTCAGTGGCAGTTGGCAGTAGCATCACCAAAACACACATTGACAAACAAATACTAATAAACAAGGGCAGCCAAACGGCTGCCCTTGTTTATTAGTATTTGTTTTACGGGTAGGAGGGAAGCTACTGTATGCTGAACACTGACCACTGCCTACTGCCACAGAAGTGAAGCTTTTACCAACCGCGACTGAATACTGCCCGACCGATTGAGAATAGCCCCGATAGGAGCGGCATCCTGCCGGGAAGGAGGCAGATACAGTGGACAGCGGGAAAACAGTGCCGCGGCAAAGCGATAACGATGGGCTGCTGAAAAATAGTGAAGCCGGAACTCAATGCCCCGGCTTCACAAAAAAAAGTAATATATATAACCTAAGCGGTAACAGCAACAGGCTCAAAATCGAGTATAACCTGGTTGCGTGTAATATCTTCAAGAGTTTCACGCTGCCTTATCAGGTGGCCTTTGCCTTCATACCATAATACTTCGGCGGGGCGTACCCTGGAGTTATAGTTGCTTGACATAGAGAAGCAGTAAGCACCGGCGTTGCGGAAGCACAGCAGGTCGCCTTCTTTAATTTCGGCAATACGGCGGTTGCTGGCAAAGGTGTCTGTTTCACAAATATAGCCCACGATGCTGTAAAAGCGCTCTTTACCTTTCGGGTTTGAAATGTTTTCTATATGGTGGTACGACCCATAAAACATGGGACGAACAAGATGGTTAAAACCGGTATCTACACCAGCAAATACAGTGGAGGTAGTTTGTTTTACAACATTTACTTTAGAAATAAAATAACCCGCCTCGCTTACAAGGTACTTACCGGGTTCAAACCATAATGTAAGGTCGCGGCCATACTCATTACAAAAGGCATTGAACCTTTTGCTCAGTTTTTTACCGAGTTCTTCTATATCAGTCTCTATATCGTCTTTTTTATAAGGCACCTTAAAGCCGCTGCCAAAATCAAGGAATTCCAGTTCTTTAAAGTGCAGTGCAGCTTCAAAAAGTATTTCGGCGGCATAAAGGAATACCTCAATATCAAGTATGTCAGAACCTGTGTGCATGTGGATGCCGTTAATGTGCATTCCTGTGTTTTCTACAATGCGCAACAGATGTGGCATCTGGTGGATACTGATGCCAAATTTACTATCGATATGGCCAACTGAAATATTGCTGTTTCCACCCGCCATAACGTGGGGGTTAACGCGTATACACACAGGGGTAGTAGGATGCTTGGCACCAAACTGTTCTAATATAGAGAGGTTGTCAATATTTATTTGTACACCCAGTGCGGCTACTTCTTCAATTTCTTCCATAGATACACCATTTGGGGTGTAAATAATCCTGTCTGGTGCATAGCCTGCAAGCAGCCCAAGTTGCACTTCTTGTATTGAAACTGTATCGAGGCAGGATCCAAGTTGTTTAAGCAACTTTAATATTGATATATTACTAAGCGCCTTAACCGCGTAATTTATACGCAGGCTCGGTACTTTATTAAACGCCTTTTCAAGCCTATGGTACTGAGATTGTATTTTCTCGGCATCATAAACATACAGCGGGCCTCCAAATTCTTCAGCTAATTGTACTAACTGTTTCGCTTCCATGGTATCTTTATTGTTTAATCGCAAAAATAGCGATGAAATCTATGAGAAACAATTAAATGATAAAGCATAACAAAAAATAACAAATTGTTGTTTTTAAAACATTTTTTGTTTATTTTGTTTAAATTACATAATACAGAAACTAATCTTAATAAGTTATCAATATCGCTTCTAAGCCGATAATATATTAAATTTCCGACTTTAAATTAGAGAATTAGTATCTAAACTGTGTGGAATATTTTTACCTATAAATGAGATATAATGTTTGAGGGGATTATTCTAATTTTCGTGATATACAAGTACAGGAACTTTACTGTGGTAGGCCATTTTTTTTGTAAGGCTGCGGTGAAAAAGGCTTTCAAAAAAACCACGTTTGTGCTTGCGCATTACTAAAATATCAATTTTTTGATTGTCTATAAAGTCGAGAATGGTTTGCTCGATGTGGTCTCCGGCTATATTGTAAAAGTCAATATTTTCATCCCGATAATATATTTTCCATTCATTAATACGCTCATCAATGTCTTCAGGATCATCGTCATTTTTAATATATAGGCATAAAAGCCTTGCATCGAATATTTTGGAAACTTCAATAGCTTTAAGGAGGGCATCGTTATCACGGTCTTTATATTGCGTTGTAAATGCCAAATGTTTTATTGCGTTGAACTCGGCTTCTGCCGGTATGCCTAACACGGGCACCTTTACATTTGAAATAACGCTGGCTGTTGTGCTACCTATAAAAGTTTCCTTAAGCCCCGTAGCGCCTTTGGTACCCATTATTACCATCTCTATACCTTCATCGTCGCAAACTTTATTGATGTTGTAAATCAGGTCGCCATATAGCAAAACATTACGCAACTGCACATGTCCTAACTGCATTGATTCTGCAATGGTATGTAATTGCGGAAGTTCGTCCCTAAAACTTTCAAACTGGTTCATTTCTACAATATCAAATACCTCCTGGGTAGTATCAGGTACAGGCGGCATATCAACAATAGGCAGGTCATACACATGCAAAATTATTATCTCTGCTCCCAGGCCCTCAGCAAATTTAAGGGCATATACAAAAGCGGTCTGTGCGGCTTGCGAAAAATCTGTAGGGAAAAGTATCTTTTTCATATTGGCGTAAATTGTACAATAAATATACAATAAAATAATGATTTTTCCTACTATAAAAATACATTAACATTAATATAATATACAAAAACTGTTAATGTGATGATTGTTGCTAAGGTAGTATGCGCACCTTTAAAATTATGTATCTTTGCAAAAAATACCTGCATGCTTTTTCATGACACTATAGTTGCGCTTGCCACGCCATCCGGTTCAGGCGCTATTGCCGTTATCCGCGTTAGCGGTCCAGATGCAATAATTACTGTTGCAAATGTTTTTAAAAGTGCTACTGCAAAAGATATTCTGAAGCAAAAATCGCATACGTTACACCTGGGCTACATAGAAGATGGGGGCAAAGTTTATGACCAGGTGCTGCTTTCAATATTTAAAGGTACAAACTCTTATACCGGCGAAAACACCATTGAAATTTCGTGCCATGGTTCGTCATTTATACAACAACAAATAATACAACTACTATTGCGTAAAGGATGCAGGATGGCCCAGGCAGGAGAATTTACGCTCAGGGCGTTTATTAACGGCAAACTCGATCTTAGCCAGGCAGAAGCCGTGGCAGACCTTATAGCCAGCGATAATGAAGCAAGCCACCAGATAGCCATGCAGCAAATGCGTGGCGGCTTTAGTAACGAAATTGCAAAACTTCGCGAAGAGCTTTTAAATTTTGCCTCCCTTATAGAACTGGAACTTGATTTCTCTGAAGAAGACGTAGCATTTGCAGACAGGAGCCAGTTTGTTGAATTGCTAAGCCGTATTGAGTTTGTATTAAAACGCCTTATTGATTCTTTCGCGGTAGGCAACGTAATAAAAAATGGGATACCGGTAGCTATTGTGGGTATACCTAACGTAGGTAAAAGTACACTGCTAAACACACTGCTTAATGAAGAACGTGCTATAGTATCTGAAGTTGCCGGAACGACACGCGATACCATCGAAGACGAACTTGTAATAAACGGAATAGGCTTCCGCTTTATAGATACCGCAGGTATAAGGGAAACTACAGATGTTGTAGAAAGCATTGGTATTAAAAAAACATTCGAAAAAATAGCACAGGCACAGGTAGTTGTTTACCTTAGCCCCTATATACCGGATAATGCGGCGTTAAATACGGTGCTGTTAGAGATTGAAAAGATAAAAAATCAATACCCACAAAAAACACTGTTGATTATAGCAAATAAAAGTGATTTATATTCGCCGGAACAGTTAGCGGAAATAAGGGTACAGATACCGGGGGTACTGATTACATCGGCCAAATTAAAAATTGGTATTGAAGAACTTAAAGAAAAACTTCTTTCGTTTGTAAATACAGGTGCGTTACACAACAACGAAACTATAGTTACAAACAGCCGCCATTATGATGCGCTTATAAAAGCACTTGAAGAGATACAAAAAGTGCAGTTTGGACTTCAATCCGACCTCCCCGCCGACTTGATGGCCATAGACATCCGCCAGGCGTTATACTTTTTTGGTGAAATTACCGGGCAGGTCACTAATGATGAATTGTTAGGCAATATTTTTGCTAATTTTTGCATCGGAAAGTAATCCATTTATTATAGTACGACGTTACTATAATAAAATATATAAATCTACCCATGATTTAGGTTGATTTATATATTTTATATTATGAAGGTGATATAGCAACCGATATAATCAAATTCTCAACAAGGAGCATTCATATCAGTTTTATACATTTTCATCTTCAAATTCGTCTTTCACTTCCCCTTCGCCGGTATCAAAATCATCCAGTAAAAAGTCAATAACCAGTTCTACAGCATCCCCATTTTGGTTAAGCCCCCAGTAAGAGGGGTAGTACCCGTCTCCCCAGCCGGAGGCAAACATAATGATGTTATTGTCAGATCCGGCATTTATATGGTGATCGTTCCAGTCGCCTAACTCGCGTGAAAAATTATTTTTACCGGAATACTGCCTGAATTCTTCGGCAAGTACTTCATCATAATAGTTATATTCCGGGTCTTTTTCCTGTAGGGCATCCAGTTTGTTTATAAATTCCTCATTGGTTTCTTCATCCATAAAACCAGCAAGGCCTGATGATACAGGGAAGCCGTAAAATTCATCTTCATCAAGGTCTTTAAGTTCTTCTTCGGTTATATCTTCCGTAAGGGCAAGTACCCAGCGCGAGGCAGGCTCAGGCCGGAATTTAATCTTAGCATAGGCTATGCGGTTGTGAAGTTTATCTATTTGTTCTAAATAAATAAAAACCGGATACTTATCCGGCACCACAGAGCGGGAAAACGCAGCTTGCTCAGCCGAAAAAAACGGGTCTGAAGCCACTATACGTCCTGTAGGCAGATTAACGTCGCCAGCATGTATTTCTATAAGTCCTCTGTCTTTGATATCTTCTGTGAGGTCAAAAGAAAGCTCAAATTCGTTATTGTTTTTCATTGGTTTACATATTAGGTATTTAAAGATACGCAAATACGCAGTATCAAGGCAATTGTTTATATAATCTTTAACCTGAAAACAAAAAATGCCCCCCAATTAATTATTGAGAGGCATTGTATAGGTGAGATGTATAAATTATAACTTATGCATATTGTTAGCCAGTGTTTCTATAAACTTAGTAATAGGCCCTTTAACCATCATGGCCATCATGGCATTAAATTCACCTTCAAAAAATAGTTGTATATTACTGCTGTTTTCATCAGCTGTAGTAATATTCCCTATAAGGGTAAAAGGAAGCTTATCGCTCGCAGCCCCGAGTATTATTTTGCCAGGGCCTTGTTTTTCCTTTATCTTCAATTTTATTTCGGGCATCCCCTTTAGCGCGAATATAAACGACTCATCGCCGGTAATTTCAAACTTCGCAATGTTTTCAGGCATCAGCTTTTCAAAGTTCCTTACATCGCTAAGTGCGTCAAAAATATATTGATCAGGTTTTTGTACAGTAACTACAGGACTTTCTAAGTTCATTTTTATTATTTCAAAATTTAGATTTCAGATTTCAGATTAAGCTTCACTCAAATCTTTAATTAACTGAAACATAATATTATTAAATCTTCCTTCATTTCAATACCATAAAAGTAGATATAATCTGAAATCTACCTTCTGAAATCTGAAATTATTGCCCCCAGGTATCAGGGTTATTGCGCCATTCTTTAAGGGTTTCCTGCTCAGCTTCGGTTATATACTGTTTTGCTGTGGCCAGGTCTAGCAGCGTATCATAATTTCCAAGCGTACGCAGTTTAACGTTGGCAGCTTTAAAATTTTCTACAGAAACATCAAAACCGTACGTAAATATAGCAAACATGCCCTTCACATTGGCACCCGCCTCTTTTAACGCCTCAACAGCCATAAGGCTGCTTTTGCCTGTGCTTATAAGGTCTTCAACCACAACTACGTTCTGGCCTTTTTGCAAAAAGCCTTCTACCTGGTTTTGGCGCCCATGTTTTTTAGGCTCGGGCCTCACATATACAAAAGGTAGCCCCATCTGCTCTGCTACCAGTACACCTATGCCTATAGCGCCCGTAGCAACCCCAGCAATAACATCGGGCCTGCCATATTCTTTTTCTATACATTTTGCAAACTCATCGCGAATGTAGTTTCTAATGGGCGGAAACGACAGTGTAATGCGGTTATCGCAATAAATAGGAGATTTCCATCCTGAAGCCCATGTAAAAGGATTTTTAGGATTTAATTTAATTGCGTTTATTTGTAAAAGCAATTCAGCTGTTTTTTTAGCGGTGTCTATATTAAAAATCATACTGCAAATGTATAAAGTTTTTGTAAACGATAAGCCTCTTTTTTTAACCTCTGTGGTAGAGAAAGAAACCGACTTTCAGTTATTTTTACTTGAAAGTATTGATGTTGAACAACTTATAACCAAGATGTTTAATAATCGAATAGATAAGGCTTTTCTATACCATCCTGATGAAAAACAGGCGCTTAGGCTCTTTAAAGATAAAATACCTGTGGCTAAAGCCGGGGGAGGGCTGGTGTATAATAAAAGGGGAGAGGTACTCTTTATATTTCGTAACGGAAAATGGGACCTGCCGAAAGGGGGAACTGAAAAAAATGAAGAGATAGAACAAACCGCTATGCGTGAGGTAGAAGAAGAAACGGGCGTTAAAGGCCTCAAGGTGGTTAATAAGCTGCAAAAAACCTATCATGTTTTTAAGCGCAATGGTGTGTATAAGCTAAAAGTAACACACTGGTTTGAAATGGTTACTAACTATGACGGAAAGCTTACCGGGCAGGCTGAAGAGGGTATAGAAAAGGTAGCCTGGCTAAAACCAGGAGAAATTGCCCCCGCCCTTAAAAATTCATACGAAAATATTAAACTGCTGTTTGAAGAAGACAGTGTAAAACAATCGCGATAATTGTACTGTTACTTTTTTAAGAACAGTTTAACTATCTCTTTACAGATTTTAACAACAACGGGTTGTAAATTTATATCAACGAAAAAGATATATAATTGTAAAACCTGAGAAGTAGTAAAATACAAAGAGGGTTAACGATAATTTGTGTTTGTTTTATTGGTTAATGGCCCCGGCCCTGTTTTTAGAAACAGCCGGGGTTTTTTAATTTTCCGGTATGTAGCTCTTAAAAGTACCGCCTTTATAAAAAACCACAATTCGCTCTATGTCGCCTTTCAACATATTTTCTGGCCTATTAAAATTACGCTCTAAATTTTCTAGCTGGTCATTAGCGTGCTGATTAGAAAATAAATCTGGGGCAAGGCCACTATCCTGTTTAGGGCTTTCGGGTGGGGGAGCTTTGAGCAGGGTGGAGGCAGGTGGTGGGCCCGAAATTTTAGCGTCGCTTTTAGGGAAAGTACCGTTGCCATTCAGCAACCAGTACAAGTCTACCTCCGGGAAACTATCGCTTATTTTCATCACAAGATCAAGGCTGGGTTTATTGCGCCCTGACATTAAATGCGATACTCCTGAACGTTGTATGCCCACTGTATCGGCAAAGGCAGACGCAGAAAGGCCATAATATTCCAGTATTTTTTCGAGGCGCTTTACGAAGTCATCTATGTTTATCATTGTAAACAATTTTAATATTTACAAATGTAAACAATTCATATCAGTTAAACAAACACGGTGGAGATTAAGAGGGTATAATTAATCTCTTTGTTTACATGAACAACTTTATAACGCTCTTTATTAATAATTTACACGTCGGAATAATAATTTTTAGTTATAATAGGTAAATAATTCTCTAAATCTGTTTACAATTGTAACTAATCAAATTAAATTAGCTGTTTACAATTGTAAAAAGCTTAGTGTTTACTTTTGTAACAAATTTTCTTTCGATGGATTTACCTTATTTGCACAGCATTTATAAAGATCAAACGCTTTTTGGCCGTTATATTACAAATGAAAATATTGAACCTCTACTCGACAAGTTGAGCAACATATTCGCTATCGATGTTATCGGTAATTCCGTTGAGGGGTTACCTGTATACAGTATACTTGCCGGCGTCGGCCGGATAAAAATTTTTATCTGGTCGCAGATGCACGGCAATGAGTCTACCACTACCAAGGCAATATTCGACTTCCTTAATTTCCTTGCATCTGAAGATGATGTAGCGAAGGACTTTAAACGGAATTTTACATTTTATATCCTCCCTATAGTTAATCCTGACGGTGCACGATTATATACACGGGAGAATGCGAATAATGTTGACCTTAATCGTGATTCAGTCGCGTTATCCCAGCCGGAAAGTAAACTGCTGCGCCAGGCATTCGAAAATTTTAAGCCGGATTATTGCTATAATATGCACGACCAGCGTACAATATTCGGTGTAGGGGATGAGCCTAAACCCGCTACTGTTTCATTTTTAGCGCCTTCATATAATGAACAGCGTGAAATTAACAGTGTGCGCCAAAAAGCTATAGATGTTATTGTAGCCATGAATAAGACCCTGCAGTACTATATTCCGGGGCAGGTAGGCAGGTTTGATGATTCATTTAATATAAATTGCATAGGCGATATGTTTCAGTCCTTAAATGTTCCTACTGTTTTGTTTGAAGCAGGACATTATCAAAATGACTATGAAAGAGAGGAAACGCGTAAATTTATTTTTTTTGCATTATATTCAGGATTTAACATGATTAGCGAAAACGTTTTAGTAGGTGGTGAAATAGAAGAATATTTCAATATTCCTCAAAATAAGATTATATTTTATGACATGATGTATAAAAAAGTTAAAATTTATTATGAAAATAAAGAAAAAATAACGAATTTTGCAGCACAATATAAGGAAGTTGTATTTGATAAATCTGTAATATTTCGAGCGTTTATTAGAGAAATAGGCAATTCGGAAGTTTGTTTCGGCCATGTGGAGTTTGACTGTAATGAGGAAGAATTTGCTGATATTAACGGAGGCCACTTGCCTGTAAATGGTGTAGAGGCAAACTTTTATATCGGTAAAAGCAGGAAATTTAGCAACGGTACAGAGGTGTTTATGTAATTTTCTTATAATGTATAACGTTTTAATTTATATCGACCTTTATACCAGTACATAAACCTTAAAATAAAACATTTATGAGCAAGTTTCGTTTAGATGAAGTTGATCACCAAATTCTTGATATGCTGATTGACAATACCAGGGTACCATTTACCGATATTGCAAAAAAACTACTCATTTCGGCCGGAACAGTCCATGTCAGGGTTAAAAAAATGGAAGACGCGGGTATTATCATGGGCTCATCGCTTACGCTTGACTATGAAAAACTTGGCTATTCCTTTATTGCTTACGTGGGTGTTTTCCTTCATAATACATCACAAACAAAGTTTGTGCTTGAAAGGATAAACGAAATACCGTTTGTAACCGTTGCTCATGTAACAACAGGTAAGTTTAACATTTTTTGTAAAATACGCGCTAAAGATACTAAGCACGCCAAGGAGGTTATCTTTATGATAGACGATATTGAGGGCGTTTACAGGACTGAAACTATGATATCGCTTGAAGAAAGCATCAACGACAAAAAAAGGCTGATGCATACTATATTTAAAGATTTGTAAGATTTTTTATAAAAAGTTTAAGACCCCCATGTTTGTTACATGGGGGTTTTTTATTAAATTCAACAAAAAATATAAGCATGTATCCTGCAACAAGAATTGAACGATTTAACGAAAACGTACAACTTAAATATCAGCTTTTTAATAGTATATTCATTACCCTGCCCTTTAGGGATATAGATAATACAGGTGTGCTTCTCCCGCTGTTCTCTGAAATATGCGACGAGGGGTTTAAAAAATGGAAGAGCCCGGAACAAATTTTTGAATACTTTTCTGAAAAATACCTTCAGGAAACTTCTGAAGAAGATAAAATAGCGCTTATGTTCCGCTTTATTCAGTATGTGGAGCGGCAGGTGGTGCTTTTTGATGCTATAGAAGATGCCGCTTTTGAAAGCCTTAATAACCTTGAAGGGAGTGGTTCATTGCGTGATGTGCGTGAAAAGGCTGAAAACATGGGTCAAATGCCTGAACTGCGTGAATTCCTGGAGCGTTTTAGCATACGCCCTGTGCTAACAGCACATCCCACGCAATTTTATCCGGATGCCGTACTTGGTATTATTACCGACCTTACAAATGCTATAAAAAACAACAGCCTTAATGAGGTAAAAACCCTGTTAGCGCAACTGGGCAAAACGCCCTTTATAAAAAAAGAAAAACCTACTCCGTTTGACGAGGCTGTAAGCCTTATCTGGTATCTTGAAAATGTATTTTACACCGCTGCCGGCGATATGTCAGGGTACATACAGGATGCTATATACCAGGGCAATGTAATTCCAGATCCGGTAATGTCTTTTGGTTTTTGGCCGGGAGGGGACAGGGACGGCAATCCTTTTGTTACTACTGAGATTACATTAAACGTTGCTAACAGGCTGCGCACCTCAATATTGAAATGCTATTATTTTGATGTAAAAAAACTAAAAAGGCATTTAACTTTTAACGGTGTAAATGAGATTGTAGGGGTAATAGAGGATAAATTGTACCGTTCAGTTTTTTATTCTAAAGGAGATATATTTATAACGCTGGATGAATTAAAGGCTGCCCTGCTGGAAATTAAGCAGATTATAATAACCCGCCATCAGTCACTTTACCTCGACGAAATAGACAACCTTATCAACAAGGTAAATTTATTCGGCTTTCACTTCGCGTCGCTGGATATCAGGCAGAACAGCCACATTCATAATAAGGTTTTTGCAGATATAATCCGGCATCTTGAAGACAACCATGCTTTTGCAAAAGGTTATGAAAATCTTTCTGATAAAGATAAGGTTGCTGCGTTGAGCAAGGCAAAGGCATTAATAAAACCTGAAGACTTTGAAGATGAAGATACAAGGAAAACCCTTGAATCGATACTTGCCATCAAGACAATTCAACAAAACAATGGCGAAAAAGGGTGCAACCGCTATATAATAAGCAATAATGAAAGTGCCCTTAATGTGCTTGAACTGCTTACCATGTTCGCTCTTTTAGGGTGGCAAAACCCGCCGGTTGACATAGTTCCATTGTTTGAAACCGTAGACGACCTTGAAGTTGCGGGTGATGTAATGAAACTGCTGTATGAAAATGAACGTTATGCAGCCCACTTAAAAGCGCGTGGTAACAACCAGACCATAATGCTGGGCTTTAGCGATGGTACAAAAGACGGCGGCTACCTTATGGCAAACTGGGGTATTTTTAAAGCTAAGGAGAACCTTACCCTTATGGCGCGCGATCATGATGTTAAGGTGGTGTTTTTTGACGGACGCGGTGGCCCACCGGCACGGGGCGGTGGTAAAACACACAAATTTTATGCATCGCTTGGCCCAACAATTGAAAATAACCAGATACAAATAACCATACAGGGGCAAACTATAAGTTCTAACTTCGGTACGCTGGATAGCTGCCGATATAATCTTGAAAACCTGTTGAGTGCCGGTATCACCAATGGCGTTTTCAAGAAAAACGACAAACAGTTTACCCCGGGGCAAAAAGAACTTTTAAACGGCCTTGCAAAACTGGGCCACGAAAAGTATATGGCATTTAAAAACCACCCTAAGTTTTTGCCATACCTTGATAAAATGAGTACACTTAATTTTTATGCAAAAACAAACATAGGCAGCCGTCCAAGTAAGCGTAATAAAGGGGGCGAGCTTAATTTTAGCGATTTAAGGGCGATACCTTTTGTGGGCTCCTGGGCGCAGCTTAAGCAAAATGTGCCCGGTTTTTTTGGGGTAGGGCATGCGCTTGGTGCTTACGAGCGCGATGGAAAATGGGATGATGTGCAGGCACTGTACCATGAGTCGCTGTTTTTCCGAACACTGCTTGAAAATAGTATGATGTCGCTAACAAAATCGTTTTTTCCCCTGACGGCTTATATGAAGGATGATGCTGAGTTTGGCGAATTCTGGCAGATAATTTATGATGAGTTTTTAGAAACAAAGCGCCTGCTGCTAAAAATTTCTGGCTACAAGGAATTAATGGAAAACTATCCGGATGGTAAAGCATCAATTAAGATGCGTGAAAATATTGTATTGCCGTTGCTTACTATTCAGCAATACGCCCTTATGAAAATAAGGAAAATGAAAAAAGAGGGAGTTGATGAAAACCTGATAGAAACGTATGAAAAAATAGTAACAAGGTCGCTGTTTGGTAACATTAACGCCAGCCGTAATTCAGCTTAATAATGAAAATAACCGATATACAGCCCGGCGAATACGCACCTTACCAGGAAGCTTATCTTGCACTTGTCAGCCACGAATGGACACTTACAGAAGAACTTGAGGTAAGCCTGGCTAAGTTTATTGACTTTGTGCGCGATATACCTATGGATAAGTATGATTATCGCTATGCAGAAGGCAAGTGGGATATTAAAGATATCATACAGCACGTTATAGATAGTGAACGCATTTTTGGGTATCGAGCCTTACGGATAGCCCGTGGAGATACAACTCCGCTGCCCGGCTTTGAGGAGAACGCCTATGCTGTGGCAGCCCAGGCAGGCAGGCGCCATTTACAGGATTTGCTTACCGAGCTTTCGTTAGTAAGGCACAGTACCATAAACCTTTTTAAGTCATTTCAGGAAGAAGAACTGCGCAGGATGGGAACCGCAAGTGGATATACCGTATCTGCCAGGGCTCTTGGGTTCCTTGTAATTGGGCATCAAAACCATCACATTAAAATTTTTAAAGAGCGCTATTTGTAACTGAGAATAAAGCTTAAGAAACCAAGTAAAATTTATTACCAGATATCGGTAAAAACGAACAGTTTTCGTAAGAATTCGCACACGTTAATTATAATCTAAAAACGGCTTATGCCGTTTTTTTTCGTTAATTTCGTTACTTTATTCGCATTACTTATGAAAATCGCAATCGTATGTTACCCCACATTTGGCGGAAGCGGCGTCGTAGCCACTGAACTTGGGCTTGAACTTGCCCGCCGGGGACACGAAATACACTTTATAACCTACCGCCAGCCTGTTCGCCTGGCACTTTTAAACCCTAATATCCATTACCACGAAGTACACGTACCGGAATACCCCCTTTTCCATTACCAGCCTTACGAACTTGCCCTGAGCAGCAAACTTGTAGATATGGTAAAATTATATGGCATAGAATTGCTGCACGTGCATTACGCCATTCCGCATGCGTATGCCGGCTATATGGCAAAGAAAATGCTTAAAGAGCAGGGTATAAGGATACCTATGGTAACCACACTGCACGGCACCGATATTACACTGGTGGGCAACCACCCATTTTATAAGCCTGCCGTAAGTTTTAGTATTAACCACAGTGATGTTGTAACTGCGGTTTCCCAGGACCTGAAAGATGATACATACAGGCTTTTTGATATAAAAAGGGATATTTATGTAATACCTAACTTTATAGAGGTAAAGAAAACTAAAATTGAAGCACCGTGCCAACGTTCGGCAATTGCAGGTGAAAGCCAAAAAATTATTACGCATATAAGCAATTTCAGGGAAGTGAAGCGTATACCTGACGTGGTAAAGATATTTAACGAAATACAAAAAAGGGTCCCTTCAAAGCTAATGATGGTTGGGGATGGGCCTGAGCGCGAACCTGCTGAGCAACTGGTTGAAGAATTAGGACTGACTGATAAAGTTGTATTTTTTGGCAATAGCAATGAAATAAATGAAATACTTTGCTTTAGCGACCTGTTCCTGCTGCCCTCGCAAACGGAAAGCTTTGGCCTTGCCGCGCTTGAGGCTATGGCGGTAGGCGTGCCTGTTATTTCTACCAATACCGGAGGCCTGCCGGAAGTTAACCGTGATGGCTTTAGTGGTTATCTGGGCAACGTGGGGGATGTGGCTTATATGGCCGAAAAAGCGGTTTCTATACTTTCTGACGAATATAAACTTGCGGCATTTAAACAAAACGCCCTTGATGTAGCCAAAGAGTTTGACATCCAGAAAATAATGCCCATGTATGAAAACATTTATCGAAGGGCTTTAAAACAACAACTCGTATGAAAAAAATAACTGCAATTTTTTTAATAATTTTTACAGCGTTAGCATGCTGCGCGAAAAAAGAAGCAATGGTTGACAATGGTAAAACTTTTAGCATACTAAAACAATCAGAGCACGGCGGAAAGGAAACAGCAGGTTTTGAAAAAGTAACCGATGCGTCGTCATTTAAGCAATTGTGTACAGCGCTTAATATAGAAAATATACCCGAGGCAGATTTTAGTAAAAGTGATGTTGTTGCTGTATATATGGGCCAAAGGAATACAGGCGGCTATAGCATTACCATAGAAAGCATGCGTGTAGATGGCGATACCACCTACCTGAAAAAGAAAGAAACGAAGCCGGAACCGGGTGGCATGGTTTCAATGGCGTTAACTGCACCCTATGTTATTGTAGCAATACCTAAAACCGGTAAAGTAGTTATAGAATAATAAGTATCCCGTAGTTGCGGGATATTTATTTTCAAAGCCATCAGGCCACTGTCTACCAGCATTCGCTTTGCTATCGTATACAGTACATTTCAAAATAATTAATGGCATGTGTTAGCTTGTTAATTAGAGCCTAATACTGCAGCTATACTACAGCAAATATTATAACTTTATGAGTTGTAAAAACTATCACTCATGAAAGATATAGCGCGTCGTTTCCCCGAAAACCCTTTACTGATGCCGAAAGACGTGAAGCCCAGCAGCCCAAACCTGCAGGTTATATGCCTGCTGAATCCCGGCGTATTTACCTTTGAGGGTAAAACATGGCTTTTAGTTCGCGTGGCCGAAAACATCCTTCAAAAAGAAGGTGTGCTGTTTTTCCCGATGATAAATGCCATTGGAAAGACTGAAGTCATTGAGGTTCCGCTTAACGACCCCGATCTTATTGCAGATGACCCCCGAGTAATAAACTACAAAGGGCTCGATTACCTTACCACCCTGTCGCACCTGCGGCTGTTGTGCAGTGACGATGGTATTAAATTTTATGAGCCGGAAGGCTACGAACCACTTATGGGTAGTGGCTACCTTGAAAATTTTGGTGTGGAAGACTGCCGTGTGGCAAAAATTGGCGATACGTATTACCTCACATATACGGCGGTTTCAGATAATGGTGTAGGGGTAGGGCTGCGTACTACTACCGATTGGAAAACCTTTGAACACAAAGGGATAATTATTGCACCGCACAATAAGGACTGCGCTATTTTTGAAGAAAAAATAAACGGTAAATACTATATGCTGCACCGCCCCAGCAGTGTAGCCATAGGCGGTAATTTTATCTGGCTGGCCGAGTCGCCCGACGGTATCCACTGGGGTAACCATCAATGCATTGTCAAGACCCGAAAAGGGTTGTGGGACAGCGCCCGCGTGGGTGCCGGGGCGGCGCCTATTAAAACTGAACAGGGCTGGCTGGAGATATACCACGGTGCAAATGCCGACCACCAGTATTGCCTGGGCGCATTTTTAATGGACCTCAACAATCCATCAAAAGTTATCTCGCGGACGCTAAAACCCATTATGAGGCCAAAAGAGAACTATGAACTTAGTGGGTTCTTCGGGCATGTGGTATTTACCAACGGGCATTTGGTTAATGGCGACGAACTCACTATTTACTATGGCGCAGCCGATGAATTTGTGTGCGGCGCGAAATTTTCGATAGCAGAGATTTTAGAGCGACTGGAGTAATTATAGAAAGTTATTACACAGAGATGCACGGAGGCACAGAGTTCTACAGAGCTGGGGCTTTTATCCTAAACCTCTGTGAGCCTCTGTCTAATAGTTACAAAAGCGGTTAATACTCAAAAGTACCGTACTCGCTCGTAATCGTAAGTTTTTTAGTATCGGCTGCTTCCACTCTGCCTACAATTTGCGCTTCCACCCCAAACGATTGTGATATAGCGATAATATCATAGGCAATAGTTTCAGGTACATACAGCTCCATACGGTGGCCGCTGTTAAACACCTGGTACATCTCTTTCCAGTCGGTACCGCTTTGCTCCTGTATCAGTTTAAAAAGTGGTGGCACAGGGAACAGGTTGTCTTTAACCACGTGTACGTTATCTACAAAGTGCAATACTTTAGTCTGGGCACCGCCGCTGCAATGCACCATACCATGAATATCTTCGGGGGTATATTGGCTGAGTATCTTTTTGATAATGGGCGCATAGGTACGCGTTGGCGAAAGTACCAGTTTACCCGCATCAATAGGGCTGCCTTCTACGGCATCTGTCAGTTTTGCCTTACCTGAATATACCAGTTCAGCAGGTACAGCGGCATCAAAGCTTTCAGGGTATTTTTCGGCCAAATATTTACTAAACACATCATGGCGTGCAGAAGTTAAGCCGTTGCTACCCATACCGCCGTTATAGCTTTTCTCATAGTGGGCCTGCCCATAAGAGGCTAGGCCCACTATAACATCGCCGGCCTTAATGTTAGCATTATCTATAACATCGCTCCGTTTTATGCGTGCAGTTACAGTGCTGTCTACAATAATGGTACGCACAAGGTCGCCCACATCGGCAGTTTCGCCACCCGTAGAGTGTATGGTAACGCCATACGTTTTAAGTTCCTCTATAAGTTCTTCTGTACCGCTTATAATGGCAGATATTACTTCGCCCGGAACAAGGTTCTTGTTGCGGCCAATAGTGGAGGAAAGCATTATATTATCTACTGCACCTACACACAGCAAGTCGTCTATATTCATGATAAGCGCGTCCTGGGCGATGCCTTTCCATACCGAGAGATCCCCGGTTTCTTTCCAGTACATATAGGCAAGCGACGATTTTGTACCCGCGCCGTCGGCGTGCATTATAAGGCAGTAGTTTTCGTCACCGGTAAGGTAATCGGGCACTATTTTGCAGAACGCTTTTGGGAAAAGGCCCTTATCAATATTTTTAATGGCGTTGTGTACATCCTCTTTTGAGGCCGAAACCCCGCGCTGGCTATAGCGTTTGCTCGTATCAGAACTCATGTGCAGCAGTTTGTGTTGTTGCCGCAAAGATAGTTTTTAATTGGGCAATTTGAAAATTTGAAAATTTGAAAATTGCACACGATACCTAAGTGTTATTAAAAATACTATTTTAGCCGAAAAATTACCATGAAATCTTACAACACAAGAGAGTGGTTTTCATTTATATTCAGGTTTCATAAGGGCGATACCGTACGAAAGTTGCTGCCGCTAATGTTGGGTATTGGCCTGTATTCTGCTGCAATAGCGTGGCTCGAAACCGATTACTGGAAACTGAGTGAAACAAGCCATGTAAAAAACATAACCATTATACACACGCTGGTAGGGTTTGTAATATCTATGCTGCTGGTTTTTCGCACCAATACGGCTTATGACCGCTGGTGGGAAGGCCGCCGCATGTGGGGTGCGCTTGTAAACAATTCGCGCAACCTGGCCGTTAAAATCGCGGTAATGGTAAAAGACCCTGAAGACAAAAAATTATTTCGCAGGCTCATACCGGCTTTTAGTGCAGTGCTGAGCCAGCACCTGCGCAATGAAGATGTAAGCCACGAGCTTTTTGAAGATGCTACCTTAAAAACAAACCATTACAGCCACAAACCCAACCAGGTAGCGAAAGCCATTATGGGACAGGTAAACGGATTGTATGAAAACGGTAAGCTAAGTGGCGACCAACTTATTATACTGAATGCCGAAATACAAAGCCTGCTGGACATTTGCGGCGCTTGCGAGCGTATTAAAAATACGCCTATACCATACTCTTACAGCGCGTTTATCAAGAAATTCATTTTCTTTTATGTGATGACGTTGCCCTTTGGCTATGTGTTCCAGCTGGGTTATTTTGTAGTGCCTATAGTGGTTTTCGTATTTTATATACTGGCGTCGCTGGAGCTTATAGCCGAGGAGATTGAAGACCCTTTTGGTAATGATGCCAATGACCTGCCACTTGATAAAATAGCCGACAATATACGCCGGAATGTAGAAGAATTGATTTATTGAACCTGAACAAAAATTAAAGCAAAAAGTCCGGCTTGGGGGCCGGACGTTAAAAAATTATTCAGATAATTTGCGGAGCTTTTTTTCGCTCTTGGCAATCTTTTTATTTATCGACTCAATTTTTCGTTGTGTTTTTTCAACATCACGGCTTGCCTTTTTAGAGTCGTCCCAGTCGTTTTCGGCGCGGTTAGCCGCACGTCCTGATTTTCGCGCCTTCCTGTTGCTGGTAATGTCGTCTTTCAGCCTGTTTGCGGCAGCTTCACTTTCCCCTGATGAATTCTGTGCTTCTGATGCCTTGTTGTGGGCTTTATCGGTTTGTTCCGCTAATTTTGTTTGCAGTGTGGCCAGTTCAATGCGGTATTCGGCAATATCAGCATTAATTTCAGCAGCTTTGTCCATGTCTTCAGGAGCAATAGTGGCTGTGCCGTCTTGTGCCCGGGCGTTAAAAGTAATGGCTGTAAAAAACAGGGTAACGTAAAATAATAAACGCATAATGGTAATTTAATTAAAATTGCGATTTAGTAAATCACTAAACCACCGGCAAACATACGCCCCAATAGCCCTTTTCTTTTAAAGATTACCATTTGTTTAACGCATGCTTCCCGCAGATTAATAAACTGAAAACCAATATTTTATTTTGGATTACGAGTTGCTGATTTTTTTTCTACTGCTTCAATCCTGTTTTTGGTTGCCTGTATTCGCTGTTGTACCATTTTAATTACTGCATCAGCTTTTCTTGCCGTTAACTCCTGATACTTGGCCTGGCTTGCTGTTTTGTCTGATTTAATTTCAACTGCGAGCGATTTTTGTGCAATGAGTTTTCTTTCCTTAACTGCACGTAGTTCTGTTTGTAACACCTCAAGTTTAGCACGCAACTTTACCAGCATGAAATTGTAGTCGGGAACTGCGTGCAGGCCACAAATTTCTTCTTCATAATTTGCTGCGCCCTGCGCGAATGCGTTTGTTGTAAAGCCAAAGGATAATATTGAAATAAAAAACAATAATTGTTTCATGCCAAAATAATTTCTTGTTACCTATATACGGGAAATAACAAAAAATAGTATCCACTAATATCCGGTGCTTCAAATTTAGGATGAAAGATTATAATTTGTTTAACTGCCGCTTCTTAAAACTATGAGTAGTTTTATGCTAAATACTATTATTATGGATACCGACAAAACAAATACCACTGGCACCACGAGCGCCGATGATAATGTGGGCAATAACGCCCGTTACGACAAAAAAGGCAACATAACCCGCGAAGACGAGCGTGACCGTAACAACAGCACTGATGACTGGAATGCCGAAGACAGCCGCACGGGGAGGAGCAAGTAATCAGTATTCAGTGGTCAGTCGCAGTTTGCAGACCTGACATCGAGCCCCGAACTTCGGACTATCCGATAACTAACAACTTACAACAATTAATATAAATTCGAAAGCGAATACATTATTGATTCCCAGTTGGCATTGCCATAATTTTCGCCCAGCCTTACAATAATCATGTTCTTTTTTGGCACCACATAAATATACTGGCCTAAAATGCCCTGTGCCATATAATTTCCGTCTTTTTCCAGCCACCACTGGTATTTATAATCGTGTGCGCCGCCCTCAAGCGTATCGGCAGTGGTGCTTACCTCTACCCATTCTTTTTTTACTATTTGCTTACCGTTCCAGTTGCCCTTATTCAGGTACAGCCTGCCTATTTTTGCAAAATCGCGCGCACGGGCGTTAAGGCAGCAAAAGGTCTTTTCCAATCCGTCTTTTTTTCTGTCAAGGCTCCAGGTGGCATCATATTCCATACCCAGGGGTTTCCACAGCTTTTCCTGCAGGTATTCGGTAATCTTTTTCCCCTTTAAGGCGCGGTCGAGCACCAGGCCCAGCATCTGGCTGTCGCCGCTGCTGTAGCTAAACAGTGTGCCCGGCGCGTTCTTAAGTTCTAAGTTAAAGAGCGCCTTAGGCAAATTGCGGCCATAATAAAAAGTTGCGGCATCGCCAAAGGGGTTTATGTAACTCTCATTATACTCAAATCCGCTGGTCATTTGCAACAGGTTTTTAATACTCAGTTTTTCAATGCCATTACCTTTAAGCTCAGGGATGTATTTTATAACCGGCTCCTCTACCGATTGTATAAAACCATCTTCAATAGCACAGCCTATAAGTATTGAGGTAACGGACTTTGCCATTGAAAAAGAATTAACCACCGATGCCTCATTGTAGCCGCGATAATATTTCTCGCATAGCAGCGTATCGTTCTTAATAATAAGGAATGCCACAGTTTTATTCTTCACCAGGTATTCTTCAAAGTTGTATTCTTTATCGCCAAAAGTTACTAATCGCGGAATTTTAGGCTTAATGGGGTCGTTAAATGTAAATTTAACTGAGTCATTGCTTGCAGTACGTGCCGGGAATATCTTATGGTCAGTAATGTTAGCGAAGTTATAGTATACAAACCTGCCTATTTTGCACGATGATGCAATAAGCAGTATAGCAACAAGGGAGAATATATTTATTAGCTTTAAAAGGTATTTCATGAATTTCAAAAATATTGGTTTGGCGAATATAGTTAAAATACTAAAACATGTAGTATGCTATTAAAACCATAACTGCCTGCAATATACTTTAGCAGCTAATAATCCGTTATTCCTTCAATTATATTTTCTAAAAGAAACATTGTGGCAAAATTTTTGTTATTTTGTTACTTATAAATACTATATATGAAGAAACTGCTTCCCATTTTATTATTATTTTCAGCGTCACACGGCATTTGGGCACAGGTAGATACCGGGCCTAAAGGTGGTATAGCCATACCCCGGGTAGAAAATAATACATCGGTAGCGCCCTCGCCCAATACAGTAAGCCCAAACAGCCCTTTTGATATAAAACCTGATAAAAAGCCCAGCTACTATCCAAGCTTTGCCATTGGCGAAAAAAAATCGGAATTCAGCATGGTTGCTGAGCAGGATAGGTTTGTAAACCGCACCCAGGAATATGCTAAACGCACCACTGTAAGGCCAAAGGGAGATGCCGCCGCACCCTATAAAGGCAATAAAGACTTTGGCGAGCTGCATACCAAATCAGACTATATGGATATACTCGCTGCAGACTACGGCGCTGAAGATGGAGACCGGATACGGGTGTTGTTAAACGGCCAGGTGGTTGTAGCTGAATTTACCCTTACCAATATGCTAAAACCGTTACGCATACGCCTGCAGCCGGGTTTTAACCATATAGAGTTTGAAGCCATGAACCAGGGCACGCAGGGGCCAAACACGGCCAATTTTATGCTGTATGACCAGCACCAGAAACTGCTGATGAACGACGAATGGGCGCTTGCTACGGGATTTAAAGGCAGTGTAATGATTATAAAAGACCCGGAGTAGCAACTACCACTTTAAAATTATTACACCTTTTTATTATCTTTACAGGATAATGATATACCCTCTAATGAAAAAACTGTTCTATATATTATTTGCGTTACCACTGTTTTTAAACGCTCAGGAAATTGCCGTGCTTAAATATTCCGGAGGGGGCGACTGGTATGGTAACCCTACAGCACTGCCCAACCTGGCCAAATTCTGCAACCAGAACATTAATACCAAGATTACGAATAAAACACAAGTGGTAGAGCCGGGTAGCCCCGACCTTTTTTCCTACCCTTTTGTACACATGACAGGCCACGGTAACGTGGTGTTTAGCGACAGTGAAGTTATTAACCTGCGCAACTACCTAACCTCAGGCGGGTTTTTACATATAGATGACAATTATGGTATGGATCAGTATGTGCGCCGTGAAATAAAAAGGATTTTCCCCGATAAGGAACTTGTGCGTATACCGGTAAACCATGAGATTTTTAAAGGCCCATTTGCCTTCCCGCAGGGATTGCCAAAAATACACGAGCACGACGGTAAAGCACCGGACAGCTGGGGTATTTTTGTAGAAGGCCGCCTCGTGCTGCTATACACCCATGAGACCGACCTGGGCGACGGCTGGGAAGATGCCGAGGTACACAACGACCCTGTCGAGGTGCGCACTAAGGCCCTGAAAATGGGCGCTAATATTGTAAATTACGCGTTTAACTACTGATACTGCTGATTGTTTTAAATATTAAATGAAACAGCCGTTTAGAAATTCTAAGCGGCTGTTTTGTTGTATTGTAGAACGACTCAAATCTAACAATAGGTTAAATCACTTCCGATAAATGCTTATAATTAGACTTTACCATATTAAGCACTTCACTCATACGGCCATCAAGTATTAATTTAGTCATGCTTACGGCATAGCCTTTCATCTGATCCCACTCTACTTTGGGCGGCATAGCAAGCGATTCCGGATTGGTGAGTACATTTATCAGTACTGGCCCATCGGTCATAAACGCCTGCTGTAGTGCCTGTTTTACTTTTTCGGGTTCGTTTACGGTAACGCCAGTAAAGCCCATTGCCTGTGCCACCAGTGCAAAATCAGGGTTAACCATATCCGTTTCGTTATCGGGCAGGCCAGCAACCTCCATTTCCAGCTTTACCATACCCAGCGAACGGTTGTTAAATACGATAAGCTTTATGGGTAAGTTATATTGTTTTATAGTAGCCAGGTCGCCCAGCAGCATGCTCAGGCCGCCATCGCCACACAGGGCAATAACCTGCCTGCCGGGATGGCTTAACGCCGCGCCTATTGCCATAGGCATGGCATTGGCCATAGAGCCATGGTTAAACGAACCTAACAGTTTTCTTTGGCCTGTGCCATGCAGGTAGCGGGCACCCCAAACGCAGCACATACCGGTGTCTACCGTAAAAATGGCATCGTCATTGGCAAGGTCGTTTATTGTATGCGCTACAAATTCCGGGGAAATTTTATCCGTTTCGCCCCGGTCATCCACATAAGTATTCTGGTGTTTTTTCACTTCCTCATACAGGGCAAGCTGCGCAAAGAGGAAGCTTTCATCTGATTTTTGGTTTACCAGTGGCAGCAGTGTCGCTATGGTGGGTTTTATATCCCCGCAAAGTCCGAGGTCGAGCTTGGCACGGCGGCCCAGGCGTTCTGGCCTCGTATCAATCTGTATTATCTTTTTATCGGTAGGTATAAAATTGGCATATGGGAAGTCGGTTCCCAAAAGCAACAGCACATCAGCTTCATGCATAGCATGAAAGGCAGACGGCAGACCCAGCAGTCCGGTCATGCCCACTTCATAAGGGTTGTCATACTGCATACCCATTTTTGCACGAAAAGAATAGCCTATAGGTGCTTTAAGCTTACCGGCAAGCGCTATAACCTCGTTATGGGCTTTATCGCAACCCATTCCACAGAATATAGTAACTTTTTTGCCCTCATTAAGCATATCAGCAAGTTTTGCAAGCTCTTCGTCATTTGGGCGCACCAGTGGTTTGTTACGGTAATTGTGCATCGCTGTAGGGCTTTCGGCAGCAGCTTCTGCAGCAAGATCGCCTGGCAGGCCAAACACGGCAACCCCTTTTAAATGCAGTGCATGCTGAATAGCCGACTGCAGCATGCGTGATGCCTGCACCGGTGTGGCGGCAATCTGGTTATAACAGCTGCAATCGTCAAAAAGTTTTATGGTATTGGTACTTTGAAAATAGTCTACACCAAATTCGGTGGTGTGTATCGTAGAGGCTATTACCAGCAGGGGAACACCTGTGCGGTGGGCATCATACATACCGTTTATAAGGTGTACGTGGCCGGGGCCGCTACTACCTGCACAACAGGCCAGGCTGTTATCATCAAGTTCGGCTTCGGCAGCGGCGGCATAAGCGCCTACTTCCTCATGGCGCACATGTATCCACTTTATTTTCCCGTTGCGGCGCACCGCATCGTTCAACTCGTTAAGGCTGTCGCCAGTAACGGCATATATACGTTTTACATTATTTTTAACAAGCATTTCCACTACCTGGTCAGCAACTTTCTTCGACATGATGTATAGGTTTTAAATTAAATAGTGCTTCGTGCAAAGGCCTTTCAAATTTACGCCTCAAATCCTTTATCATCAGTACAATTAACGGTACTATAACATTTATAGCAATGCCATCAACCAAATAATGCCTGATTTATTTGCATGAATACTTATAAAAATCTTAATCTTATACTAAACACAGGCAGAGTCGTAAAAATTTTCATACTTTCGGTATATAAAAACGACGGGAAAATATGGTTACCTCTAAAACTATTGCAAACGGTATATTGCGCGCCATAGCCGTGTTGGCATGTGTTTACATTTTACTACTATTTATTGTAAGTATACAAACGGTACTTATATATCTTGCAGTTTCGCTTATATTAAGTATGGTAGCAAGCCCAATAGTATATTTTTTAAAGCGTAAGTTAAAGTTTCCGCACACGCTGGCGGTGATTGTTACCCTGCTGTTTTTCCTTGGGCTGCTTACCGGTTTTGTATTTATGTTTGTGCCGCTTATAGCCACACAGGCCGAAAACCTGTCGCTGCTGGATACCGCAAAACTTGAAACCGATTTTAACAGCCTTATTACAAGCATAAACGAATCTTTGGGCATTGACGCCCAAAAACTTATCAAAGAGTCAAACATTTCGTCTAAGCTCAACTTTAATTTTATTCCCGCCTTCCTAAACTCGTTGCTGGGCATACTCAGCGGATTTGGTATGGGGCTGGCATCGGTAATGTTCATTACGTTTTTCTTCCTGAAAGACCGTAAGCTGTTTATAGTAGGGGCAAAAAAATTACTGCCAGACGAGCATGAAGAAAAAATACTCACATCTATAGATAAAATCAACCACATGCTGAGCCGCTATTTCATAGGGCTTATCATACAGATGTCGGTTTTATTTGTGCTATACCTTACCGTACTGCTCATTTTTGGCGTGCAAAACGCTTTTGTAATAGCGCTTATCACAGCCTTCCTTAATATAATACCCTACATTGGCCCTATAATTTCTACGGGGTTAGTGGTAGTCCTTACGCTATTGGGGCACATAGGCCCGGAGGGGCAGGATACCATGTTCAGCACTACCTTATATGTACTTATAGGTTATTGTGCGGCTCAGTTTATAGACAACAATTTTAGTTCGCCGCTCATATTCAGCAGCAGCCTTAATTCGCACCCGCTGGAAATATTTATAGTGGTGCTTATCAGCGGCTTTAGCTTTGGCATACTGGGCATGATCGTTGCCATACCCATGTATACCGTACTGAAGGTAATAGCAAAAGAATTTTTCCCGGAGAACCCCGTGGTAAAGGCATTAACCAAAGATATGTAACACCGTGCTCAGCTTACTTTTACAGCCTGAAGTTCAGGATTATATAATTACCCATACGGCAGATGACATTACACGTATGGCATTGCAGAAAAACCCTTTCCCAGAGCTGCCCTTTGCTGAAGTGCTTAACCAGGTAGCAGCACGGCAAAAGGCTAAAGATAAGCTGCCCACCTGGTTTGCTGCTTCGGGTATTATTTACCCCTCTAAAATTTCGGTAGAGCAAACCTCTTCTGAAACGGCGGCACAGTATAAAGCAGGCCTTGTTTCGGGCGAATGCCTTATTGATATGACCGGCGGTTTTGGTATTGATGACTTTTACTTTTCAAAAAAGATAAAGCAGGTTACCCACTGCGAAATGAACCTGGAGCTTTCGGCCATAGCCAAGCATAACTTTGAGCTTTTGGGTGCGGGCAACATTGAGTGCCTGCCCGGAGACAGCCTTGATATTTTGCAACTTACCGAAAGGCAGTGGGACTGGATGTATATAGATCCTTCCCGCCGCAATGATGCAAAAGGAAAGGTTTTTATGCTAAGGGACTGCCTGCCGAATGTACCCCAACTGCTAGATACTTATTTTAGCTATACCGAAAACATACTGATAAAAACAGCGCCCCTGCTGGATATTACAGCCGGGCTTGCCGAGCTGCATTCGGTTAAGGCCGTGCATATTTTGGCGGTGCATAATGAGGTAAAGGAGCTGCTCTGGATATTGCAAAAAGGCTTTACCGGCACACCATTACTTATAGCGGCCTGTATAACTAAAGACGGCGAAGAAGTATTCGAAACCGTTCACGGCCAGGAATCACCCGCTACCTATAGCCTGCCACTGCAGTACATGTATGAACCCAACAGCGCCATCATGAAATCGGGCGCGTTTGACGCGGTGGGCAACCATTATGGCGTGGAGAAACTGCACCGGCATACACAACTGTATACATCGGCGCCGCTTGTAAATTTCCCGGGTCGGAGGTTTAAAATTGATGCCGTACTCCCATACCAGAAAGCGGAGGTGAAACAGCACATAGAAGGCAGGAAGATGAATGTTACCGCGCGTAACTTCCCGCTACAGGTGCCGGAAATCCTAAAAAAATGGAAAATCAAAGACGGCGGCGCTACCTACGCTTTTTTTACCACCGATAAAAATAATGATAGGGTAGTGTTGCTTTGCAGCAAGGTTTAGCCCGTTAATAATTTCACGGTAGTGGCGGGTATTTTTTAAAGTTTTAGAAGTTATAATAACATGGTACCAGCAGATATTTTTATTGCAGAAATACTTACTATTTTGGTACTCTTTACCGGGTTTGATATCTGGAAGATGCCTTATGGCAAAGAAATACTGATTGCCCTGCTTGTGCTGGCTAATTTTTTTGTGTTTCCCCGTTTATTTTATCCTGAATATAAGGAAGGCGAACCCCAATGCGGGCTACCCGCTATGGCAGTTGGTATACTATTTTGGGTTGCTGCTAACCTGGTAGTAACCTTTACCGTAATTTTTTATTGGGGCATGAAATGGGTAATGCGTAAAGTGGGCTGAAGTAGCCCATGAAATACAGATGCACTAATTTTAAGATTGATACTGCTCTTTGAGGTAGGCAATGGTTGCTTTACAGATTTTTTCCAGAACCTCAATATTAATATCCGACAGTTTTTTTACATAGATGCAGGCCTTGCCCATTTTAAATTTACCCAAACCCTCCAGTAGCGGTTCGTGCTGCTCGTTAGGAAAGTACACATACAGCGAAAACTCCGCCTTGCGGGGAGAGAACCCAAGCATGGGCGCATCGCCTTCGTGGCCGCTGGCATATTTGTAGTGGTAACTGCCAAACCCTATAATCGTAGGCCCCCACATCTTAGGCTCAAAGCCTGACCATTCAGTTAGCAGTTCAACCAAACGGAAACTGTCTTCTTTCTTCTGGTCGTTATCCACGTAGGTGTTAATAAAGTTGGTAACGCTGACTGCTGTTTCGGTTGTTTTGTTTTTTGCCATGGGTGAGGGGTTTGAGGTTTATTGTTTGTGGTTTATATGTTGATAACTTTTTTTACTGGGTTTATCTTCCACAATTGGGGCTAAAATTATACAAATGGTTACACATTGTGTAATTTGTATGTGGAAAACCGAAAAATTTTCGTGCTGATAATCAGTTGTTGTGTTATTTTATGCTGTACAGTGTGTAACAATGTTAATAACTTCATTTTACTGAACAATCCGTTTCAGTACTTTGTGTCAATTTTGTTTAAGGATTAAAGTTTAAAGTTGCTTTGAAAGTTCGTACTGTTTTATCAGATTTGCAAATCTGATTTACTGAACAAGCCGCTTCAGTACTTTGCCTGAAATGTCTCGGTAACTTTGCGGAGAGTTTAGAAATTTGAAATTACGAATTGAGATTGGGGGAGGAAAATTAGAAACATCAAAGTGAAAATTAATGGCATTACACCTATCTTTTAAATTATGATTGGCACGAGCGGGACACTCGCACCAGCTGGGGGTATATTATTCTTTTATTAAAAAGGGTAATACACTATTTTTTTCTGATGATATTAGATTGGTCATTCTATTTAAGCTATCAATACTTCTCATCTCAACTACATCTTCCCAGCCAAAGTCATGTTTAAAATTAAAAGGCTCGTCATTGCTTTTCGCTATGAAGTTAATAGAAGCTCTTAATTGAATTAATCCTTCTTTTGATTGAGAATTTAAGTAGTACTTCGGATGCTGCCTTATTGTAACAGCTAGTAATAATCTAGATGCTATTAGACTTAATTTTTTTGTCGTATCTATCAGTTTTAAGTCAGCAACATTTTGATCCATATCAGGCACGACATACCATTTGAACTCATCATAAGTTATATAATCTAAAGGATTGGTAAAAGGCTGAAAAAGACTATGAATTCTCGTATGAAAATCTTTATCGTAATGGAATAGGGCATTTGGGATTTCTTGACTAATCATAATTCTACATCCTTTAGCTATGCCCTCAAGTTTGACCGCTTCGGTAACGGCTTTCCCAAGAATAAATCTTCCTAAATTATGGTTCTGTTTTGTCTCAATTATTTCTCCGTAAGACATTCCACCTCTACACATGATTCCATTATTAATGCATTCGGTCATAATATTGTTTGCAGCGAGTATAACCTCTGTTATATTTTCGGACCAAATAAAAGCACAATCTGAAAGTTGAGAAATGGTTACAGAATTATATTTTGCATCAACAGAAATTAGTATTTCTCTAAATTCAGATAAGATGGCTGCGGCAAGTACTTGATTATCGTAGTTTTGATGATATTTATCAAGCCAAGGAGAATAATGTTCATCTTTTAGATTTATAAGATTTTGCGTCAATGCTCCAAAACCTAAAATATCCACAAAAAATACAGCTCCAGTTGTTCTATTTATAAAATTCATGTTGATTGTTTTATTTTCAAATATAATAAAAAAAACGCCCCTGTTTCCAGAGGCGTCTATCATCTATTATCTTACGTCTTTAGGTCTGTACTTACACGACGGTAGTTCCCCCTTTGGGGGTTAGGGGGCTTTTCTCAATCCACTCGCGCGCATTCACAAACGCTTCGTGCCATGGGCTCACTTCGTCGGTGCGGCCTTCCGGATAGTAGGCCCAGTTCCACTGGAACATTGAGCGCTCTATGTGCGGCATCATCACCAGGTGGCGGCCGTTGTCGCTGCTCATCATGGCAATGTCAAAGTGGCTGCCGTTAGGGTTAGCCGGGTAGCCGTTGTAGGCATATTTAGCCACCACGCTGTACTTGTCTTCCTCATACGGCAGGTCAAATTTGCCTTCGCCGTGGCTAATCCAAACGCCCAGCGTGCTGCCCGCAAGGGTGTTCAGCATTACCGAATTGTTTTCCTGCACGGTAACCGACGTAAAGCCGCTTTCGTGCTTGTGGCTGTCGTTGTGCAGCATACGCGGTTTTACCTCATGGTCAGGGTTAATAAGGCCAAGCTCTATAAACAGCTGGCATCCGTTACAAATACCTACCGAAAGCGTATCCTCACGCTTAAAGAAATTCTCCAGCGCCGTTTTAGCTTTCTCGTTATACAGGAACGCACCCGCCCAGCCTTTGGCCGAACCCAGTACATCACTATTTGAGAAACCACCTACCGCACCGATGAACTGTATGTCCTCCAGCGTTTCGCGGCCTGAGATAAGGTCGGTCATGTGCACGTCTTTCACGTCAAAGCCCGCAAGGTACATGGCGTTTGCCATTTCACGCTCCGAGTTAGAACCTTTTTCGCGGATAATGGCGGCTTTCGGGCGTTTTGCCAATGAAGCGGGGGTGAGGACTTTCCCAGTAAAATGACTCGGAAATTTATATACCAGCGGCTGCGATTTATAATTTACAAAACGCTCTTTCGCTTTTTGTGCACCGCTTTGTTTCTGGTCAAGCAGGTAGGATGTTTTAAACCAGGTATCACGTGTTTCAGCAACGTTGAATGTAAGCGTGGTGTCGCCGTTTTTCACAGTTATTTCAGCGCCTTCTTTAGGCTGGCCTATTTTTATAAAGTCGATACCATTGGCAGCAAGCTCTGCTTCAACCGAAGCATCCGCCTGTAGTACCACGGCAATATTTTCGGCGAAAAGCACCTTAACCGTATCGGCCTCGTTGAGGTTGGTTAGGTCATATTCAGCGCCCAGGTTTACCTCTGCAAAGCTCATTTCCAGCAATGTAGTAATAAGACCGCCGCTGCCTATGTCGTGCCCCGCCGCGATTTTGCCTGCTTTTATAAGATCCTGAATGGTATTAAACGATGTTTTAAAACTGGCAGCATCGGTAATCGTAGGTACTTCAGTACCAACTTTATTCAGCACCTGTGCGAATGATGATCCGCCCAGTTTAAAGCTGTCGTTGCTCAGTTTGATGTAGTAAATGTTACCACCGTTGCGTTTCAGTACCGGCTCTACCACTTTAGTAATGTCGTTACAGTTACCCGCGGCAGAGATTATTACCGTACCCGGGGCAATCACGTCGCCCTCAGGGTATTTTTGTTTCATACTAAGCGAATCCTTACCGGTTGGGATGTTGATGCCCAGTTCGATAGCAAATTCACTACAGGCTTCTACGGCTTCGTACAGCCTTGCATCTTCACCCTCGTTTTTACATGCCCACATCCAGTTGGCCGAAAGCGATACACTTTTCAACCCATCCTTAAGCGGAGCGAACACGATGTTACTAAGCGACTCCGCAATAGCGGTGCGGCTTGCGGCAGCAGGGTCTATCAGCGCGGAAACAGGGGAGTGGCCTATGGTGGTGGCAATACCCTCTTTACCGGCATAATCAAGCGCCATAACGCCCACATTGTTCAGCGGAAGCTGTATGGGGCCGGCCGTTTGCTGCTTGGCCACTTTACCACCCACGCAGCGGTCTACCTTGTTGGTTAGCCAGTCTTTACAGGCAACGGCCTCAAGCTGCAGCACCTGGTTAAGGTAGAAGTGTATGTTATTTTGAGAATATTCCAGCGCGCTGTAGTTTGCAGGAACTGTTTTATCAGTCATTATGGTTTTTGGCGATGAACCAAACATATCTTCCAGCGCGAAGTCCATTGGTTTTTCGCCGGTAGTAGCGCTCTTAAACGTAAACCTGTGGTCGCCGGTTACTTCGCCCACGGTGTACATGGGGCTACGCTCACGGTCGGCAATACGCTGTAGCGTGTCAATATCTTTCTGGCCAATGATAAGGCCCATACGTTCCTGGCTTTCGTTGCCAATGATTTCCTTGGCGGATAGGGTAGGGTCACCCACGGGAAGCTTGTCAAGGTCGATAAGCCCTCCGGTTTCTTCAACCAATTCAGAGAGACAATTTAAGTGCCCGCCCGCGCCGTGGTCGTGTATCGAAACAATGGTATTATCATCGCTCTCTACCATACCGCGCACGGCGTTGGCAGCGCGTTTTTGCATTTCAGGGTTAGAACGCTGCACGGCATTAAGTTCAATACCTGAAGCAAACGCCCCGGTATCAGCACTGGATACCGCTGCACCACCCATACCGATGCGGTAGTTTTCGCCACCCAGTATCACGACTTTATCGCCTTCCTGTGGCTTTTGTTTTTTGCTCTGGCTCTCTTTACCGTAGCCTATACCACCCGCAAGCATTATCACTTTGTCGAAACCTAACTTACGTGGCTTTTGTTCTCCCCCTTCGGGGGAGTTAGAGGGGGATTCTTCGTGTTCAAACGTTAATACCGAACCCGTAATAAGCGGCTGGCCGAATTTGTTACCAAAGTCAGAAGCGCCGTTAGAGGCTTTTATGAGGATGTCCATAGGGGTCTGGTACAGCCATTTGCGTTCCCCCATACCGTTTTCCCAAGGCCTGTTTTCTTCTAATCGTGAATAGGCTGTCATGTACACGGCTGTTCCCGCAAGCGGAAGCGAACCCTGGCCACCTGCAAGCCTGTCGCGGATTTCACCTCCTGCACCGGTAGCAGCGCCGTTAAACGGCTCTACCGTGGTGGGGAAATTGTGCGTTTCGGCTTTTATAGAGATAACCGAGTCGAATTCTTTAATATCGTAAAAATCGGGCTTATCAGCCGTTTTTGGGGCGAATTGCTGTACGCGCGGGCCTTTTATAAAGGCGACATTGTCTTTATAGGCCGAAACAATATCGTTAGGATTTTCCTGCGATGTTTTCTTGATGAGCTTGAATAGGGAAGAGGGTTTTTCTTCGCCATCGATAACAAACGTACCGTTGAATATCTTGTGGCGGCAGTGCTCTGAGTTTACCTGGCTAAAGCCGAAAACCTCACTGTCTGTCAGTTTCCTGCCCAGTTTTACAGCAAGTTTGTTAAGGTAGTCTACTTCCTCGTCGCTAAGCGAAAGGCCCTCTTTAGTATTGTACCCCGCGATGTCGTCTATTTCAAGGATAGGCTCGGGCTGTATGTTTATGGTGTAAATGTCCTGGGTAAGGCCGTCGTATTTTTGCGACAGCATCGGGTCAAATTTGGCATCAGCCTCCTCAACCTTTACAAACTCCTCAATGCGGATAATGCCTTCGATGCCCATGTTCTGGGTAATCTCTACGGCATTAGTGCTCCATGGGGTAATCATGGTGGCGCGTGGGCCAACAAAAAAATCCGTGAGTACGGATTTTTCTATTTTATGCGCGTTGCCAAAAAGCCAGTTCAGTTTTGAAATATCCTCTGCCGAAAGTTCGTTTTGCGACTGTACCGCAAAAACCGTAGTGGTCTGGTTTCCGAAGAAATGGATCATTGTATGTGTTGTTGTGTTTAAGGCGCAAAATTAATCTATTTATTTCTTATTATGAAATGGTTTTTTCAGGTAATTCAGTTATGTGGTATAGGGTAACTGATAGCATAGCAATGCCCCGAAATATATAAAAAAGGGTTTAGCTAAAGAAGCTAAACCCTTAGGTAATAAATAATTTAGATGCTGTTATCTTTTAGCCAGGCATTTTATATGTTCCATTATAAGTCGGCCATTTTGAATTTGTTTTTCTTTATTGCCTACAAGTTTTTTTACCATAGGGCTTTCAGTAAGCAATTGTAGTTGTTCGTAGTTAATTTCAACCTCAGTGCGGTAATTATAACTATCCATAGAACTTTCTACAGCTACAGTTGCATCAGGAAACGATACTTCTTTACCATTTTCCAGGGTAAGGGTAAGCCCTTTAAGGCCTGTTTCTTTACGGTCTGACGGCGCGGTTATAAGCACATAGAGCGTGTATCTTCCGGAACTTTGATATAAACATATATCTTCTTTACAAGGGGTATGGCTCACGTAATAGTATTTTACATTTACCGAATCCCATTCTTTATCTACTATAATCTTATCACAGAAAAAACCTTCAGGAAAGGTTAATCCGCCTATAACTTCAAAAGGATAATTCCAGTCACCCTCCTTATTATATTTAAAATAAATTATGCCTGTTTCGGGATTTTCAAGTTTTAAAGCATAATCGTTATAATTAGGCTTATAAGACAATACTTTGAACACTTTGCCTACGAGTGCTTCATATTTAGTAAAAGGGCTTTTTTTCTTGTAAACTTTTGTAAGTGCCTCATCTGTATAGAAACCTTGGTACCCATTTTTCTGAGTAGATTCAGTCCCTGGTTTTACTTTTAGTTCTTTACCCTCAAGCATTTCAATTGATTTTCCGGGATAATCCATAGACTGGGAAAATACCTTAATGCTGATTAGACTTAATAATAAAAAAAAGATGTTTTTCATAGGTTGATTAATTTTGTTGATTAAATAAATGTTATACAGAATTAGGCGCATACAAGCGATTACGTTTTTTGATAGCGCACCACAAAAATATGTTTTTAATGTTATTTTCTTTAAAAAATGTAGTACAATATAAAATCCGCCAGTTTGTCCTGATTCTTTTTCTATTCAGCTGTATTGGGAACACTATAAATCTTCGTTTCATTGCGATTTCCATACTCTTAAATTCGGACCGGCCCTTGCATTCGTCAAAAGTTTCGAGCCTGTGTGTAGTGTCGTCCAAAAAAGTATAAACCTCACGGAATTTTATAACCCAGCCGGTAATCGAATCAATTGAATCGAATTTCATTTTGATGAATTTTTGAGCCTCATCATAGCACTGTATTAATTGCCTGTTTGTTAATCTGTTAAATAAAAAAATCCGGCACTATGGCCGGATTGATAAAATTAAAACATTGCGGTAAATGTTCCTAAGATTTCCTTTTCATTAAAATTTCCATACTTTTCCACTCTTTGCCGTCTTTGGTATCATACATCTCCAGTTTGCGTACGTTATCACTTAATACGGTAAATACCTCGCGGCACGGGTTTACTTTGCCATCAAGAGGGTTTACAACTTCGCCTTTTAACGTAATGGTTTTGCCGGTCTTGTCAGCACTGCCACGCATTATAATAACGCCGGTACCCATATTGTCTATCCAGGTAGAAATATACTCCTTAGTAGCATTGTCAAACGCAAGGGTGCTTTTCCCTTCAAAAGGCATACCCATTACCTGGCCCTTATAATAAATTTCCTGGTAGCGGCCATCAAATATCATCTTAGCTTCAGAGGTGGTAACTGCCTTTGTGGGCTGGCTTTTAGGGTCGTGCCAAAAGGTCATTTCATTATGCCAGATCCCATTTTCTAAAGTTAGCTTTTTGTGTTCCTTACCCGGGGTCATATAATCCATCCATGCTTTTTGTTCGGCTTCTGTTTGTGCGAGTGCTTTACTGCCGGCCATGCAAAGCGCAAGCAATACAATTGCGTACATTTTTTTCATGCTGTTTGCTGTTTAATGTTTGTAGCATAAAGGTAAAAAAATATAGCAAAAGGCCCCCGGTTATGGGAGCCTTTTTTGTTTGTATATGTGGAGGGCGGTAATTATTCGGTTACCCTTAACGCCGCTATTTTTGCAGCACGGTTTTTCCTGCGGAAGTATACACTGTCGCCGTTACCAAAGTACTTGGTTATGGTTAGCCTTGCCATGGCATAGCTTACAGTACTTTCAGCACCCTGGTTAAGGTTTACGCTGTACTGCTCAAGGCCATCAAAACAGCCGCCGGTGCATGGATTGTATATTACATGCTCAAGGTGGTTGTTGCCCAGGAACCAGTTAAAGGCGGTTTCCATCTTATTAAGGTATTCCTCGCTTTTATAAATGTCGTGGAATTTGCGCAGCGCCATGATAGTATATGCAACGTCAATAGGCTGCTCTCCAAAGGTTTCACGCTTTCCTCCTTTAACCAGCCAGCTACGGTTTGAGATAATTTTTATCGAATTTTCATCAAAGGTCTGAGATAGTAAAAAGTTAAAGGATTCTTTGGCCACATCGCCATACACGTCATTACCGGTTACAGCGTAGCATAATAATAAGGCTTCAGGCAATACACTATTTGCATAGGTAAGGTATCCTTCAAACCACTTCCAGTTTTCATCTGCCTCGTGGCGGTACATCTGCACCATCCTGTCGGCAAACATCTTCATAAAAATAAGCGTATCAGCATCTTTAACATGGCGGTTATAGTAGTATAGCCCTTTAATAACAAATGCCATAGCCCTTGTAGAATACATATTCTTGGTAAGCGGCAGTGTTTTTTGGAAAATGGCTTCCGCTTTTTCTATGTAGCTGGCAGGCAATACCCCCGCAAGCGATGTAAGGTACCCCAATGCCCACATGGCACGGCCACAGCTGTCTTCAAGGTTTTCATTAGTATTCTGGTCTGTAAATTCTTTGTTTACATCAGTATAATTAAGGAATGTACCATCTTCCTGCTGGCAGTAGCCAATGTAGTCCAGGTATATCTTTATATACTTAAGGCTGTCTGCCTCGCGGTATTTTTTGTAGTGCATGCACATGGTAATCATTGCGCGTGCGTTGTCGTCAACCGTGTAGCCTGAACCAAGATCCGGTACATTAAGCTTGGCAAACTGCACCATACCAAACTCCGTTGTCATGTTTTTAATATGGTCAAGTTTTATTTTAGGGTTGCGGTACTCTAACTTAATAGCACCCGGACCTGCTGTTTTTTGCAGCACTTTTGCATGGCTCACGGCGCTGTTTTCCCAGGCTGTGTGTACTATTTTGTGCAGGCCGTTAAGTACCATTTTTTCCATCAATGCAGGGTCTGCAAATAAGGTATTTATACGCTCTGCAAGCTGCTCGCTGTTTCCAAAGTCAAACGTAAAACCTGTATCGCCTGCAAGCACTTCTACAGCATGTGGAATAGGGGTAGAGACGATAGGGCAGCCGCAGCTAAGGGCATAGCTAAAGGTGCCACTAACCGCCTGGTTAGGGTCTTTAGATGAAAATACATAAATATCGGTTAGCTGAAGGTATTCTAAAAGCTCGTGAAGCGCTACATATTTATTGATAAACTGCACATGGTTTTGCAGGCCAAGGTCTTCAATTTTTTTAGTCAGGAACTCACGGTATACTTCACCTTCATTAATAACCACAGTAGGGTGGGTTTTGCCAATGATGAGGAACAACACATCAGGGTTTTTAGCCACAATGGCAGGAAGCGCGTCAAGCGTGGTTTCTATACTTTTACCGGAGCTTAACAGCCCGAAGGTAGAAAGTATCCTGCGGCCCTCAAAACCGTGTTGCTTTTTAAGCTCGGCATCGCGGCCGTGGCTTACCAGGTGGGTGCCGTGGGCAATAACCGCAATTTTTTCGCGGTCTACTATATAGTCGCGCACCAGTATATCGGCGGCATTGTTTGTCATTACAATTAGCGAGTCGGCGGCGTTAAGTATATGCTGCACGTTGGCTTTAAATACTTCGTCAGGGTTAGGAAGCACGGTGTGGAACACTACCGATACAGGTTTCTGAACCTCATCAAGGAAGTTGTTAAATTCCTGCACGGTTTCGTGTACCAGGCCAAACTCATGCTGTACGAGTACAATTTTTATATTCTTGTTTTCGTTTATTTCTTTAGAAAGATCCTTGTACGATTGCGGTTCGCTTGTATTAAGTATATATTTTACGGCAGGGTCGGTATAAGTATGCTGTTCTTTATTATTTTCAATAGCGCATATTTTTATGCTGAATGAGTCTACATAGTGGTCGTTAAGGGCTTTAATAAGGTCCTGTGAGTAGGTTGCAATACCACACTGCCTTGGCGGAAATGTAGTTACAACTAATATTTCCGGAAGTGTCTCCTGCTCCAGCGTTATATTGTTTGATGCAATTTTCTCAATTATTTCAAGGTAAGGCTGAAATTTTTTCCCGGTGGTTTTTCTTGTTTTCATGGCGGGGTAAAGTGTGGTATTTATATTATTTTATGCGAATTCAATTTGTTTTATACTGCCTTCAAATTAACCGATTTAAAAAACCGGCTGAAAAAACAACCGGTTTTATATATTCCTTGTAAGTTATACTTTGGCAGTGTTCCCGGCCCATTCACGGGCGCGGTCTGCAGCTACGTTAACGGCATTGCCTGTTTTACCGGCGGCGTTTTTGTATTCTTTCCGGGCTTTCTGCTGTAGTTTATCCAGCTTGTGCTTAAAGTGCTCTTTAGCTTCTTCTACATGAGCACGGTATTTATTGTTAGACCTTTTTTTAGCAAGCAACAGTGCTGCTCCTGCAAGTACGGCTGCTCCCGCTGCGATACCTATAACCAGTTTTTTGTTTGACATTTATTTGGTATTGAAGATTAGTATTTAAATTCTTCAGCCAAATTATAGAAACTTCATATTTCTGGCAATTCGCTTAATAAAAGTTTAACTCAATTAACAAACCTTTGTGAATACTGTAAGTAAAATCGCGTTTGTAAGAATTTTACTGAAAAATATTTAATTGTGATGATAATTTCTATAAAGGTACGATATATAATGGTATCCCATGCCATAGGCGGGACGATTTGCAGGTTTAGCAAAAAGAACAAATTGATACCCTCTAAAAAAGAGGGGTATGCAAAATTTCAAACAATAATTTGTACATTTGTCCGTGTTTTAATTATTCATTAACAATATAAAATTAAGTTTCATGTCAACATTTCGTTTTGAGGCCATCAAAGAAACCACAGGCAGAAAGCCGGTAAAAGTGGAGGAACTGGACAGAAAATCGATTATTTTTGGAAGTAACGTATTCAACGATAAGGCAATGCGTCAGTTTTTAACCCCGGATGCTTACAAAGCGGTGAAAAGCGCCGTACAGCACGGAACAAAAATAGACCGTAAACTTGCCGAATATATAGCCATGGGTATGAAAGAGTGGGCGCTAAGCAAAGGCGTTACACACTATACCCACTGGTTCCAGCCGCTTACAGGCACCACAGCCGAAAAGCATGATGCGTTTTTTGAAACTTCATTTGACGGCTCTGACCCGGTTGAAAAATTTGGCGGCGGCCAGCTGGTGCAGCAGGAGCCTGACGCATCGAGTTTCCCTAACGGTGGTATACGCAACACGTTTGAAGCCCGTGGCTATACCGCATGGGACCCTACATCGCCCGCATTTATATTTGGTACAACGTTATGTATACCTACCGTGTTTATATCCTATACCGGTGAGGCGCTCGATTATAAGACCCCGCTTTTACGCGCCCTTTCGGCAGTAGATGAGGCGGCTACCGAAGTATGTAACTATTTCGATAAAAACGTTAAAAAAGTAACCGCAACCCTTGGATGGGAGCAGGAATACTTCCTTATAGATTCTGCTTTGGCAGCATCAAGGCCCGATATTACACTTACAGGCCGCACACTATTAGGCCACTCATCAGCTAAAGGCCAGCAGCTGGACGACCACTATTTTGGCTCTATCCCTACGCGTGCCCTTAACTATATGCGCGACCTGGAGAACGAGTGTATGCTACTGGGTATACCGGTTAAAACCCGCCACAATGAGGTAGCGCCTAACCAGTTTGAGCTTGCGCCAATATTTGAAGAAGCTAACCTTGCAGTAGACCACAACTCGCTGCTTATGGATGTAATGCAAAAAGTAGGCGAGCGCCACAACTTTAAAGTGTTGCTGCATGAAAAACCATTTGCAGGTGTAAACGGCAGTGGCAAGCACAACAACTGGAGTATGGCTACCGATACGGGCGTTAACCTTCTTGGCCCCGGTAAAACACCTATGAGCAACCTGCAGTTCCTTACATTTTTTATAAATACTATTAAAGCGGTTTATACTAACGAAGAACTGCTAAGGGCATCAATTGCCACAGCAAGTAACGACCACAGGCTGGGTGCCAATGAAGCCCCTCCTGCAATTATATCGGTATTTGTGGGCCAGCAGCTTACAAAAGTACTTGCCGAGCTTGAAGGCGTATCATCAGGTAAACTATCACCGGAGGAAAAAACCGACCTTAAGCTTAACGTAGTAGGTAAAATTCCGGATGTATTGCTTGACAATACCGACAGGAACCGTACCTCGCCATTTGCCTTTACCGGTAATAAGTTTGAGTTCCGTGCGGTGGGTTCATCGGCTAACTGCGCTAACGCAATGACAATCCTTAATGCTATAATAGCCAAGCAGCTTAAAGACTTCAAAAAAGAGGTAGATGCCCTTATTGAAGGAAAAGAGATGAAAAAGGATGATGCTATCTTTAACGTGCTTAGGGAGTACATCAAAGAAACCAAAGCCATTCTATTTGAAGGTGACGGTTATAGCGATGCATGGGCTGAAGAAGCTGCAAAACGAGGCCTGAGCAACCATAAAACAACGCCACAGGCGCTTAAGGCTAAGGTAAGTGAGCAAACGCTTTCATTATTTGAAGAGCTTGGTATAATGAACCACGTTGAGGCTGAGGCACGTTATGAAATTGAGCTTGAAGAGTATGCTAAAAAAATACAGATAGAAGGCCGTGTGCTGGGTGACATAGCCCGTAACCACGTAATACCTACCGCTATCCGTTACCAAAATGTGCTTATTGAAAATGTAAAAGGCCTTAAAGAGATATTTGGCGCTGAATATGAAAACGTAGGTAAAGAGCAAATCTCGATTATCCGCGAAATTTCAGGACATATTTCTGCCATCAACTCTAAAGTGGCTGAAATGACCGAAGCCCGTAAAGCGGCTAACGCACTTGCGACAACAGAGGAGCACGCGCATGCCTACTGCGATACCGTGAAGCCGTTGTTTGATGTAATAAGGAAGCATTGCGATAAGCTTGAGCTCCTTGTTGATGATGAGCTTTGGCCACTAACAAAATACAGGGAACTATTGTTTACCCGATAGTTTATCCCGTACATACTATCATTATAAAACCTGCCGCATTTGTGGCAGGTTTTTTGTTTGCACAAAACTGACACCATACTGTGCGTGTTAAATATAAGCCCGCTCTGCAACCTTATTATGAGAAGATTTATAATTGGTTTACTGTTCATAATATCTTTTTGCGCGAATGCGCAACAGCAGTTTACTGTATATTTTGATACGAATATAGACGTGCCCCAACCTAATTCCATTAGTAAAATTGTAAACTGGACGCAACAAAACCCCGAAGCCGTTGTAACTGCCATAGAAGGCTATGCAGATTACAGGGGTACCGATGGATATAACCAAGCGTTATCTGAAAGGCGTGCCAACGCCGTATTGAAATTGCTTAAAGAAAACGGCGCGCTGCTTTTAGACAGTATTCCGGTTACCGCAAAAGGAGAGGTTGAAGGTAAACGTTCGTTGGGCAAAAACAGGAAGGCTGTAATATATTATTCGGATGCCAAAATTAGGCCTGATAAATCTGGTGAGACTTTAAAATTAAGTGAGTTTACCCAAAAAGTTAGAAAAGCAAAAGTAGGGGAGGTTATTATAATACCCAACCTTAACTTTTATAATAACTCTGATATTGTACTACCGGCATCACTACCTGTGCTTAATGAACTGCTCCAGATAATGAGGGATAACCCAAAGATGGTGATAGATATACAGGGGCATATTTGCTGCCAACCGGTAGATGAAAACCAGGTATCGTTATTGAGGGCTGTTGCCGTGTATAAATTTTTGACCCGTAATGGCATTGCTGCACAGCGCCTGCACTACATCAGTTATAGCAGTACAAAACCAATATATCCGCTACCCGAAAAAACCGAAGAAGAGCGCATGGCTAACCGCCGTGTAGAAATTAAGATACTTAAACGTTAGTATCTGCCTGCCATATAATGTAACACCCCGTACTGGGTTTTTGCACTTCAGGAATCGTCCGGTTGTACAGAAGGCTGTCTATTGCGGTACGCAGGTCTGCTCCGCCTAAGGCAATGCCATTACCAGGCCGGGAGTCATCAAGCTGACCGTGGTATACCAGGGTATCTTCATTATCAAACAGGTAAAAATCAGGCGTGCAGGTGGCATCAAACGCTTTTGCCACATCCTGGGTCTCGTCATATAAATAAGGAAAGTCCATATGCTGGTTGAATGCAAATTCAGTCATATTAGCGGGGCCATCCTGCGGAGAGCGTCCTGCATCGTTGCTGTTTATGCCTGCAAACTCAATGCCCATAACGCGGTAATCGTTATTCATCTTAACCACTTCCGGTAATACATGCGCTGTAAAAGGGCAGGAATTGCCAAGAAAAATTACTACTGTACCCACTTTACCTTTTAGCTGGTTAAATGAATAGTTGTTGTTAGAATTGGTATCCGGCAGCCACAAGTGGGGTGCTTTGGATCCCAATGGCAGTAGGGAAGTAGCTGTACTTGACATTGTATGAATAATAATTTATCTTAGCCAAGATACAACTATTTTAAAAAACAGGAATGATGTTAACATGGGAAGAATTTGAAAAAACCGAAATGCGCGTAGGGACTGTACTGGAAGTAAATGACTTTCCTAATGCCAGAAAGCCCGCTTTTCAGCTAAGTATCGATTTTGGCGACGCCATCGGAATACGCAAGACCTCGGCGCAAATTACAAAACGTTACACTAAAGAGGCGCTCATTGGCCGCCAGGTGGTGGCTGTCGTAAACTTCCCTAAAAAACAGATAGCGAATTTTATGAGCGAATGCCTTGTTTTAGGGGCGGTAGGCAATGATGGCGATGTAGTGCTGCTATCCCCCGATTTTTCTGTAGAAAACGGCTTACGTATAGGGTAATAAAAAAGCCGTGCTTTAAAACACGGCTTTGTACTATTAAAATTCCTGAAGGGCTTTGTTGTATTCCCTAAGGTCAGAAAGGTTGTTTTTATGTGTAAGGTCGCTAAACAGCGATACCAGGTACTCAAGGCTTTCAAGGTTGTTTTCGGTTGCCGCTGCTGTGCTGTCGGTAATCAGCTCTTCGCCTTCAATAGGCTCGTCGTCCGGTATTGGTATCAGGAAAGCGCCGTTGGCTTCAATGTGTTCGTAAGTAAGGCGCAGTGCCTTTGTAAGTACAGGGTTATTTTCCTCCAGCGAATATTCGCGTAGCTTTTTAAGGTCGGCAACAAGCGTTTCGGCCTCAAAACCATTTTTAAAAAGGTTAACCTGGATTTTGTTTATCAGTTTTTGCGCACTAGGGTTCTCCACAATAAAGCGTTTTATGTTTAGGGATATTTTAGAATTGCAAAAATAGCATATTATATATTTTTTTCAATACCTTTTTTAAATTATTAAGAATAAAAAAATAGCGTTAATTTTACAGGGTATGAGTAAACGCGACCTGAAGAAATACCTGGCATCATTACCCAAAGAGGAGCTGGAGGAACAAATGCTGGCATTGTATGAAAAATTTGCCGATGTAAAAACCTATTATAATTTTGTTTTTAACCCAAAAGAAGATAAGCTGGAGCAGGAAGCAAAGGCTAAGATTTTGGCAGAGTATTTTCCTCCGCGCGGTAAACGTGCCAAGCTGCGCAGGGGCACAGCCCAAAAGTATATAAAGCATTTTATAACCCTGGGCGTAGACCCTATGGTTTTAGCCGATGTGATGCTTTACAATTTAGAAGTTGCCCAGAAATATACGGCAAAGCGCGACATTAGCTACGCGAGTTTTTACAAAAGCATGTTTAACTCATACAAGCAGGCGGTAGATTATGTGGCCACTAATGGTGTGGCTGCAGAATTTAAGACCCGCATTGCTAAAGTATATGAAGAGGCAAAGCGGCAGGCCTGGGAAAACTACAAAGAATTTGAGCGTGTGTATGATAACTTTGAGTAGTACTTTTCCTTAAAAATTGTTAAGTTCAGTGTTATCTTGTTCAATGTAAAGTAACTTTACGCTACTATATTATACACAACTTCAAAATAACGTTAACCTGAAAATGCGTAGCCATGGCCCAATACATAAAAATATACCCTGAAAACCCCAACGAGAAGGAGATAGCTAAGGTGGTGAAAATCCTTCGCGATGGCGGCATCATCATTTACCCTACCGATACCGTATACGGCCTGGGCTGCGAAATAACTAACAGTAAAGCCCTGGAGCGTGTAGCACGTATCAAGGGTATAAAGCTGGATAAGGCAAACTTTTCGTTTGTATGCAGCGGCCTGAGCAACCTGAGCGACTATGTAAAGCAGATAGATACCAGTACTTTTAAGATATTAAAGCGTTCACTGCCGGGCCCGTATACTTTTATTTTGCCGGGTAACAACAACCTGCCTAAGGAGTTTAAAAAGAAAACCACTGTGGGAATACGGGTGCCGGATAATAATATCGCGCTCGAAATTGTACGCCAGCTGGGCAACCCTATTGTAAGCACATCCATTCATGATGATGACGAAGTAGTGGAGTACAGCACCGACCCTGAGCTTATTTTTGAGAAATGGCAAAACCTGGTAGATGCCGTTATTGATGGCGGCTACGGCGATAATACCCCTTCAACTATCATAGACCTCTCCGGCCCCGAACCAGAGCTAATACGTGAAGGCAAGGGAGACCCTGATATTTTTTAAGGTCTTTAAAATATATTTACATAAACGTTAACAGCCAACGCTTTCTTAATTAACAGTACAGTACATGTGCAGCTGGCTAAATTTGTGAGTACAACAACAAAAACTTATAAATTATGCCGTTTGTACTATCAAATTCAGTCAGCCTTTCAGGCGTAGAAGAAGAAGTTCACCTTTTTTACCAGGACGTAGGTGCTGGCAAGCCCGTTGTGCTTATACACGGCTGGCCGCTTAACAGCGATATGTGGGAATACCAGTTTAACGAACTGCCCAAACACAACATCAGGGTTATAGCCTATGACCGCCGCGGTTTCGGGAAATCATCCCGCCCGTGGGGAGGATATGACTATGATACCTTTGCATCAGACCTGGACACACTCCTGGAAACCCTTGACGTTACCGATGTAACGCTCGTGGGCTTTAGTATGGGCGGTGGAGAAGTGGCCCGCTACTTAAGTAAATATAACAGTAATAGTAGCCGGGTAACAAAAGCTGTTTTAGTGAGTTCGGTAACGCCTTTTTTACTCAGGACCGATGATAACCCAACCGGCCTGCCACAGGAAGAATTTGACACCATACAAAACCAGCTTGAAGAAGACAGGCCGAAATTTATTGCTACTTTTGGCAAACAGTTTTACGGAGTACATCTATTTAGCAATCCTGTGAGCAGCGAATTTTTGCAGCACAACGCGTCCCTTGCGTTAAATTCGGCAGGGTATGCTACCATAAAAGCGATGCAGGCCTGGTCTTTAACTGATTTCAGGGCCGACCTTGATGCTATTAAAATACCTGTGCTCGTTATACATGGCAAGGCTGATGAAACCGTGCCTATCGACGCTTCGGCAGAAGAAACGGTTAAACACATTCCGCATGCAGAATATGTGGTATATGATGATGCGCCACATGGCCTGTTTTATACCCATAAAGAAAGGTTTACAAAAGAAATAGTAAACTACGTGCACCGCGTTTAACATAAATAGCAGCGTAATTTACATCCCGCTTCATACAATAAACAATCCCCATCTGGTATTACCCAAATGGGGATTTGTTATTATTGTACTGAAAAATTTAGTTTTATATTTTATTGATTTTAATTGACTTGCCGTTATTTACCTGAACAAAATAATTACCTGTGGGCAGTGCGGAAATATCTACTTTTTCATTAGGGAATGCCTTAAAATCAAGTACCGCCTGGCCGATTGTGTTTATTATTTTACCGGATACTTCGCCGGTTATCCCGGCAATAGAAAAGGCATTCACAACCGGGTTAGGATATAGTACAACTGCATTTCCTGATACGTTGTTAATACCCGCAGTAGTTTGCGATAACTTTGTAATAAAAGGGTAGTAGCCCGTAATCTGCCCCGGGTTGTAAGTTATAGCATCAAAGGATGTGGGGCCAAAACCCATACCTGTACCCACTATATATCCATCATTATCCACTGTGATGTTGTCAAATTTTGTAAGCGAAGTCTCTGTATCGCTGCCGCCTATTATTTTAGCCATTTGCACAGTACCCTGTGGGTTATATTTTACAACCGCCCCGCGAAGGTTGTAAGTAAGTATGCTGGTAATAATACCATTACCCCAGTTAGTGGTGCCGGAGGTACGGCCTCCTATAAAAATGTTTCCGTCATTATCCAGTGCAAGATAATTTCGGTTACCCAGTGAGAAACGACTGTTTATTGGGGTTTGGCGCAGCCATTGGTATTCTCCGCCTGAATTAAGCTTTATAAGGAAAAATTGTTCGAAACTAACGCCGCCTTCCTGGGGCACTAAATTGTCAAAAGCGAAAGGGCCGTTCAGGTAAGAGCAAAAATACACGGCATCGGGAGTTTTTGCCACCACAGCAGGCTCAGGACACGTAATATCTTCTACAACCTTTACCCACTGATTTTCGCCTGAAGCGTTATATTTTGCAAGGTAAATACTGTATGTAAAATCAGTGGCTACAGCAGTACCGTTAAAATCAGACCCTATATCCAGGCACGAACCTGCGGCGTATATATTGTTTTCATTATCAACCGCTATAGATGTTACCCTTCGCACATTATCCTGCTCAATAGTTTGCAGCACGCTACCATCGGGCGCAAATTTCTTTACATAGCTCTTAAAAAAGTCTGCATACCCTATATAAACATTGTCCTGTGCATCCATTGCCATCGCGCTAAACTCGGCAATCTCGTTATACCAGCCTTCACCCATATCCTCCGGTATAAGCTCCTGGTACCATATAAGGTTGCCCAGCGGGCTGAATTTTACCAGCAGGTATTGTTCACCCTGGCTGACAGTTATCAGGCCTATGTTATCTAATATAATATCGCCCACATAGCCCAGTGCCATATACACATTGCCATTGCTGTCGGTAACCATATTATACGATTGCACCTGGCCGTTTATGGATTTAGAAAACAGCAATGTTCCGTCAGCACTATATTTATTGAAATACTGGTTGCCCATAATACTGGTATACATATAAGCTGTATCCTTAAAACCGGTGTAGTATATATTGCCATCGGTATCTGTGGCAGTGGAATATCCCACCATATCGGAATTATAGGGCATGACTGTCTCCGGTGTTCTAAGCCATTCAAATTGCTGCGCAATACCGGCAAGGGGCAACAGCAGGGTTAAGAGTAAAATTTTTTTCATAGTCTGGTTTTTTATGTTAAAAATATTTCATAAAAATAAAGCGAATACCATTTTTGTGATATTCGCTTCTAACTATTTAGTATTTTGTTATTTTTATCGAGAATTTGAAATCTACAGGCTTTTTGTATTTTCCTGCGGCTCACTGGCAAACTGGCTGTAATATAAATTTTTATAGTAGCCTGAATCTCTGTTTATCAGTTCGTAATGTGAGCCTGCTTCTACAATCCTGCCCTTATCCATAACGATAATTTTATCGGCATTTACAATAGTAGCCAGCCTGTGCGCTATCACGATAGAGGTGCGCCCCTGGGTAACAGCCTCGGTAGCTATGCGTATCATTTCTTCAGAATGCGTGTCTATGCTTGATGTGGCTTCATCTAAAATTAAAATAGACGGATTGCTCACATAAGCCCGCAAGAATGCGATAAGCTGGCGCTGCCCCGATGACAGCATCACGCCGCGCTCCTTTACGTTATAGTCGTAACCGCCGGGCAGGGTTTCTATAAAATGATCCACACCTATAGCTTTGGCTGCCATAATAACCCTTTCGCGGGTTATTTCAGGGTTGTTTAGTGTAATGTTGTTCAGTATGGTATCGGCAAATAAAAATACATCCTGCAACACAATGGCTATCTGCCTGCGAAGGCTTTCTAATGTAAAATCGTCAATATTGGTGCCGTCAATAGCTATAGTACCGCTGTCTATTTCATAAAAACGGTTCAGCAGGTTAATTATGGTACTTTTGCCGGCACCGGTGGCGCCCACTATGGCTATAGTTTGGCCGGAAGCTACTTCAAGGTTAATGCCCTTAATTACCTCTTCACCTTCCAGGTAGCTAAAACGTACGTCTTTAAAACTAAGGTCGCCCTTAAAGTGCCATGCTTCCTTACTTCCGTTTTTCTGGGTATGGCCCTGCATTTCCAGGAGTTCAAAAACCCGATCTGACGCCACAATGCCCATTTGCATCTCGTTAAATTTATCGGCTATTTGCCTAAGGGGGTTAAACAGCATAGGGATAAACATAATATAGGCAAAAAGGTCGCCCGGGGTGGTAAGGCTACCACTGCCTATAATATCTATACCGCCATACCAAATAACAAAACCCAGTGTAAGCGACGAAATAATATCAGCGATAGGGAAGAAGATGGAGTTATACAATATATTCTTCTTCCAGGCATCATTGTGCTTTTTGTTTATTTCCTTAAACTTTTTATACTCTATTTCCTCACGGTTAAACAGCTGTACAATCTTCATGCCTGTAACACGCTCCTGTACAAATGTATTAAGGTTAGAAATCTGGGCACGTACCTCTTCAAAGGCAACTTTCATTTTCTTTTGGAAAATTCTTGTGGCATATACAAGTACCGGCATTGCCAGCATTACAATAAGGGTAAGCTTCCAGTTCATCCAGAACATAAAGCCTAAAATTACAATCATTTTAAGCAAATCGCTAATAATCATAAACAGGCCCTGGCTGAATATTTTTGAAATGGATTCGATGTCAAAAACGGTACGTGTAACAAGCTTGCCCACTGCCTCGTTATCAAAAAACTTCATACGGAAGCGGGTAATGTGGCTAAAGAGTTTTTCGCGGATGTCTTTTACGATATCCTGCCCAAGCCAGTTTGCCCAGTATACAAAATAAAAGGAGGAGGCTACCTCTATAATGAGTGATATACCCATGAGCCCCACAAAAAGCATAAGGCCGTCCAGGTCTTTTTGCTTAAAATGGTTGTCTATGCTATACTTTAGCAGGTAGGGGCGTAGTGCGGCAAATACCGAGAGCACTATAGAGAATATAATTACCCAGGCAAAGCGCATGCTGTAGGGTTTTGCAAAACGCATTACCTTGGCAAGCGCTGCTGTATTTTTATTTTTAAGGGTAGTTGAGGCTTTCATAATATGTTTCAAAGATACGGATAAATAACTTTTGTAAGGTATAATCCGTGTGCGGGAACCGAAAATCCTGCCGCGCTGCGGTCACGGCTTTCTATAATGTTTTTGAAATCATTGTTACTTATCTTCCCGAGGCCCACATTTATCAGCGTGCCTACAATGGCGCGTACCATATTGCGTAAAAAACGGTCGGCCGTAATGGTAAATACGAGGTGTGTGCCGTTTTGCCGCCAATGGGCTTCGGTAATCCTGCAGTTAAAGGTTTTTACATCGGTATGGGTCTTACTGAAGCACTTAAAGTCGATATAATCAAACAGTACGTTAGCGGCTTCGTTCATTTTATCAACATCCAGCGGGTGAAATTCATACCAGCTGCCTTCGTTCATAAAAGCATCTTTATAGGTATGTATGTGGTACTCGTATGTACGGCTTGTAGCATCAAAGCGTGCGTGGGCATCGGCATGCAGGGGTATAAGGCGGTACACTACAATATCCTTTGGTAAAAAACTGTTCAGCCGCAGCGTAAGTGCATCAGTATCTATATCGCCTTCATGGTCAAAATGGGCAAACATTTGTTTGGCGTGTACCCCGGTATCAGTACGGCCGGCTCCCACCACATCAATTTCGGTACGCAGCAGGGTTGAAACCGCCTTATTAAGCGTTTCCTGCACCGACGGGCTGTGGGGCTGGTATTGCCACCCGCAGTAATTTTTTCCGTTATAGGCAAATTCTATAAAATATCTCAATGTTAAATACTTATCTAATTTTATAAAAACTTAGCCTTAAGTTCAGGCGTGGGTATCATGCAGGCATCTTTTTTTCCGTACCATTTGTAGCGGTTGCGGGCAATGTAGTCATACACGGCATTATTAAGCCCTTTTGGCAGTACCTTAAATATCCCCATTAAGCTGTAGATGCCGCCCAGCGCAATGGCAATATTAAGCGCGGCTTCCGCTTTATAATAATAGGCTACACCGGGTTCGTATAAAATGATTGAATCTGTTTTAGATGTATCTACGCCGATATGCCTTATGATTTCCTGCCCAATTTCTGATTGTATTGCCACAAAACGGAATACGTCTTTCCTGTCGTGCTTTATTAAAAACTGCACGGTGCTGTCGCAGAGGTTACAAACCCCGTCAAACAGTATTATTTTTTTGTCCTGTGGTAAATTCATATCAGATTTCAGAATTTAGAATGGGCTTCACTCAACTGTAAACTGTAAGCCGTAAACTGTAGACTATCTTTTCACTGCCTCCACAAGTTCCAGTTCGTCTATAGATACCTTACTGGTAAAGATGCCGTAGTTAACCGTCGCCTTATTTTTTTCAACCGACTCGAGTGTACCTACCGCCTTGCCGTCTATCATACGCACGCGGTCGCCTATTTTTATGGCTGCTTTAACCTTAGGTTTTTCGGCTTCCTTAATTTTTTTCTCTTTCTTCTCCTGGCGTATTTCTGCCACCTTAACCTGGATTTCGGCTACAACCTGCTTTTGTTGCACCTCGATTTTCTTTTTCTCCTTAGGTTCCAGTTTTTTACGTTTGGAGTTTTCAATCTCTACCAGTTTCAGGAACTCGCCTATCAGGTCTTTTTTATTCTTGTTGTTAAAGTACTTCTCGCTAAGGTCGTCTACTTTTTGCCCGATATAAATAAGGCGCTGGTTAGCATCATACAGCTCCTGGTAGCTTTCCAGCTTTTGCTGTATCCTGGTATTGATGTTTTCCATCTTTTTGCCTTCCTCGCGGGCGCGGTCTTCTTCTTCCTTAAGGTTTTGCGAGGTTTTTTCCAGCTTGGAGCGCTCTTTTTGCAGCGTGGCGATGGTTTTATCAAAGCGTACCTTGCTACCCTCTATTTTCTTCTTCGCTCGGTTTATCAGTCCGTAGGGGATGCCGTTTTTCTGGGCAACCTCAAAGGTAAACGAGCTACCGGCCTGGCCCAGTATCAGCTTATACATTGGCTCCAGCGATTTTTCGTCAAAAAGCATGTTTGCATTGGTAGCAAAAGGCAGCTCGTTAGCCAGTATCTTTAGGTTGGTGTAGTGTGTGGTGATGATACCAAACGCTTCCCTATGGTAAAACTCCTCCAAAAATGTTTCTGCCAATGCGCCACCCAGTTCCGGGTCAGACCCCGTACCGAATTCGTCAATAAGGAACAGCGTTTTATCGTTACACTTCCGCAAAAAGTAATTCATGTTTTTAAGGCGGTAGCTGTAGGTGCTCAGGTGGTTTTCGATACTCTGGTTGTCGCCAATATCGGTCATGATGCGGTCAAACAAAAACGTTTCACTGCGTTCGTGCACCGGTATCAGCAACCCGCTTTGCAGCATCAGTTGCAGCAGCCCGATGGTTTTTAGCGTAATACTCTTACCACCGGCATTAGGCCCGGATATTACTATAATGCGGTTATCTTCCTTAAGTTCTATGGTTTGCGGGTAGGTGGGCTGGTTCTTCTGCCTGTTGTTGCTGAACAAAATAGGGTGGTAGGCTTCACGGAAGTACAACCTTTTTTCCTCATTAATTTTAGGCAGCAGGCCGTTAATACGGCGTGCGTATTTTGCCTTGCCCGATACCACATCAATATCGGTAAGGAACTCCTGGTAGTCAAACAGCACCGGCACAAAAGGGCGTACCATTGCAGACAGCAACTTCAATATGCGCTTAACTTCTTCTCTTTCTTCGTATTCAAAATTGTTCAGCTCACGCGAATGTCGCAATGTGGCCTCGGGTTCTATATAGGCAATGCTGCCCGTTTTAGAGCTGCCCAGTATTGAGCCTTTTACCTTGCGGCGGTACATGGCCGATACAGCCAGTACACGGCGGTTCTCTACTACGCTTTCCTTAATATCATCAAGGTAGCCCAGGCTATTGTAGTGGCTCAGCGCCATGGTAAAGCTCTGGTTGATTTTGGTTTTTACCAAATTCATTTCCCTGCGGATATTAGCCAACTCAAACGACGCATCGTCTTTGACCTCGCCATACTTATCCACAATCTTATCGATGTGCTTCAATATATCTTTTTCAAAAGCCACTTGAAGCGCACGCCTGTTAAGCGCCGGGTAGTAATCGTCAAACTTATCAAGGAATTTTATCAGCGTGCCCACAGTCTCTGCCATGTTAGCGATTTTCCGGAATGCGGCTGAATCTATATAACTGTCTTCGATAGCTAAAAATTTAAGCTCGTTGCTTACCGGCTCAAAGCCATGGTTAGGCAACGCGTTGTTATTATCGTAAGACGACACATATTCTGATGTCTGCTTAAGGGCGTCCATCAGCTGTTCCTTTTCTTTAAAAGGGATTATCTGCAGGGCTTTTTCATGGCCGGGTTCGGTAACGCAGCCCGACGCCACAGCCTCCAGCACAGTGCCAAATTCAAGGTCTTTAAGTGTTTTTTCTGTAATGCTTATCATTAGTGTAGCTAAAGCAATTTTCATGCAAAAATACTACATATTGCGCAAGCCTGCATAATTGTCAGTTAACTTTACCATTGCTTTATAAAATACAATTTAGCCAGATGCTTATATTTGCGTTACAAACAGCATAAAATGGACGTAAACATACACCCATCCTGGAAAGCGGCGCTTTCTTCCGAATTTGAAAAACCTTATTTTGAGCACCTTATACAATTTGTAAAAGAAGAATATAAAAACAATGTTTGCTACCCGCCCGGCAAGCAGATATTTTCTGCCTTTGACCATTGCCCTTTTGATAAAGTAGAGGTAGTAATTTTAGGGCAGGACCCTTACCACGGTCCCGGGCAGGCAAATGGCCTTTGCTTTTCCGTTAATGATACCATACCCATGCCGCCATCGTTGGTCAATATTTTTAGGGAGATACAAACCGATTTAGGTAAACCCTTTCCGCCAACAGGCAACCTTGAACGCTGGGCAAACCAGGGTGTGTTGTTGCTTAACGCGGTGCTTACCGTGCGCCAAAGCGAAGCCAACAGCCACCAGGGGAAAGGGTGGGAGCATTTTACCGATGCGGTTATCCAGAAAATTTCTGATGAAAAAAAAGATGTGGTTTTCCTGCTGTGGGGCGGTTCGGCCAAAAAGAAAGGTGCGCGTGTAAACCGTGCCAACCATTTGGTTTTAGAAAGCGGGCACCCCTCGCCGCTTAGCGCTAATAAGGGGCATTGGTTTGGCAACAAGCATTTTAGTAAAACGAATGCTTTTTTGGAGGGTAAAGGGAAGAGGGTTATTGAATGGTAAAGGGGAACACAGATGACACTGATTAAAGAGATTTTTACAGATTTTTTGATGTTCAATACAAGATTCAATTTAATCAGTGTTGATCAGTTAAATCTGTGTCATCAGTGTTCCAAAATCAATTAAAAGTCAACTGCCCCAGTATCTCCTCGCTCATAAACGGCCCACCGGGATACGTGGCAGTATAATCAAGGTTGAGCCATACCTGCCCGTATTCGTCTATATGGTAATGCACCTCGCGGCCACGGCTTTCTTCAGGAAATAAATGCTCTTTAATCAGGAGGTTGGCCACCTCAAGGTCGGCTTTGGTACCCACCAGCATTTCGGGGTACAGGTGCCCACCGGTATGTATGATGCGGGGCGTACCGCCCACCGCGCGTATACAGGCTGCCATAAGTATGGCATGGTCGTCGCAATCGCCGGCAAAATGAAGCAGCGACTCATCTGCGCTTGCAATATATTCTGCATTACGCGGGTCGTTTACATAAGTCCACTTATTTCGTATATCCTTAAAAACCGAGAAGCATTGTATCATTAAGCGTTGCTTGTGAAACCCCTTTATATCTTTAAAATATCCCGTGGCGGCACCTACGGCATAATTGCGCACACGCGGGTTATTATAATCTACGGCATCAATAATTTTTCCTTTGTTAGGAAAAGGGAGTAGTTTTGAAATGATAACATTTTGCGGGTTAGGGTCGTAAGCCATAGTATATACCATGGCCTCATAATCTTCATAAACCGACCGAAAGCCATAGTTGCCAAAAACCGACCCAAACATCAGCACGATAAGATAGAGCGCAATACACACCATGAGTATTTTTTTAAGGTAATGCAGCACCAGCTGTACCGCTGCGACCATAGTTATGAATATCAAAACACGGTCGATGTGCAGTGGCCATTCCGGGTCGATAAGGCTTTGGTGAAGCAAAATAAACGCGGGGATGGTAACCAGCATATTCAGTACAAAAATGATAACAGAATCCCAGGGCTTCTTTACCTGAAGCCTTTCTCTTATCACTTTTATCTGAGCACGGGTGGGTAGTTTCATTACCTTAAATATACGCGCTTATGGCGTAAGGCTTTCAAACGGTATTGTATTGTTGATTATCGACAGGTTCAGTAATTGATCCTGTATCTTGTCAAACGTAATTTTATCGGGTTTCGTTTGCGACCAGCGGGTTAATTTTAGCCATTCGCTAATATCATCCACTTTTTGCCCGTAACGTTTGGCCAGTATGTTTTCTATGCCCTGAATTTGCTTGAAATTTAAGGTAGTAGCGTTAATTACTTCAAGCATTTTTTCAATTATTTCCCTGTCATGTACTAACACGTCGTTGCGCACTGCGATTACAAAACTGGGCCAGGGAGTGGGGCAGTCGCCCACACGGCGAAAGATGCCCTTATCCACTATAGGCTTGGTCATAAAACGCTCCCACATAAAGTAGTCAGATGTTCCTTCGGTAAGGCTCCTGATGGCGCCGTCAAGCGTATTTACAATCTCAAAGCGCAGGTTAGCCGTATCCCAGCCCTCGTTTTGGGCATTTACAAAGGCCATAAGGTGCGAACCCGATCCGTACCGGCTTATGGCGGTGATTTTATTTTCAAGGTCGCCAACGGTTTGAAAGGGAGATTTTGCTGCTACGTGTATACCCCATATCAGTGGCGACTGTACATATATCTGTACTATTTTAGAGGGGTTTCCGGCTATAATATCTTTTACAATGCCTTCGGTAAGTATTACGGCAATGTCGGTTTCGCCATTTCGCAGCATCTGGCAGAGCTTGCCGGTTCCTTCGGGTACATCGGTCCATTTCAGGTCGATTCCGGCTTTTACAAAGTCGCCGTTTTCTATGGCGGTATGCCACGGAAGGTTAAAATGTTCCGGTACACCGGCTATATTTAGTTGTTTCATTTATCAGCAAGGTTTTAATAAACTGTTACAAACAAATTTACTACCTAAATATGTATTTTAACGATAAAAATTCCCCAAAAAGACATGTTAGTCTAAGGTCAAATGTCGAAAGTCAAAAGGTTTAGGCGAATGCCCAAATTTGTAATTTCTAATTCGTAATTAATTTATCCAGCACGTAGGTAATCAGCTTATTAACTGCTGCATAAGGGTCGGAGCTAAATGTACCCGTGGCACGGTTTGCAATAATAGCATTCATAGACAATGCGTTATGCCCCAGTAGCGCCGAAAGGCCGTAAATAGCGGCAGTTTCCATTTCGAGGTTGGTAATGCGGTTACCGTTGTGGTTAAAGCTATCCATTTTGTGGTTCAGTTCCGCGTCCTGTAAGGCAAGCCTCAGCACGCGCCCCTGCGGGCCGTAAAAACCTCCGGCTGTGGCTGTAATACCTTTGTGTATTTCTGGCGAGTCAATAAGTTTAGCTAATGCATCGCTGCATTTTATGGCATACGGGCGGCCTTTACGGGCATCCCAATTGGTCTGGGCGATGAATGCATCTTCGATAGCGGTATCTGTTACTTCGTTTAAAACATACGACCGCAGCATGTTGTCAAGGCCGAGCCCGTAAGCCGACATCACTATGCTATCCACCGGTATATCAGCATGCAGCGAGCCCGACGTGCCGATGCGGATAATGTTTAGTGAAGTTAATTGCTGTTTTGGCAGGCGGGTTTCAAGGTCGATATTAACCAGGGCGTCGAGCTCGTTTAGTACGATATCAATATTATCCGGGCCAATGCCGGTGGACAGCACCGTGAGGCGTTTGCCCTTGTACACGCCGGTTTCGGTTTTAAATTCACGCTTTTGGGTGCTGAATTCGATACTGTCAAAATGCGCGGTAATTTTAGATACACGGTCCTGGTCGCCCACAAAAATAATATCGTGTGCAATATTATCAGGCTTCAGGTTCAGGTGGTATACGCTGCCGTCAGGGTTTAATATTAATTCAGATTGTTGTATGCCCATAATTATCCGCCCACGCGTTTTACTTTATAGCCTTCTTTTACAAGGAAGTCCATTATTTTATCCCTGAAATTTCCCTGAATGATTATCTCATTATCCTTAGCCGAACCGCCCACGCCGCAAAGCGTTTTAAGCTGTTTGGACAACGCTTTCAGGTCTTCGTCATTACCCACAAAACCTTTTATAACCGTAGCTACTTTGCCACCACGGTTTTTCTTATCCAGGTGGGCTTCCAGTTTCTGTTGCGATGGGGAAGGGGTTTCCTGCTGCTCTTCGTTGTTGTGTAGCTCGAAGTCTTTATTGGTGGAAAATACAAATCCACCGAGGGCGTCGAGACTGTTTATTTTTTTTGCCATATTTTGGAACACTGATGACACAGATTTTACTGATTTACACAGATTCTTCTACTGTCATTTCTTTTGATGGTTATGAAATATCTTTCTCCTGATTTCAGGTTTTTTGCCAAAATTAAGTATTAAACCAATTTCACAATCAGTAGCCTTCAAATAATTTAGTAATTGATACTCACAATCATCTGTTAAGCATTCACATGCTTTTAATTCTAAAATAAGGATATCATTAATAATAAGGTCGGCAATATAAAATCCGACTTCTTGGCCTTTATAATAAACTCTTATCTTCTTTTGTGCCTCTACTTTAAATCCTCTTTGTGTCAATTCAATACATAAGGCATTCTGATATACTTTTTCAAGAAAACCATAGCCAAGTTCATTATATACGTCATAGAATGTCTTTATAACTTCGCCGGTTAATTCTTGAAAATGATACATTATTAAAATTAGTGTAAATCAGTAAAATCTGTGTCATCAGTGTTGCTTACTTCTTAATCAACCCCAAATCCACAAGCCTTTCATACAGGAACTCACCGGCGGTAATGTCTTCATACAATTTAGGGTGATCGGCATCAATACAGTTTTCAAGGCAGTCCAGCTTCATTTCGCTTACCGGGTGCATAAAAAACGGGATAGAGTAGCGCGATGTGCCCCACAGCTCCCTGGGCGGGTTTACCACCTGGTGTATAGTACTTTTAAGTTTATTGTTAGTATGTCGGCTCAGCATATCGCCCACGTTTATTACCAGTTCGTCGGGCTGGGCTATGGCGTCTATCCATTCGCCGTTGTGGTTTTGCACCTGCAGGCCTTTGCCCTGTGCGCCCATAAGCAGCGTAATCAGGTTGATGTCGCCATGGGCTGCGGCACGCACCGCGTTATCCGGTTCGTGGGTTATAGGAGGGTAGTGTATGGGGCGCAGGATGCTGTTGCCTTCCTGCACATAGTTATCAAAATAAAATTCATCAAGGCCTAAATATAATGCCAGCGCACGCAGTACGTAAATACCCGTTTTCTCCAGCATCTGGTAAGCTTCTTTGCCTACTTCGTTAAATTTAGGGAGTTCTTTTACGGCCACATTATCCGGGTATTCGCCAGTGCGGGTGGAACCTTCGGAAAGGTATTGGCCAAAGTGCCAAAACTCTTTAAGGTCGCCTTCTTTACGTCCCTTGGCGTGTTCTTTGCCAAACGATACATAGCCGCGCTGGCCGCCAATACCGGGAATTTCATACTGTTCCTTAACTTCAAGCGGCAGGTTAAAAAAGTTGCGCACTTCGCTATACAAATCGTCTACAAGGCGATCGTCAAGAAAGTGCCCTTTTAATGCCACAAAGCCTATTTCTTCATAAGCCTTACCGATTTCATTTACAAATTTTTGCTTGCGTTCCGGGTCGCCCGAAAGGAAATCACGCAGATCCACACTGGGAATGTTTTGCATAAGAAGGGTTTAATGTTAATAACTTTACAACGCTTAAAGCCTTGTGTTTACAAAGCTAAGATAAAATTTTATTTACGAAAGTGTAAGTTATCAACAACCATAAATACCATGTTGCAGATTAGTATATTGCACAATAAAAATCCAACCAAAACAGATTATGAAGTATGCCCCGGAGATTATTTTCGCCATAGTTGTTGCAACTATTTTAATGGGAGCCTATTTTTTTAGTAAAAAAGCTGTTGTAAAGCGCAACCTTAAGAAAGCGCCCCATAAAAGCCTGCGGCAATTTCGCAGTGGCGAAACGGCCAGGATTATAGGTACGGTAGAATGTGTAGGTGAACCGCTTATTGCACCGCTATCTGGCCGGAATTGCGCGCACTATTACATACATGTGCAACAGCATATATCGAGCGGGAAAAGCGGCCACTGGAAAACCCTGATAGAGGAGGAGGTATCCGGCACATTTGTACTCCGCGATGGCGATAAATGCGCCATAATTAAAGCCAACGACATTAAAAGCTATATAGTTGAGGATAAAAAGTATGCTTCGGGATTTATGAACGACCCAACCGAAAATCTTAAAACCTACCTGAAAAAGCATGGCCACGACAGCGAAACGTATTTGGGTTTCAATAAAAAGATACGGTACCACGAAGGCGTTTTAGAGCCCGGCGAGCAAACCGCGGTACTGGGCAAAGGTAGCTGGAAAAAAGCCTACGAAGCCGGCCTGCCCGACCATTACTACGAAGTGCTGGTTATTACCGGAAATGATAAGGGCAAACTTTACCTGAGCGACGACCCCGATACAGTTAAGAAAGAGTTTAGCGTGTAATCATATACATTAATTTCACAAATTTACACGAATTAATAGTGCAAATTTGTGAAATTAGTGTCTATCAAACCTACTGCTTTTTTACGTACTTTGTAAGTATCACAATCAACTGGCCGTCTATTTTGCCCTCTATCTGTTCGGTATTGTCGTGCACCAGGCGGATGTTGCGCACGGCCGTACCCACCTTTGCGTTAAGCGTAGAGCCCTTAACGTCAAGGTCTTTTATAAGGGTAACGGTATCGCCCTGCTGCAGTATGTTGCCGTTGCTGTCTTTGTGGAATTGTACGCCCGCATCAGCCGTATGGTCGCCGGTAAGCTTGGCATAGTCTAAAAGTTCATCGTCAAGGTACATCATATCCAGCGCGTCGGCGGCCCAGCCTTCCTCACGGAAACGGTTCAGTATCCGCCACGAAACCACCTGTACGGCAGGCACCTCGCTCCACATGCTGTTAGGCAGTATGTTTTGCCAATAGGCCGCGTCCGGTTCTTCTTTCTTGTCTATCTGCGCCAGGCATTTGCCATCGATATAAATAAAACCGTCGGCACCCAAATTTTGCGCGGGCGGTACTTCGTAAGCCGAAAGGTTAGCGGTTGCACCACATAGTTCGCACTGGTTGCCGCTGCGTTGCTGCAGCTGTTGTTCTGTTGTCATAGGTGTGTTTTAAGGGCGCAAAGATAGTTTTTTTTAGGGTTATAGCACAGAGATTCACGGAGGTTTCACAGAGATTCACGGAGAAGGAATTTTAAAACCTTAGGTAGGAGAACATGGGGCATTGCAGAATTTTTAAACACTCTGTGCGCCTCTGTGCAACCTCTGTGAGACTCTGTGTAACAAACTATACAACGTTTAACCCCCAATCTCCATCGCCTGTATCAGCCCATCGGTAAGGGTATAAATATGGGTGACCGTACCATCAAACAGCACAGTGCCCGATAAATCTTTTACTACCTGGTGCACCGCAACCTCCAGGCGGCCGTCGGGCAGGGTGGTAATGGTTACAGGATCAACTTTGGGATTGATTTCGCTCCACTGGCGGGTCCAGTAGGCGCGTATTTCGTCATGGCCGGTTACAAAGTCGCCTTCAAAGGCTTTTGGCCAGCGCACATCGGGGCGCATGGTGGTAAGGGCAGAATCTATATCGCGGGCATTAAAAGCGGCGTAGGCGGTGTGGATTAGGGCGTGGGGCATGGGGTTTGTTTTTTGGCTAAAGTATGAAATTTTGGTTTTATTAGAAATAAAGCAGTTCTCCCTCTTTAGCTTCTTTTATTGCCTTTATAATTTCTTCACCGTGTTCCGTAGAGCGACACTCAATAATAATCTTGTTTGGTGAACTTGTAACATCGTTAATCACAGCAAGATTACCCGCCATCATGGTCTTGATGCTAAGTGTACCGATTACTTTGGGTCGAATGAATTTCATGGGGAAGGTTAGTCAGGTTTGTTTCTTGTTGGATATGAAATAAATATCGCTATGGGCGCGAGCCAGAGGCTCGCGCTAGCGGGGGGGGGGTGCACTTTATAAACTATTGAAGTATTTAATACCTGTTTCCGCCATTTTGTCTATTCGCTTTCCAGATATGGAGTGCGTGTAGATATTATTAATTACCAATTTAGTTGATATTGCAGCTAAACTACGCAAAATGATTACAGTTTTCTTTACATATTCTTTGTCACTTAAGGGTTGTTGGCCAATGGTCAAAGCACAATTTTTCACCTCTCTAATGTATTTAGAGTCAACTTTATTATCATTATGTATTATTATATTTCTTCTTGCAACAATTTCAGTATAAAGATCGATAGCAGTAACATAGTTTTGGAAAGCGATACCAAAACCAATTTGTGCTTTATCTTTAAGAAAAAAATCAACAGGATTGCCATAAAAAATTCCCCGTATTTTTTCCTCAATTAACTTATCAATAATTTCTTCTCGACTATTAGAACTTACAATCAAGTGTGTTAATTTTAATTGTGATTGCGGACTATCTGGATTTTGATGAGTAACTTTTAACGGATAATCTTGATATACAAAAGCAATTAAATCTTGTAAATATGTCTCTGTTACCGCAATAGCTTCAGTTAAGGATTTTTGAGGCATTTTTTGCTTAGTTAACCTATCAATAAACAAATGTATGTCATAATCCTTGTACGGATATTTATCACTAGCCAACAGTAATTCTCGCTCAAATGGCTCAGTAAAACTTTTATTTTTTTGAAGATTTTTTACTTCTAACAGACTGTAATTTATTAGATTATATTCTTCCCAAACATTTTTAATGTCTCTTTTATATACATAAAATCTCTTTATGATATTGCCTAAATTCATTACTATTGATTATAATTAATTTTAGACTAACCTACAAAATTTTTCCTTACAAAAATCCCTTACAAAATAAATTTTCCTACCCCTTAACCACCGCCACAAAATTACAACGCTTATCCACCTAAAGTACTGAAGGCGTTTGTTCAGTAAAATCCCAAAATATCTATTCGTAAAAACGTTGATTGTTGCCGAACGGGATATTGCACAATGCTCTACACCAAAGTGTAACACTGTGAAGGTAAAAGTGGAGGATAATCTGATTGTGAATTTAAAATTTATTTATACATTTGATTACCATATGTTTATGATTTTGTAAAAATACGAATTTGGGGTAAAAACAGGTGGTTTTTGTATTTTTATTACACAAAGTGGAACACTGTGGAATATAAATATTGTAAGATATATCTGTAATCTTTAGAGTTTTTTACTGACTCAAAAATAAATTTTCATAACGTTATAGTGGCATTCTGTTATTTTCTTACTTTTGAACACTACAGATAATTCAAAAAAACCGATGAATTTCGATAGAAAACAACTAAGTAACGAACAATTACTTGATTTATATAAAAAATTACTAAAACCGCGCCTCATAGAGGAGAAGATGCTCATCCTTATCCGCCAGGGCAAGGTGAGCAAATGGTTTAGCGGCATAGGGCAGGAGGCCATTTCGGTGGGGGTTACCGCCGTGCTGCAACCCGATGAGTACATCCTGCCCATGCACCGCAACCTGGGCGTGTTTACCGGGCGTAACATACCGCTGTACCGGCTTTTTAGCCAGTGGCAGGGCAAGGCAAACGGCTTTACTAAGGGCCGTGACCGCTCGTTTCACTTTGGTACACAGGAATTTAAGATCATCGGGATGATATCGCACCTTGGCCCGCAGCTTGGCGTCGCCGACGGCATTGCCCTGGCTAACACCCTGAAACAGAACGGAAAAGTCACTGCCGTGTTCACCGGTGAGGGTGCTACCAGCGAGGGCGATTTCCATGAGGCGCTTAACGTTGCCGCCGTTTGGGAGCTGCCCGTGCTGTTCATTATCGAGAACAACGGCTACGGACTCAGTACGCCCACCAACGAGCAATACCGCTGTACTAACCTGGCCGACAAGGGTATAGGCTACGGCATGGAAGCCCATATTATAGATGGCAACAACATACTTGAGGTATATACAAAGTTAGAAACTATAGTGGCCTCAATGCGTGAGAACCCGCGTCCCATCTTGCTGGAATTCAAGACCTTCAGGATGCGCGGGCATGAGGAGGCGAGCGGTACCAAGTATGTGCCGCAGGAGCTGATGGATGCCTGGGCATTAAAAGACCCGGTTGAAAATTACCACAATTACCTGAAAAATGAAGGGATTCTGACCGACGAAACTGACGATATGTTCCGTGCTGAATTAAAGGCCGAAATAGATGAAAACTACCAGCGTGCCTCGGCTGAGCCAAATATTGAAGCGTCAGAAACTGATGAATTAAATGACGTATATAAGCCGTATGAGTTTGAAAATATAGAACCAAATTCGGCTACCGAAAATATACGCTTTATCGATGCCATTTCACAGGGGCTTGCCCAAAGTATGGAGCGACACAATAACCTGGTAATCATGGGGCAGGACATTGCCGAATACGGCGGCGCCTTTAAAATAACCGATGGTTTTGTGGCGAAGTTCGGTAAGGACAGGGTACGCAACACCCCCATCTGTGAGTCGGCCATAGTATCGGCCGGGATGGGACTTTCAATTAACGGCTATAAGGCGGTAATTGAAATGCAATTCGCTGATTTTGTGTCCACTGGATTTAACCCAATCGTGAATTACCTCGCTAAAGTGCACTACCGCTGGCAGGAAAATGCTGATGTGGTGGTGCGTATGCCGTGCGGGGCAGGGGTGCAGGCGGGGCCGTTCCACAGCCAGACCAACGAAGCGTGGTTTACCAAAACACCCGGGCTCAAGGTGGTGTACCCGGCGTTTCCGTATGATGCTAAAGGCCTATTGGCGACGGCCATAAACGACCCTAACCCGGTAATGTTCTTTGAGCATAAAGCCCTGTACCGCAGCAGTTACCAAGAGGTGCCGACAGATTATTATACGCTGCCATTTGGTAAAGCGAGCCTGCTCAGGGAAGGGGAGGATGTAACAATCATTTCCTTTGGTGCAGGTGTGCACTGGGCACTTGAAACACTGGACAAAAACCCTGGTATCAAAGCCGACCTGCTCGACCTCCGCACGCTGCAACCCCTTGATAACGAAGCTATTTTTGCCTCAGTTAAAAAGACAGGGAAGGCGATAATACTTCAGGAAGACACACTCTTCGGCGGCATCGCCAGCGATATTTCGGCCATGATTATGGAGCAGTGTTTTGAGTATTTAGACGGCCCTGTGAAACGCATTGGCAGCCTGGAGAGTGCCATCCCGTTTACCAAAGCATTGGAAGACCAGTATTTAGGGAAAGGGCGCTTTGAGAGCGCGTTGCGTGAGCTACTTGCTTATTAATTGTAATGGGTTTTATTCTTCGTCGTTTTCGTCCTGTTTTATAGGATATTGTCCAAACTCGGTAGACAGTTTCCAAATCTTATAGGGCTTATAAGAGAATTTATTACTAAGGGCAATCATGGTTACCGTATCCTTTTTAAGCGTAACGTATGATGTGGTATTGCCGTGCCACCAGCCGTTGTGGTAAAACAGCTTTTCGCCGGTTTCCCATTCGTGCATGCGGATGCCCAGGCCGTAATTTCGTTCACCTTTATGCTCATAGCTATAACCCTGGAACACCTGTTTCACCAGCTTAGGGTCGAGAAATTTTTTAGAATAGGTAGCCAGGTCAAACTTAAGCATATCGCGCGGGGTAGAGTAGATGTTCTTATCGCCATAGATATTATCAAGGAAATCATAGCCATATAGCACACCATTACCTTTATAGGATAACGATGCCGTTTCCCTGTTTTTATCAATATCAAAAACATAAGTGTTTTTCATACCCAGCGGATCAAAAATAATATCCTTCATCGCCTGGCGGTAATTTTTGCCCGTAAGCTTTTCTATTACAAGCGCCAGCATGGTATAATTGGTATTACAGTAGCCAAACTTTTTATCGGGTTTAAAATACAGCTCAAATTTATGTACAGCCAGCAAGTTCAGCACATCCTGGTTGGTCATCATGCTGCGGTCCCATATCGTGCGGTCGTCACTAAAATAGGCATAATTAGGCAGCCCGCTACGGTGGTTAAGCAGCATTTTTATGGTAATATCCTCATAGGGAAATTCCGGCAGTATGGTGCTCACTTTTTGGTCAAGCTCCAGTTTACCGAGGTCTACCAGTTTTAAGATGACAGCCGCGGTAAGCACTTTACTTACCGATGCCAGGTGCAGGGGGGTATCGGCAGTAATCTTAATCTTCTCGCGGCTATTGGCAAAGCCACCGTAATGCTCAAAAATTATCTGGCCATTTTTAGCAATCAGCATACCGCCGCTAAGGTCGTTTTTGGGCCATATTTTATTATAATATTTTTGTACCACACCTTTTTTATGACTTTTATATCGGGCAGAAAGCTTGTCAAATTTGGTGTCAAATGGCGTTATGTGCAGTACGGTGTCTTTAACTTCCGGGGCATTTGTGGCGGCTAAATCTTTAGCCTTTTCTTTACACGCGCCAAGCGAAAGCAACAGTATATAGGGTGTATATCGTAGAAATTTCATGTATGTTATGTCCGGGTCGAAACGCAAATATAGCTAAGTGACTATTTTTAACAATCCTTTTTAAATAGGTTTAACACTTAAAATTTAAATTTATTGTGCCAGTTTTATTTAACTTTTTGATAGATAGCGGCTTTCGCCAAACGATGCTTTTTTATGTTTTGCCAACGTAAAAATTCGCTATTTTTACGGTAAAATAGTACAATAAAGATGAGTGAAATTAACTGGCAGACCGTAAGGGAGTTTGAAGATATAACCTATAAAAAAAGCAACGGCGTAGCCCGCATCGCCTTTAACAGGCCCGATGTGCGTAATGCTTTCCGCCCTAAGACCACATCCGAATTATACCAGGCGTTTTATGATGCACAGGAAGATACTTCAATAGGTGTTGTGCTGCTTAGCGCCGAAGGCCCGTCAAGTAAAGACGGCGTGTATTCATTTTGCAGCGGCGGCGACCAGAAAGCCCGAGGCCACCAGGGCTATGTGGGCGAAGACGGCATGCACCGGCTGAACATACTTGAGGTGCAGCGCCTTATCCGGTTTATGCCAAAGGTGGTTATTGCCGTGGTACCGGGCTGGGCAGTGGGCGGGGGGCACAGCCTGCACGTGGTGTGCGACCTTACATTGGCCAGTAAAGAGCATGCTATTTTTAAACAGACTGATGCTGATGTTACCAGCTTCGACGGTGGTTATGGTTCGGCGTACCTTGCCAAAATGGTAGGGCAGAAGCGTGCCCGCGAAATTTTCTTTCTGGGACGCAACTACACCGCGCAGGACGCTTATGAAATGGGGATGGTAAACGCCGTTATCCCACACGACGAACTTGAGGCTACGGCCTACCAATGGGCACAGGAAATACTTGATAAATCGCCTACCTCTATAAAAATGCTTAAGTTTGCCTTTAACCTTACTGACGACGGAATGGTGGGCCAGCAGGTATTTGCCGGTGAGGCCACCCGCCTTACCTATATGACTGATGAGGCCAAGGAAGGGCGTGATGCATTCCTTGAAAAGAGGAAGCCTAACTTCAGGGATATTAAGTGGATACCTTAATGGTTGATGGTTGTTGGTTGCTGGTTATTGGAAGCTTCACTCACGGATTAAACCTGATGAATGCAATTTCATATAACTATCTTAGTAAGGCCGACAACCAACAACTAACAACCGACAACTAAATGGAAGATTTCAGCAACGAAACTATAGATACGCTAGCCTTACCTCAATATGAGGATGCCGAACTTACGCCGCTGCATCCGTCATACCTGTATATTATAGGGCTAAATATCGCGCTTGTTTTTGGCTTTATCGCTGTAGGGGCCGGGTTCGGTTTTTATTTTATTGAAGAACTTCGCTCATACTGGCTGTATATAACGCTGGGTTATGCTGGTCTGCTCGTAGCTACGGGTTTGCTGTATTATATCAGTTTCCGTAATAAGGGCTTTGCATTTCGTACGCACGATGTTATTTACCGCACCGGCGCCATTGGCACTACCACAAGCATTATTCCCTACAGCCGTGTCCAGCACGTGGCAGAGCATGAAAGCCTTATAGCGCGCTGGCTGGGCCTCGCATCGGTGGAGATTTTTACCGCGGGAGGCTCGGGCGGCGACATTACCATTCCCGGGCTAGAAAAAATACACGCCATTGCTATAAAGCAACTTCTTATTGGCAAAATAGAAAATAAGGCTAACGAGGAAAATAAAGTCCACGAGTTTGATCCCGCTGAGGACATTTCCGGTAATGAAACGCCCGTAGAAAACAACCCTGCTGATGAAGTATGATTTTAGCCGGCCGCAACGGCAATCGCTCCTGGGTATACTCGTTATGTCGGCCGATTCGTTGCAAAGTACGGCACGGGCATTATTCCCTATACTTATCATCACGCTTTTAAAAGGCGACAAGAGCAAGATGTATTTTGGCATGGTAGCCGCGGCTGCCCTTGTTTTTGCAGTGATAACAGGTTATCTTAAATTTCGCAATTTTACTTTTTTTATTGATGAAGAAAACGGGGAATTTGTGGTACGGAAAGGCATATTGAGCAAAACCCGCATTGCTATCCCCCTTAATAAAATACAGCAGGTAAACATCAGCCAGAACCTCGTGCAAAAGTTACTAAAAGTACACGCCCTTGAGGTAGATACCGCCGGTAGCTCTAAAACCGAAGTTGCCATTAAGGCCATTACCCAAACCTATGCCATTGCCCTTAAAGAACGCCTGCTGGAAGAAGGTTTACAAAACAATACTATTTCTGAAGAGTTTACCGAAAACCGCGACCGTCCGCCGTTTATCAGGGTAAGCCTTATGAGCCTCTTAAAAACGGGTATTACCAGCAATTATATACGCAGTTTTGGTATACTGCTGGCGTTTTTCCTATCTACTTTCCAGCACCTTGACGATTATTTTACCTATACCGGTACCGATAGCGGATTTATAGACAACTATTTTAATACCGCATTTTTACTGCGGTTTATAGCATTTATAGTATTGCTTATTTTGGTGCTTACATTACTTGTTAACCTGGGCAGGACGGTTTTGCGCTTTTATGACTTTAAAGTAACCAAACAGGGCAACTCCTTACTGCTTTCTCACGGGTTAATCAATACCCGGAATACCATTATCCGTCCGGAAAAGGTGCAAACCGTAACGGTGGGGCGTAATTTTTTCCAGAAGAAATTCGATATTAACGACCTTAAGATCAGCCAGGCATCGGACGTGGAACACAGCCGCGAACGCCAAAAAATGGCGATGGAAATTCCCGGGGTAAACGAAGCCGAAAAGAACGCACTGCTGACTTTTTTGCTGGGCGAAGTCCCGCAGCGTGGTTTTGCGGTAAAGCCAAATTTCAGGAAGCTGATATTCCAGGTGTTTAAAAAGATACTTATTCCTGTAGGCTTATTTTACTGTTACGTTTTGCTCTCACCCGAAACTGCCGAAATGTGGCCGGTGCTGCCGGTATACGTGTTGTTTGTAGGCATACTGATATACTTTGGGTTTCGAAACAACAGGCTTTTTATTTCGCCGGAATTTGTCATATACCAGCGTGGCGCCTGGGATGTTGATACTACGTTTGTGGCACCTCATAAAATACAGGGTATTGCATTGCACCAGTTTTTCTGGCAAAAAATGGGCGATGTGGGTACCATAAAAATTTACACCGCAGGCGGGGCGGTTAGCTTCGGATTGGCTAACTTTACACAACTGAAAAAACTGGCTAATTACTGGCTGTACCGGGTAGAAGCGAGTCAGCAGGGGTGGATGTGATTTTTAGATTGAAGATTGAAAAATTCGGTTGAGTGGCAACACGTAACTATGAACTCAAAACAATAAACTATAAACAACAAAAAATAGTAATGAACGCAAAGGCATGGCTTGAGGCCGCACGTTTACGCACACTGCCGCTATCGGTATCGGGGATACTGGTGGGCAGTTTTTATGCATTTTCCCAAGGATATATCAACTGGGCAATACTCGCACTGGCGCTGGTTACCACGCTGGGCTTGCAGGTACTTTCTAATTTTGCGAATGACTACGGCGACGGTGTTAAAGGCACTGACAACGAGCACCGTATAGGGCCGCAGCGTGCCATTCAAAAGGGTGCGATTACCATACCGGCCATGAAAAAGGGAATAATAATCACATCGGTACTTACTTTAATTGCTGCCGTGGTGCTTATATATGTGTCATTTGGCAGGGAAAATTTTGGTTATTCGGTGTTCTTTTTTGTATTAGGATTATCGGCTGTAGCGGCTGCCATAAAATATACCGTTGGCAGTAATGCTTATGGTTACAGGGGATTGGGCGATGTATTCGTCTTTATATTCTTTGGGTTGGTGAGTGTTATAGGCTGTTATTTTTTGTTTGCACAAAAAGTAGATATGCTGGTAATACTCCCTGCCATATCTGTTGGGCTGCTTAGTGTGGCGGTACTCAACCTTAATAACATGCGCGATGTGGTAAGCGATACCATGAGCGGTAAAAATACCATTGTTGTAAAAATGGGGGCTAAGGCCGCCAAGACCTACCACTATACGGTTATCTGCCTTGCACTGGCGCTTACGCTGGCTTTTGCAGTGCTTAGCCATTTCAGGCCCGTGCAGTATATTTTTTTAATCGCTTACATACCGTTTTTCATCCACCTTAAAACCGTAGCTAAAAATACCGTACCGCGCGACCTTGACCCTGAATTGAAGAAAGTGGCGCTTGGGACATTTTTCTTATCGGTACTGCTGTGCATCGCGTTGCAACTGTAAAGCTATTTTAAATTGTAAATTGGGGATTACAAATTACGAATTTTCACCATCATCGAATAACCGAATTACCGCATAACAAATAAACCAAAAACTATGAAAATTACTTTTTACGGACACGCCAGCCTGGGCATTGAAGTTAACGGAAAACACATTATTGTTGACCCGTATATTACCGCTAATGAACTTGCTTCGCACATAAAAATTGAAGACCTTAAGGCCGATTATATACTGCTTACCCATGCGCACGGCGACCATGTGCTCGACGTGGATGCCATAGCCGAAAATACGGGTGCAACCATAGTATCTAACGCAGAGATTGCGGGGTACTATGAGAAAAAAGGCTTTAAATCGCACCCCATGAACCACGGCGGCAGCTGGCAGTTTGACTTTGGGAAGGTAAAATATGTAAATGCCATACATTCAAGCCAGTTCCCCGATGGGAGTTATGGCGGCAACCAGGGCGGTTTTGTTATCGAAGCTGATAAAAACATTTACATTGCCGGCGATACTGCGCTTACGTATGACATGAAACTGATTCCGTTACGCACCAAACTGGACCTTGCCATCCTGCCTATTGGGTCTAACTTTACCATGGATGCCGAGGATGCCGTTATTGCTTCTGATTTTGTGGAGTGCGATAATGTGCTAGGCTACCACTATGATACGTTTGGCTATATTAAGATTGACCATGAAGCGACTAAAAAGCTTTTTGAAAATAAAGGGAAGAAGATTACGCTTCTTGAAATAGGAACTTCTATCGAACTTTAATAAATTGGCCTCACCCCAGCCCTGTCCAAAGGAGAGGGGAAGCTACACTCGGATGTAAACCAAAATGCTTATATGCATACTACAGGTTTGAGTGAAGCTATTCCCTCTCCTTTGGAGAGGGTTAGGGAGAGGCCTTTCTAATTCTTAATTAAAGATGGCCGCTTCCTATATAAAATACATCCTCAACTTCAAGCGCCCAAGCGGTACGTCGCGCGGTGTTATGACCGAGAAAGAAACCTGGTTTATCATCCTTGAAGAGAATGGTAAAAAGGGGATAGGGGAGTGTGGCATATTGCGTGGGCTCAGCATTGACGACCGGCCGGATTATGAAGAAAAGCTGCAATGGGCGTGTGACAACATCCATTTGGGTGAGGCGCGCCTGTGGGAAGCATTGAAGGAATTCCCGTCGATACAATTTGGGGTGGAAACCGCTTTCAGGTCGCTTACCGCTGAAGACCCTTTTGTTTTATATCCGTCGGGCTTTACAAAAGGGAAGGCCCGGATACCAATTAACGGCTTGGTGTGGATGGGTGATGAGGCCTACATGAAGCAGCAGATAGAGGAAAAACTCGAGCAGGGGTTCAACTGTATAAAGCTGAAAATTGGCGCTATCGATTTTGAGAAAGAAACTGGGCTTTTAGCCTTTATCCGTGAACATTTTACTGCCGGACAAATTGAAATTCGCGTAGATGCTAACGGTGCGTTTTCTGTAACTGATGCTTTAAATAAATTAGAGCAACTGTCAAAATTTGAACTACATAGCATAGAGCAGCCTATAAAGGCAGGACAAGCGGACGCTATGCAACGACTCTGTTTAGAAACGCCGTTGCCCATAGCCTTAGACGAAGAGCTTATAGGTGTTTTTGAATATGACGACAAGGAAGCGCTGCTTCAACAAATACAGCCGCAGTACATCATTTTAAAGCCAAGTTTAATAGGCGGATTTAAAGGCAGCAACGAATGGATACAGCTTGCCGAAAAATACAACATCGGGTGGTGGATAACCTCGGCGCTGGAAAGCAATTTAGGGCTTAACGCTATTGCGCAATATACGTTTACAAAGAACAATCCCATGCCACAAGGCTTGGGTACCGGGGCATTATATACAAATAATTTTGACGCGCCACTGGTAGTTTTAAAGGGCGAATTGCGGTATCATACTTCAATGCACTGGGATGTAAAAGAGCTGTTATAAATTTTTTATATCGTAATAATAGTGCTTTACTTTGCAATTGTGACAACGTAATAAAACCGTATTAGGTTAAAATAAAGGTTTTATAAATTTATAATATTGTTTATTAGGCATTATTATTTTTAGCAGGAAATTAGCCAGTTTTTACTGTATAGCTAATAAAATCTCAAAAAACCTTAATATATTTACATAGCATTTAAAAACACACACATATAATGAGTTATTATAAGGTAGAAAACCTGGAGCAGTACTTTAAGCACTATAACAAATCGGTTAGGGAACCCCGTAAATTTTGGGACCGTATAGCCGACGAAAATTTTACCTGGTACCAAAAATGGGATAAGGTTGTAGAATTTGATATGCAGGAGGCCGAGGTAAAATGGTTTACCAACGCCAAGGTTAATATTACAAAAAACTGTATTGACCGCCACCTTGCAAAGCGCGGCAATAAGACCGCTATACTTTTTGAACCAAACGACCCCAAAGAAGAAGCCCAGCATATAACCTATAATGAGCTGTATGATCGTGTTACTAAAATGGCAAATGTATTGCGCAGCCAGGGCATTAAAAAAGGCGACAGGGTGTGCATTTACCTGCCCATGATTCCGGAGCTTGCTGTAAGCGTGCTTGCCTGCGCCCGTATAGGGGCAGTGCACTCTGTAGTGTTTGCAGGATTTTCGGCGTCGGCAGTAGCGGCACGTATTAACGATAGCGGCTGCCGGATGGTAATAACGTCAGACGGAGGTTATAGGGGCAATAAAACCATAGACCTTAAAGGTATTGTAGACGAAGCCCTGAAAACCTGCCCCACAATAGAAAACGTACTGGTAGTAAAACGCACCAACGCCGATATACAAATGAAGGAAGGCCGCGACCAGTGGCTACAACCCCTTGTTGATGCTGAAGAGCCAAACAACGTAGCCGCCATAATGGATGCTGAAGACCCGCTGTTTATACTATATACATCAGGCTCTACGGGTAAACCAAAAGGCATGCTGCATACTACGGCCGGCTATATGGTATATACTGCCTACACATTTAAAAATATATTTGCTTACGAAGAAAATGATGTGTACTGGTGTACTGCCGACATAGGCTGGATTACCGGGCACTCTTACATACTTTACGGGCCGCTGCTTAATGGCGCTACTACAGTAATCTTTGAAGGCGTACCGTCATATCCTGATTTTGGACGGTTCTGGGAAATTATTGACAAGCATAAAATTACCCAGTTTTATACCGCGCCCACGGCCATACGTTCGCTGGCCAAGGAAGACTGGGCATGGGTAGACAAGCACGACCTTACCTCGTTAAAGGTGATAGGATCTGTAGGGGAGCCGATAAACGAGGAAGCATGGCACTGGTATAACGACCATGTGGGCAAAAAGAAATCGCCCATTGTAGATACATGGTGGCAAACCGAAACCGGTGGCATCATGATATCGCCGCTGCCGTTTGTAACGCCTACCAAACCTACCTATGCCACACTGCCGTTGCCTGGGGTACAGCCGGTACTTATGGACGACAAGCGCAACGAGATAGAGGGCAACCAGGTAGTAGGTAGCCTTTGCATTAAATTTCCGTGGCCGGGTATGGCACGCACCATCTGGGGCGACCACCAGCGCTTTAAAGACACTTATTTTTCTACCTTCCCGGGCAAATATTTTACCGGAGATGGCGCGCTGCGTGACGAGGTGGGCTACTACCGCATTACCGGCCGTGTAGATGATGTTGTTATTGTTTCAGGCCACAACCTGGGCACCGCGCCTATAGAAGATGCCATTAACGAGCACCCATCAGTAGCAGAATCGGCTATTGTAGGCTTTCCGCACGATGTTAAGGGCAATGCCCTTTATGGCTTTATAATACTAAAAGAAGCCGGCGCATGGCGCGACCATACTAACCTTGTAAAAGAAATTAACGAGCACATATCAAGCCACATAGGCCCCATAGCCAAGCTCGATAAGATACAGTTTGTAAGCGGGCTGCCAAAAACACGTTCGGGAAAAATTATGAGGCGCATACTTCGCAAAATTGCCGAAGGCGACTACTCAAACTTTGGCGACACCAGTACGCTCTTAAACCCCGAAATTGTTGAAGAAATTAAAAAAGACAGAATAGAATAACCTAAGATAGTATATAAGCCTGAAGGCGGCACCTGTAAGTGCCGCCTTTTTTAATAATATTTAGTTAATTTATTTATATAATTAATTTTATGTAGCTAAATTCGTATTATAACAATATTAAGCTGCCTTGCAATTTAGCTGTAAATAAATATATTTGTTGGGCTTGTTTACTCACATTATTACCTTACTATAACATGGATACTTCCGGCCCGGGTCTATCGCCTACAGAATTTGCCCTAAAGGCTTCAGGTATTGGTGTATGGCAATTTAATGTGCGTACAAAAAAAATGATTTTAGACAATTTGTCTCAAAAGCTTTTTTGCTACCCCGAAGCGGAAGGACACTATCCGGTAATTTTTGCTTTTACAGACGGCGATAGCCAGCAATACATAAACCGCTGTATAGAGCAAGCACTGCTTACCGGCACATTAAATTGTAGCTACCTGCCTCTAAACAGCAACGATTATATACAGGTAAAGGGCAAAGCAGTTGCCACACCCGATGGCGATATATTTTACGGTACAGTACAACCCTTTTATAAAAGTCTGGAGCAGCCGGAACAGAGCCGCGATATACTATCATCTATCATTGCAGAGTCGCCCATAGCAATAGGGCTGTATGTAGGACGTGAACTGGTAATAGGTATGGCTAATGATGTTTTGCTAAGCTATTGGGGTAAAACAAAAAAGGTAATTGGCAAGCGCCTCGGCGAAGCCATCCCGGAACTGGAAGGCCAGCCTTTTTTAGAAATACTCGACAACGTTTTTACAACAGGAGATATATATAATGTTACCGAAGCGCCCGTATTCCTTGCGCTTAACGGCGTTCCTGATACTTATTATTTTGATTTTACCTATAAGCCACTTTTTGATAATAACGGGCAGGTATATGCAATATTAAATACCGCTGTTAACGTTACCGACAGGGTAATTGGCAAAAAGAAACTGCTTGAAAGCGACTCGCGGTTCAGGGATATTACCGAGCAAAGCCCTATGGCGATATGCCTGCTGATGGGCCGGGAAATGGTTGTAAAAGTTGCAAACAATCCTATGTTAAAAATATGGGGTAAGGATGAAACGATTATGGGCCTGCCGTTAATAGAGGCATTGCCTGAAATTAAAGGCCAGGAATTTATTGAATTGCTTGACAAGTTGTATACTACCGGTGTTACCATCAGGGCAAATGAGGCATTAGTAAAACTGGAGCATGAAAATGTGTTGACAGATGTGTATGTTGATTTTAGTTACTCTGCCTTACGGGACGAAGCCGGTACTATAAACGGTGTACTTGTATTGGCATCTGATGCGACCGACCGTGTTATGGCAATGCGGGAAATTGCGGCGAGCGAAGAGAAATTCAGGTCGGTTATATATTCCGCTCAGGCGGCTGTGGCTGTTTTTAAAGGCTACGATTTAATTGGCGACATCGTAAACGACGAATTTTTGCGTTTTGTAAGCCGCACTAAGGAAGAATTTATAGGTAAGCCATTATTAGAATCGATGCCCGAGCTCCACGGCCAGCCCTCTATAGGTTTAATGCGGGAGGTACTTGAGAAAGGGATTAAAACACACCACTACGGCAGGAGGGTAGACATAATGAGGGACGGGATACTTACTACAAATTATTATAATGTAAGCTATTCGCCCTTATATGATGCTACCGGTTCTGTCTATGGTGTTCTGGATATAGCCATAGATGTAACCGAAACGATAAAGGCACAGGAAGCACAGCGCGAGGCAGAAGCATCATTAAGGGGCGCGATAGAACTTGCCGACCTGGGCACGTGGAGCCTAAACCCTGTTACCGGAAAAGTTACCTACTCTAAAAGGATGCAGGAATGGTTTGGCCTGGACGGCAATCCTGTAAGCCTTGAAGAAGTAATTGCTGTAATAGCCCCTGCAGATCGTGAAAGGGTAGTTGCGGCGGTACAAAAATCGACGTTACCTGAATCTGACGGTCATTATGATGAGGAATATACCGTAATTAACCGTATAAATAATACCGAGCGTGTGCTGCACGCCCAGGGCCGTACGTTTTTTGACAGCGATGGCACCCCTTACCTTATGAGCGGTACTGCCCAGGATATTACAGTATCTAAAAAAATACAGCAGGCCCTTGAAAATGAAGTTAAAGAGCGTACCGAAGCACTACTTAAAGCAAACCTGGAGCTTGAGGAAATTAACCAAAAGCTAACCAACACTAACCAGGAGCTGGAACAGTATGCCTATGTGGCAAGCCATGACCTTCAGGAACCCCTGCGCAAGATAACTATGTTTAGCAACCTTTTAAAAGAGCGCGATACACAAAACACCCATGCGTTTACCATTGACAAGATTGTAAAGGCGTCAGACCGTATGTCGATGCTTATAAAAGACCTGCTTGAATTCTCAAGGCTGTTAAATCCCGATACACATTTTGTAAGTACGAACCTGGAAACCATTGTTAAAAACATAACCCATGATTTTGACCTGCTTATTGAAGAAAAAGGGGCAGAATTAATTATTGGAGACCTGCCTGTTATAGAGGCAGTGCCCTTACAGATGAGCCAGCTTTTTTATAACCTTACAGGAAACGCCCTAAAATTTGTAAGCGCCGATAAAAAGCCCGTTATTACAATATCAGCGGAAAGGATAACCTTTGCCGAGGCTTCATTGTATGTGAAAAACCCATCGGTTTCGGCATATTATAAAATTATGGTTCAGGACAACGGCATAGGCATTGAAGACCAATATAAAAAGCAGATATTTGAAGTTTTCAAGAGGCTGCATACCCGGTCTGAATACAGTGGCTCAGGCATAGGGCTTGCTATTTGCAAGCGTATTGTAAACCACCACAATGGCAGTATTTATGTAGAGTCAGTACCGGGAGAAGGTACACGTTTTTTTATCCTGCTGCCCGAAGTACAACCGGAGAATTAAATTTTTAAGCGCTGTTTCAGCTTTAAAAATATCAGCGCCGTAGTATACGCATTGCCCCAAGAGGTATGGCGGTTAGGCTTTTCTATTTTTAGGGCTTCGCAAATTTCATCAACTGTATAGGGGTTTTCTTCGCTAACGCCCCTCCAGCGCTGAAAAAGCACGTTAGTATCCATAACATCATTTTTAAGCCTGCCCAGTTCCAGCCTTTTTAAGGCCTGGTTTATCATCTCTATATCCAGGTTTACGTTATGGCCCACCAGCACCGCGTCCTTTACAAAATTGAGGAACTGTATCATGGCTTCCGCTTCAACAACAGTATCATTTTCGGTATCCAGGCTGTCGCCTAAGGCAACTGACTTTGTTTTAGCATTTTTATCATTAAGGCTTACCATAAAAAAATCGCCTATGGCAATGCCATTATCGTGTAGCGCTATCGCGCCAATTGATAGTATGGTGTCATTTTTCCAGTCGAGGCCCGTTGCTTCTATATCAAAAACAACATAGCGTTTATACCCCGCCGTGTTTTCTGATTCAAACAGCGTGAGGTAATTTTTCCAGAACTGTGGGGTACTGCCGGTAAGCCATTCAAACGCCATAAATTTTTAACTTAAATAGGTTAATGAAAAGCGGTTTTTTATAAGGTCGTGCATATCGCTTATGGGTTGGAAACAATTTTTAAGCTTTACCTTATCCGTTTTTGTAAGCCCGTTAAGGTTAAGGTACCGGCCATTGCTATCGTTTATAAGCCCTTCCTCAGTGCGGAACTTTTGCAGTGTATTAAAGGCTTCAGCACATTCTTCAAAGAGGTCGGCATTTTGCGGTTCCAGTTCGGCCATTTTTTTAAAACGCTGGTAGGTGTTAGTAATTGTTACCAGCCCCTGGCTGAGCGCTAACAGGCGGGCAGCGTCTATAAGCGGCTCTAAGGCACGGGCTTTTATATCAAAGCTGTCTTTGTGCTCGCCGTCGCTTTCCAGCAAAAACTGCCTGAAAAAACCAAGCGGCGCCGGGTTTTTAAGGGTATCTGAAGCAAGGAACGCAAAGAATTTTTTATTACGCGTTATGTTTTGCTGCACCGTGTCTATAATTACATCTTCAATAGCCGGAAAACCATATATAAAATCAAAGTCAAAAAAGAGGGTATTCAATTCAATATCCTTTTCACGGGGGGTATTTATCCACTCATTGTATTGCTTAACCCAGTCCGTTAACGATTTGCACCATTTTGGGTTACGGGCAACGATATTGTGGGGCGAAAGCTCATAGCCTACTTTAAGCATCGAATCGGTTACGAGTTCAGAGAGTTCCATAAAATAACGTTTTACGCCGTCATACTGCTCGGGGGCTACGTCTTCAAATATCAGGGCATTATCCTGGTCTGTACGCAGCAGTTGCTCTTTACGGCCCTGGCTGCCCACGTTCATCCACACAAACCGGACAGGGGGGTGGGTGCCTATTTTTTCCACAGCCAGTTCTATGGCGCGTTTTACAAGGGCTATGTTTATTTCGGCAACAATGTTAGAAATATGCGATACCGGTATGTTTTTATCTATCGAATTCTGTATAAGGTCGGTCAGCTTTTCCCTTACGTACTTAAGTTCCTTGTTATTAGCGGCCCTGCGCGTTTGCTTAAGCAGCACGCCGGGTGTATTAGCCTGGGCGGCAACCACGTCATGCTCTGATATTATACCACTTACCGATGTGCTGTCGGTACCGTCTTTAGTTACACACAGGTGGCCCACATTGTGCTTAAGCATCAGCATTTGTGCTTCGGCAACCGAAATGTTTTCGGGTACCGAAATAACCGGGGCCGACATTACATCTTCGGCAAGGGCAGTAATAGGGAAGAGGCCGGTAGCAATTTTAGACCTCAGGTCCTTATCGGTAATTATACCCACCGGGAGCGTATCTTTTTGAATAATTACACTGCCAATAGCACTGTTGGCCATTGTTTTTGCAATATACATCAGTACATCGTCAGGGTTTGCCGTAATAGGGGTCCGGTTGTACTTAAGCGGCTGGAAATACTGCAGGTCAACCTCCTGGTCGTTATAAATGGTATTTTCGGAAAGCAGGCGGCCGCTGCGTTCCTTATCAAGGGGGTTACGTGTTTGTGAGGCAAAACTTTCGAGCATAAAGTTTAAAACCTGCCTGTTAGCAGCGATATAAGGCTCAAAAACCGAAATGGGTATAGCATAAAGCACGGCCTCTTCGCGCGCGCGCGCAGTCATAAGGTAGTCATTTTTAGCAAAAAAAGGCCGTAGCCCTAGGATATCGCCCTCATCGCATTTATCAATCAGTGTTTCTTCAGCATCAGAGGTTAGCGATAAACCTACAGCACCGCTTTTTACCACATAAAAATGGGCATGGACTGCCTCGCCTCCTTTAAACAGCGTCTGGTTCTTATCAAGGTACAGCAGTTTTGAAGCATGTGCAACATGCAGCAAATCAACAGTTGAGAGGCTGCTGAAAGGAGGGAAATATTTTAAAAAATCGGCAACGCCTTGTGCCACGGGGTTTTTCATGAAACCTTAAATTTTAAGGCTAAAAATACTGATTTTTTATCAGATAACTGAAAAAAATACTTAGTGGGAGATTAATAAAGGTTTGTTAAAATTTTAAAAACTCAACCTTTGTCATTAACTTTACGTCGAACAATAAAAACTTATACAATGAAATTTATTACCAAAGCGGCTATACTATTTGTAATGGCTTTTTCAGTTAATCTTGCCTCAGCCCAGGACAAGAAACCGGCCAGCCCGCCGGCAGAAGCAAAAGGGACCATTAATGGTGCAAACATTACTATTAAATACAGCAGCCCATTTGTAAAAGGCCGTACCGTATGGGGCGAACTTGTACCTTACGGCCAGGTATGGCGCGCAGGCGCTAATGATGCCACAACGTTTGAAACCAGCAAAGCTATTAAAGTTGAAGGCAAAGAATTAGCAGCCGGTACATACGCTTTTTTTGTAATTCCTGAAAAAGATGGTACCGCAACTTTAATATTTAATACTGAGGCAAAACAATGGGGCGCTTATAAATATGATGTTGCTAAAGACGCGCTGCGCGTTACCGTAAAAACTAAAAAAGCTGAAGAACTAGCAGAAAGCCTTGTTTATAAAGTAGGCAAGAAAGATGTAACACTGGCATGGGAATATGTAGAGATACCGTTTTCAGTAAAATAATTATTAGGGCCATAGGTAATACTGTGGCTTTATTTTTTACTATGTTTTATTTTACATAATGTAAATTATGTGTCATTATAATAATATTTGTATAACAGCGCCACTAAAGGACGCTGTTTTATAATAATTACATCAAAGACTTCATTAAACTAATTACTTATCGTGTCGCTTAATATTGCCTACCAGGTATTTATGATAAGTAGTTATCAAAATGGATCGGACCATTTTACATCTGTATAAACGTTGCTGCCTGACAACGTTTTTATAAATGCGGTAACCGAATTTATTTCGGCCTGTGTCAGGTTTAAGTGCACTCCATTTCCTGTAGGATTTAATCGCGGATCAAGGTTTGTATTTACAGCCGATACATTAATTACATTATAATGGCCTAAAACAGCTTCAATTGAATTAAATTCTCCCGTATGCATAAACGTCCCGTTTGACGATCCGTCGGGTTTTAAAGCATTCCTCAGGCTTGGCGAACGCGTATTTAAAATATCAAACCCTGCAACGCCCAGCTTTGTTATTACACCGTTATTGAGCGAATTGGGGTCTATATCAAACTCCGGCGCTTTATGACAGCCGGCGCAGCCTAAGCCCCCGGCTGTCCTGTTTCCGGATGCATCAAAAACGGGCGGTGCCATAAAGAGCTGTTTACCCGCATTTTCCTGTTGTGTAAAATTTGCAAACGGAGCGCCATCGTTGGGTGCTGCTGCGCGACCTGCATCATATTTAGAATCAAACGATTGTATACTCCTTATAAACTGTGCCAGGCATGACTGTATCTTTGCCTCGGTAATTTCTTCCGAACCATAAACAAACGAAAACAATTCTTTATAATAGCCTATTTCGCTTAGTTTATCTAGAAGGTTACTAAATGAAGCGTCGCCATTTTCTCCGCTAAACCCCATTTCCCCGTGGTTTTTTACGGGCATAGTGGTTTGCAGTTCAAGCGTTGCCGCACGCTCATCCCAAAAAAACTTTTGCTCTGTACCAAAGCGTTCGTTTACCAGCCTCATAGCATGCCGTTCTGTGGTGCCGTTTATACCTTCGCTGGCAATTTTAGCATCGCTAAACGCATTAGCCTGATTGTGGCAGCTTGCGCACGAAACCGTGTTATTTGCCGATAAATTTTTATCATAAAACAATACCCGGCCAAGCATTGCGCCTTTATCTGTAACCGGGTTCCCGGCCGTATTATCCCTTGTTATATATGCGGGAATGGCCTGTGCTTCATAATTAGCAAGGTTATCGGGGTCTATGGCATTGCCAAAGGTAGCCTTAATGTTCGCGTAAGGGTCTACCGGAACGTACTCCTGGCTTTCGTCATTATTACAACTGATAAGACCGGCAGTGGACACGGCGAATAGTAAATAGCGCAACTTCATATTATATCTTTTTGGTTATATAAGGTTTAGACGTACAAAAAGAAAAATTCCTGCGCTGCATATAAAAAAATTACGGCCTCTCTTCCGGCTGTCCATTTAGGCCGGGCGGCATTGGTGGCCTTGGGCTAAAAAGGCGTGACAAATCCGGCAATAACTGCTCAAAAAGTACCTTCTGTTTATCCGTGCAAAGCATTTTTATATCTTTAAAATGTTTAAAATGAACATACTCTATCTCTTTTTGGTAACCGTTTATTATTTCAATAAGGCTATCTCTTTCGCGCTGTTTTTCGTTTTTAGATAACAGGCTGTACAGTTCTTTTTTAGTGGTTCTTATTTCAAAATCAAGATGGTTTATACTCCTTCGGTGGCCTTTTATAAGTTCTTCATATTTTAAAACCTGCTGCGGGGTAAATTCTAACCTATCAATTATTATATACTTAGGCTCAGTGCGCGGCAAACCCGGCTGCAATTTTGCAGGCGTATAATACAGCAGAAACAGCAGTAAGCAGTTTAATACCATCATTATAATTACAGCAGTTGCCAATAAAGTTGTCTTTCTCATAATTGCTTATTTAATACAACTGATTATTGCTTATAAAAGGGTTATCCTTATCTTCTGTAACTGTCTGTATATCATAATTTTGACTGTAGTAACCTATTACTGCCACATTTACAGCTAAGAGTACTGCTACTGATGCCGCTACCATCCACACTGTTTTTGCGTCTTTTTTTTCGGCACGTGCTTTATGTTCAATGGCTTCCAGCAAGCTTTCCCGGGGCGTTACCCTACCCATATTTTGTGTGCTGTTAAGCACGTCTTCTATCCATTTATCCTTTTCCATATACATTAGACTGTTTATATCATTTTTTCCTGTGGTTTACTTCAAATTTTTCAGCAAGTTTTTCTTTAAGCGATTTTTTAGCACGTACTAAAAGAGATTCAACGGCACCGACACTAAGCTGCATTATTTGTGAAACTTCCGGGTTGCTTAGCCCCTCAAGCTTAGAAAGCAGAAATGCGGTGCGCTGGTTTTCCGGCAGTGTGTTGATCACACCAAACAGTATGGCAGACTGCTCTTTATGTTCAAGGGCAACGCCGGGGTACTCAAAATCAGCTACTTTAGTGTATCTGTTATCATATGTCTCCCTTTTACCAAAGATAAAAAAACGCTTTTTACTTTTCTTTTTCGTGATTAAATCAAGCGAAGCATTAACGGTTATACGGTATATCCAGGTTTTTACCGATGCATTATTTTTAAAAGTGTGTATACTTTGATATACCTTTACAAACACGTCCTGGGTAATTTCCTCAGCGTCTTCTACATTTTGCACATAATGCAGTGCCAGGCTGTACACTAAAGCCCGGTACTCAAAATAAAGCTGGTTAAAATTGTAGTTTTGGGCCATTAACAAAACGTGTTTAGGAGCTAAATTATTAAGAAAAGGTGTAATAAACTATTAAATTTTCTATGTCGTATAAAATTGATAAACAGTATTCCGGTAATATTTTCTTTGAGAAGGAAATTATGTATCATGATTTTGAGCGCTGTACTTTTGAAGACTGCGATTTTACTGCCAGCGACTTTACTGGCGTGGCATTCATAGACTGTGTGTTTATGTATTGCAGTTTTGCGCGGGCAAAAATAAATTACGTTTCACTGCGTGATGTGCAGTTTACCGGGTGCGATTTTAGCAATGTAAACTTTTCTATGATTGATACGCTATTGTTTAAATTTAGCTTTAAAGACTGTACGCTTGATTATGCTAAATTTTATACGCTGAAGTTCCGAAATACAATTTTTGAGAATTGCAGCATTGTAGCGGCCGATTTTATGAATGCTGATATTACCGGCGTGATGTTTAATAACTGCAACCTTCATAAAAGTGTTTTTACCGATACTGTTGCTAACAAAACCGATTTTAGCACCAGCTATAATTTTACCATAGACCCTGAAAAAAATAAGATAAAAAAGGCTGTTTTTTCTGAAGCCGGGCTTAAAGGCTTACTTACCAAGTATGAAATTGTTATAAAATAAGCGACGTGAAAAAAAGAATTTTAAAAAATATCTTAGCATTCGGCCTGCTTACCACACTTATTTTTTGGCTCGGCAAATTATATTCTTACCAAAATGGATTGCCTGTTGACGGTAGCCTTACCTATGGATTTCCGCTCACGTACTATGAAATAGGTTCCGGTATGGACCAGGATATCCGTTATGAAGATTTACAGCATACTGATTATGGTAACCTTACTATAGATATACTTTTCGCAATGCTTACCGCAGCAGTTTTACTTTGGATTTATTCATCTATTAAAAAAAGATTGTTTTAAGCCATTGTATATCAACCAAACGTAAATTATTTACAAATAATATCCTCCTACGTTAGGAAATTGTAAACCTGTACCCTACTTTTGCAGCTCATTATTAACCATGTTATGGGTTGGTAATGGTAAGACCCAGGGGCTTCCACCCTCGGGTCTTCGCTTTTTATAAGGGTTTTTAACCTGTTAAATCTCTTGTTTAAAGCCCTAACGCTGTTGGTTACCTACCCCATTATATATGTGCTAAAAGGCAAAAAATCCATACCCACAACAGCAGCAGCAGCTGGAACGGTATACGGAACCAAAGGTATTTAAGGCCCGGGCCGTTGTAGTTTGCTTCTTCTATATTTACAGTGTTAAATGAAGCATGAATATTTGCGGGAAATATTAGTATTAAGAAAATAAGTAAGCCTATTCCGGCCATATACCTGGTTTCCGGTATCATAATAGTAACTGCAAAAGCTATCTCCATTATCCCTGTTACATACACCAGTGCTTTTTTTGCGGGGATAAAATCGGGCATCATCAGCACCATGCCCTCCGGGAATTTAAAATGGCCAAACGCGGTAAACAACAGCATAACCGCTAACGCCAGCCTGCCACTGAATGAAAAATTCCAGTTAGCGTACAGGATAAAGCTTGTTATAAGGGCTATAAAAAATACAGCCAGTAACACTATAAGAGGTTTCATGTATGAGAGGTTGCGTTCCGCCTGCAAAAGTGGTTAATTTGAACATTTTAAAAAATGATGTATGTCAGTTTATAAAAATTTCTTACGTATGCGGCTCAGGCTCTCCGGGTGGATGCCCAGGTAGGATGAAATATGCTTTACTGATATTTTTTCTACCAGCCCCGGCCTGGAGTCAACCAGTTTTGCATAGCGCTCTTCGGCAGTGAGCGACATGAGGTCCATTTCTTTAAGCAGCCGCACCACATACTGCCTTTCGGCAATGAGCCTTCCAAAGTTTGCCGCTTTTGCCGATAGATCATATAACGATGTTATTAAGCCGTATGGAAAAACAACTATAACGGCATCGGTTAAAAGCTCTACGGTAAGTATGCTGGGCGCGCCGGTTATAAGGGAATAAAAGCCGGTAACAAAATCGCCCTCAAAATGAAAGTCTATGGTAAATTCCTTATCATTCCGCAAAAAGTAATTACGCGATACCCCGCTGCCCAGAAAAAATATACGGTCTTCAATATCGCCTTCTTTTACCAGCAAGTCTCCTTTTTTACAGTGTTTTACAACAAGGTTAGGTTCCAGTATTTCCCACGCCTGTTCGTCAAGCGGGTAAAAACGTATTATCGCGTTTTTAATTTTTTCTAATAAATCCATGGCATAATAACTAAAAACCCCTTAAGCTAAGGAACTTAAGGGGTTGTGTTTATTTTTTTAATACTATTATCAAAAAACAAATATCGGCCTCTCGCTCATCATTTCGTTTACCGCTTCTGCTACTTCATCAATAACGCCCTCATTGGTATGGTTGGTTATTACACGGTCTATAAAGGCAACAATGGTTTCCATATCTGCCTCCACGAGGCCGCGGGTGGTAATTGCCGCTGTACCCACCCTAATTCCTGATGTTACAAACGGGCTTTTATCATCAAACGGAACCATATTTTTGTTAACCGTTATCTCTGCTTTTACAAGGGCGTTTTCTGCTTCTTTACCGCTAATGCCTTTGTTGCGCAGGTCGATAAGCATCATGTGGTTATCGGTACCGCCGCTAATAATATTGTAGCCGCGCTTTACAAAGGCCTCGGCCATAACTTTGGCATTCTTTTGCAGCTGCCTTGCGTAGGTAAAGAACTCATCGCTTAACGCTTCGCCAAAGGCAACGGCTTTAGCAGCTATAATATGCTCTAACGGCCCGCCCTGGTTACCCGGGAAAACCGCAAGGTCAAGCAATGCCGACATCATCCTGATTTCGCCTTTAGGCGTTTTGTGGCCCCATGGGTTCTCAAAATCCTTACCCATAAGTATAAGCCCTCCCCTTGGCCCGCGCAGGGTTTTGTGGGTAGTGGTGGTTACTATATGGCAGTGTGGTATAGGGTCGTTCATTAAGCCTTTGGCGATAAGCCCGGCGGGGTGTGATATATCTGCAAGCAGTATAGCGCCCACGCTGTCTGCTATTTCACGGAAACGTGCAAAATCCATATCGCGGCTGTATGCCGAAGCGCCTGCAATAATAAGCTGTGGCTTTTCAGCTGTTGCTATTTCCTGTATCTTATCGTAGTTTAAACGGCCCGTCTCCTTCTCTACCCCATAAAACACGGGATTGTATAAACGGCCCGAAAAGTTTACGGGCGAACCGTGCGTAAGGTGCCCGCCGTGCGAAAGGTCGAAACCCAGTATTTTATCGCCAGGTTTAAGGCATGCATGAAAAACAGAAGCATTAGCCTGCGAGCCGCTGTGCGGCTGCACATTGGCATACTCGGCGCCAAAAAGCGCTTTTGCCCTGTCTATGGCAATTTGCTCTATAACATCTACCACTTCGCAGCCGCCGTAATATCTTTTACCCGGATAGCCTTCGGCATATTTGTTAGTCAGCACACTGCCAGCGGCTTCCATTACCTGGTCGCTTACAAAGTTTTCAGATGCTATAAGCTCAAGGCCGTGTATTTGCCTGTCCTGTTCTTCAAGGATTAAGTCAAAAATTTGTTCGTCGCGTTGCATTGTATAAATTTTCGTTAATTTGCTGCCAAAAGTACAAAAAACGTTTGGTAAAAAACCTAACAAAAGTATATTTGGCAAGCAGATAAAACAGTACATTTACTAAAAACACAAACATAAATATGCCCTTAACCGCAAACGACCCCTCAAGAAAATCGTGGCTTACCGTGCCTGAAAACAGCGATTTTCCTATACAAAACATCCCTTTTGGCGTGTTTATAACAAAAGACGATGTAGTAACCATAGGTACCCGCATAGGCGATTATGCCATAGACCTTGGCGCGTTGCAGCAACTAAACTATTTTGAAGGCATAGAGCTTACCGACGATATGTTTATGCAGGACACGCTAAACGACTTTATAAGCGACGGCAAGAAAACCTGGCGTCTGGTACGCAACCGCATTGCCGACATATTTGATGAGAACAACACCACCCTTAAAGATAACGATGCCCATAAAGAAGTAGTTATTTTTAATATGGAAGATGTAGAGATGCAGCTGCCGGTGCTTATAGGCGACTATACCGATTTTTACAGCAGTAAGGAGCATGCTACAAACGTAGGCATGATGTTCCGCGACCCGGAGAATGCGTTGTTGCCCAACTGGCTACACCTGCCGGTAGGCTATCACGGGCGCTCCAGCACCATCGTGCCTTCAGGGATACCGGTACACAGGCCAAACGGGCAAACCTTGCCAAACGGTGAAACACAACCCGTGTTTGGACCGAGCAAACTGGTTGATTTTGAGCTTGAAATGGCCTTTATCACCACCGATGCCAATATTATGGGTGAATCGATTCCCGTGGAGGAAGCTGAGGAGCACATCTTTGGTATGGTGCTGTTTAACGACTGGAGCGCACGCGACATACAGAAATGGGAGTACGTGCCGCTGGGCCCCTTCCTGGCTAAGAACTTTGCCTCATCTATGTCGCCATGGATAGTAACGCTTGATGCGCTGGAACCCTTCCGTACCACAGGCCCTGAGCAGGAACCTAAGCCGTTAGAATATTTGCAATTAGAAGGCGCACATGCGTATGACATTAACCTGCAGGTGGCTATACAGCCCGAAGACGCAGGGGAAACCGTTATTTCAAATTCTAATTTTAAGTACATGTACTGGAGCATGGCGCAACAGCTTGCCCACCATACCGTTAACGGCTGCCGTGTAAACAGTGGCGACCTTATGGGCAGCGGCACAATAAGCGGCCCTACGCCCGATAGCTTTGGCTCGATGCTGGAGCTTACCTGGGGCGGTAAAAACCCCATAACCCTTAACGACGGCACCGAACGCAAGTTTATTAACGATGGCGACAGCGTGATTATGCGCGGCTACTGCCAGAATGATGAAGTGCGTATAGGCTTTGGCGAGGTATGCAGTAAGCTGCTGCCGGCTTTTGATAAAAAGTAGGTTTTTTCTTATATTTTTACCGCAGTTTTCTGTCATTCTGAGCGGAGTCGAAGAATCTCTTTTTTAAAATAAAAAAGTCTTTATCATATTTCACAATATGTTCCACTTTTTGGTTTACAGCATCCAAAAACCAACGGACTATATTGTGGAATATTTTTAGTTTATACTATTGACTATAGGATGTTTATAAAAATATATCAGGTTTTCCCATATTTCACACACTTTACACACACATTCCACAAAGTGTAACATAAAGTACACTGAACAAACGCCTTCAGTACGTTGCGCAAAATAATTTCCTAAACAGGCGTTTGCCTCCTCCCTACTAAAAATTTCGTTAGCAAAAATGCAAATCTACCATTGGCACTAAAAGTTTTTACTGAACAAATGCCTTCAGTACTTTGTGTGGGGTTGTATTGTAATTTTGTGGCGGTGGTTTAATTGTAATGATAAAATTTTTTAAGAAAGGAATTTTTGTAAGAGAAAAATTTGTAGGTTTAATTTATTTTAAAATTGAAAAATAATGAATAAAGATAGTTGTGCGGTAAATATCTTAGAATTATCTAAAAAAGTTTTGCATCGTCTCGCTAAGATGGATTTTGAAAAGCGAGAGGGTAATTCAGATGAAAAATTAATCTTTCCGTCAAAATTTCAAGCTAATGGTGAAGAAGATGAAAGAATATCAGAACAGGAGCTTCGTTTCATTTTCGTAGAAGAGTTTAGAAATGCATATCCCAATCTATATTATTCAATTGAAACCCCAACAAAAAAGAAATATAAATTAGCAAAAAATACTAAAGATCATAAAACGGAGGATGGTCGTTCAGCCTCACATGATTTAAGTATTTACAAGCGAGATTCAAATAAATATTCTCGTATTCTCAATATAGAATTTAAGTATAAAAATTCAAGCGAACAATATACTTCCAAAGATATTCTAAAATTGATTTATGAAGATCAAGATGCTGCATTTATATATCTTGTCAAAAATACCAGTAAAAGAACATTACCTAGTATGTTCGAAAAACTTAAGGGAGCTTTTTTAGAATATAAAGCAACAAAATGGATTAATAAGAATAAAACTATAATGTTAGTTATCCTTTCTCTGGAGCAAAAGAAGTTGGTTCATTTTAGTATAAATGACCTTGCCGATTTGGATGCAGTTTTTAAAATTGAAAAAGTCAATATAAATGATTTTATTGGAAGTGATGGTTGGGGATCTTATATTATATAAATTACTAATATGCTCTAAAAAATATCAGCCACAATGTACCATTTTCAATTCACTTATATCAAATTTCAACCCCCACTTCACTTTTGGAGCGTTTTTTGTACAGCATATTTTGCAAAATATTTTATACAGGGGGTATTTTTATGGGGTATCTGTAATTTTACTATTTTTTGAGGGAAAATTAACGGAACTTGTTTTTATATAAATTACATTTGCACCTGTAAATAAAGCTGGATTGCAATTTGCACTAACTGTTCATTTTTATTTTTTATTTAAATTGAAAAACACAACTGTTTTTATAGCGACCGTAATTGGGGACCTTGCTTACATCAGCAACCTTAATTCATTCCTGAGCCCCAGGCGCTTCAGGCCGTAATGGTCTGCAATTTTTTTGGGCCGGTCCGCCCGGCTCGTTTCCACGACACTACACCCATTTTAATTTATTGAATTTTTACCATTTATTTCTGTTAGCTGAAATGAATATATCCATAGTAATAGCCGGCGAAGAGCACTATAAATTTGCACAGGAAATCGTAGATACCATGTACGAGAGCGCCATACAGCGCGGTACGGGCATTGCGAAGCGCACACCCGAATATATAGTGGCCAAGATGGAACACAAGGATGCCGTTATTGCCATTGCCGACGGTAAGTTTGCGGGCTTTTGCTACATAGAGAGCTGGAGCCACGGCAAGTTTGTGGCTAATTCCGGACTTATAGTACACCCCGACTTCCGCCAGCATGGCCTTGCCAAAAAGATCAAGGAGCGCGTGTTTAACTACTCCCAGGAGAAATATCCGGGGGCTAAGATATTTGGAATCACCACGGGATTGGCAGTGATGAAAATCAACTCCGACCTGGGTTACAAGCCCGTGCCTTTTAGCGAACTTACTGACGACCCATCCTTTTGGAAGGGCTGCAGCGGCTGTAATAATTATGACATATTGCAGCGCAAAGACTATAAAATGTGCCTCTGCACCGGTATGCTCTACGACCCTGCCGAAAAGAAAAACGAAAAGGAAGAAGACCAGTATGATTTTAACCAAAAGGTAATGGCCCGCCTAAAAAGCATTAAGCAGGCGCTGTTCCTCAAAAAGGATGAAACCCCTGCAAAAAAGGATGGCGATAAAAACGTATTCCTGTTTATAAATTTTTTCAAAAGCTTTTTATAACACACAAATAAACAACTGAACATGAGTAAAAAAGTGGTTTTGGCATACAGCGGGGGGCTTGATACCTCTTACTGCCTTAAGTACCTAAAGAACGAACTGGGGTATGAGGTTCATACCATACTAATTAATACCGGTGGCTTTGGCGAAGAAGAATTAACGGCCATAGAAAAGCGTGCTTACGAACTGGGCAGCGCTAACCACCTTAACCTCGACATTATAGACAAGTACTACGAGAAAGCCATTAAATACCTGGTGTATGGCAACGTGCTTAAAAACAATACCTATCCCCTTTCGGTAAGTGCGGAGCGGGTTTTCCAGGCGCTGGAAACCGTGCGCTATGCCAAAAAAGTAGGCGCTGAAGCCATATCGCACGGCAGTACCGGCGCGGGCAACGACCAGATTCGTTTTGACCTGGTATTCCAGACCATAGCGCCTGAAATGACAATCATTACCCCCATACGCGACCTTAAGCTTACCCGCCAGCAGGAAGTGGAATACCTGCAACAAAACGGCGTGGAGTACAGTTGGGAAAAAGCGCAATACTCTATCAATAAAGGCATTTGGGGTACGAGCGTAGGCGGTAAAGAGACCCTGACTTCAGGCCAGCCCCTACCCGACTCTGCTTACCCGTCGCAACTGCAAAAAACGGAAGCCGAGAAGGTAGTACTGCACTTTGAAAAAGGCCAACTTACAGGCATCAATGGCGCATTTGATAAGCCGTCGGCTAACATACAAAAGCTTGAGGCATTAGCTTCGGCGTTTGCCATAGGCCGCGACATCCACGTGGGCGACACCATTATAGGTATTAAGGGCCGTGTGGGATTTGAGGCTGCGGCACCGCTTATTATTATTAAGGCACACCACCTGCTTGAAAAGCACACGCTGGGCAAATGGCAACAGTACTGGAAAGAGCAGCTGGGCAACTGGTACGGTATGCTGTTTCACGAAGGGCAGTACCTTGACCCGGTGATGCGTAACATAGAAACCTTTTTAGAAGATACCCAGAAAACAGTAACCGGTACCGTTACCGTTAGCCTTAAGCCCTACCATTTCTCGCTTGATGGCATTGAGTCAGAACATGATTTAATGAACAGCGGCTTTGGCCAGTACGGCGAAGTTAACAATGCCTGGACAGCAGATGATGCCAAGGGCTTTATTAAGATAGTGGGCAACGCGCAGAACATTTACGCCCACGTAAACAACGAAAAATATGATTAATATAGGCATCATAGGAGGATCGGGCTATACGGCGGGCGAATTGTTGCGTTTGCTTGCCAATCACCCTGAAGCGCATATCGATTTTGTATACAGCACTACTAATGCCGGCAGCCCTGTGGCTTCGGTACACGAAGACCTGTATGGCACACTCGATGTTAACTTTACCGATACGCTTAACCCCGATGTTGACGTTGTGTTTTTATGCTTAGGCCACGGCAAGTCGCTGGCGTTTCTTCAAGCCAATGCCTTTTCTACTGTTACTAAAATTATCGATTTAGGTAATGATTTCCGCCTGACAAAGGATGCTGAATTCAACGGAAAAACGTTCATTTACGGCCTGCCGGAACTGAACCGTGACGCGATAAAATCGGCACAATATATTGCCAATCCCGGCTGTTTTGCTACGGCGATACAGTTGGCCCTTTTGCCTTTAGCAAAAAATAATCTTCTGAATGACACCGTACACATTAACGCCACAACAGGCAGTACGGGTGCGGGTGTAATGCCATCGGCTACGTCGCACCACCCGTGGCGCATGGGTAACATGAGCCACTATAAAGCATTCGGGCACCAGCACTTAGGCGAAATTACCCAAAGCTTACAGTTAACCCAACAAGGCTTTAACCAGGAGTTATTGTTCATACCTAACCGCGGCGATTTCCCGCGAGGGATATTCGCAACACTGTATACTAAATTACCTGCTGATTTTGATTCGGTTGTAAAATTATATAACGAGTATTATGCTGTTGAGCCGTTTGTAAAAGTTACCACCAACAGCATCAATATGAAGTTGGTTTTGCAGACTAACAACTGCTTTATCAGCCTGGAGCAGCACGGCAATTACCTGCTGATAACATCGGTAATAGACAACCTTGTAAAAGGTGCTTCGGGACAGGCCATTGAGAACATGAACCTGATGTTTGGCCTTGAGGAAACCACGGGGTTGAAACTGAAGGCACAGGGGTTTTAAACTACTCCTGTATCCTGCAAGGTTTCCAAAACCTTGTAGGTATAGAAATATTGATTAACCAAACCTACAAGGTTTTGGAAAACTTGCAGGTTATCACATACTAAAAGAAAATGAGTTTATTCAACGTATACCCTATATATAACATTACCCCGGTAAGAGCGCTGGGTGCCAAGGTATGGGACGACAAAGGTACTGAGTACCTTGACTTCTACGGCGGCCATGGCGTAATTTCAGCCGGGCACTCCCACCCCGCTTATGTAAAAGCGGTGAGCGAACAGGTCGCCAAAATAGGTTTTTACTCTAACTCTATCCAGAACCCTATACAGGAGGCTCTGGGCAAAAAACTTCCTGAGTTTTCCCGCTATCCTGATTTTACCTTATTCCTTTGTAATTCGGGTGCAGAAGCCAATGAGAACGCGCTAAAGCTGGCATCCTTCCACAACGGGAAAAAGAAGGTCATTGCCTTTAAAAAAGCCTTCCACGGGCGTACCTCGGCGGCGGTTGCAGCTACTGATAACCCATCTATTGTTGCCCCGTTAAACGCCGGGCATGAAGTGGTTTTCCTTCACTTAAATGACGAAGCTGCATTTACGGCAGAGATTGCCAAAGGCGATGTTACCTGCGTAATTATTGAAGGCATACAGGGTGTAGGCGGGCTTGACCAGGCTACTACGGAATTCTTTAAACTGATAGAAAAAGCCTGCACAGATAATGATGTAGTGCTGATACTGGACGAAATACAAAGCGGTTACGGGCGTTCGGGCAAGTTCTTCGCGCACCAGCACCATGGCATTACGCCTGATGTTATTTCGCTGGCAAAAGGCATGGGCAACGGCTTCCCTATTGGCGGTATTTTGATATCTCCTAAGTTCGAGGCAAAGTATGGCCTGCTGGGTACTACCTTTGGCGGTAACCATTTGGCGTGCGCGGCTGCACTATCGGTACTTGAAGTTATTGAAAATGAAAACCTTATTGAAAATGTAAACACTATTAGCGCTTATTTTCAGGAAAAAGCAGCTGAAATCCCGAAAGTCAAAAACATCAAAGGGCGTGGCCTGATGCTGGGCCTGGAGTTTGATTTTGATGTGACTGAGCTTCGTAAAAAGCTTATTTATAACGAGCATATATTTACGGGCAACGCTTCCCAAAAGAACCTGCTGCGCATACTGCCGCCGCTTTCTATTACAAAATCCGATGTAGATGTATTTTTTGAAGGGCTTAAAAAGGCGTTGGCATAACAAAAAAAGCCAATTCTGGTTAAAACAGAATTGGCTTTTTTTCTTTAAGAGTACTCTATTTCCTTATAGAATTAAGGAACTTCATGAAGCGTTTTTCGTCATCTTTGGCAAGTACGGTGGAACCAAAGTCGTTTAGGTGTTTCCTGTCATAATACATTATGGTATCGTGGTGAAAAGGAACTTCCTTAAATACGGCACTGACCGCAACATCATAAAAATGAACATTTTTATATTTTTTTGTCAGCTGCAGTATCTCCTTAGGGGTTTGCCTGTACCTCAGTTTGTACTCCTGACGAATATTGTTATTTTTAACTCCCCCCCTATTTGCTTTAATAGGGTTTTTACTTAAGGATGGGAAAGTGCCTATAATTACCAGGTGCTGGCCATCGTTAAGGCCGGCAGCCAGTTTTTCAACTGCCTGGGGCAACGAAGGCACAAGTTTCCACGAGCTCATAACCAAAAAAATAATCTTACTTTTTTTAATTTCCCTATTCGTTGCCGGGATCAGCTCTTTTGCAATCTTATAGTCGTTATAATATTTTTTCTTGACCTCTTCAATATTCAATCCACTTATAGGCATGTAGGTATTGCTGGTTATTGTAGTAAACGAAAAGTGATTTCGTTTACCAATGTAATCCAGGTAAGGCTTTAGTGAAAGGGCATTGCTGTTGCCGGTTAAAAATATTTGCGGACTGCCCGATTCCGGGTCTCCCATTGTTTCCACAACATCAGTATTGTGGGATTTTAGGCCTATAGAGGGGCCGCAATATTCTTTTGGTATTTGGTTTACGGTTTCGTTTATAATTATTAGCCCGTAAAAGCAACCGGCTAAGGCAACCAGGCTTGTTAATGTACCTATAGTAAGTACTTTAAAATTATTCTTCCTGAAATAATTTTCAATAAAATAATACGACAGTAAAGAGCATACAAGCGTGGCGGATATAATCCATAAAACCTGTATGAAGTTAAATGTGTCGGCATCATAATAATAGCGGGTTAAAGCTATAATTGGCCAGTGCCACAAATAAATAGAGTACGACCATGCACCAACTGTTTCGAATGGCTTTAATGATATTACTTTATTTATTACTCCAGTGCCTGATATAAGTAATAACGCCGTGGCTACACAGGGAAGTAACGCGTAAACTCCGGGAAAAAGAGTGTTTTTATCAATAAAAAATATACAACATATCAAAACAATTATACCGGTTAGCCCGGAAAAATTCTTATTAATTCTGCCAACGCGCGGCAGCAGCAGGTAAGCTATCAGCCCTATTAAAAATTCCGGTATGCGGATAAGCAACGAATAATAAGCTGAAGGCTGGTGTACAATGTGTGTTTTATAAATGCTATAACCCAATAAGCCTAAAGTAATAACGATAAGAAATTTAAGCAAATATTTTCGTTTTATAAAAAGCAATAAAAAAGGCATCAGTAAGTAAAACTTCATTTCTATGGCTATTGACCAGGCATGCTTAAAAATATATTCATCGGCCTGGATGCCAAAATAAGAGTTCAGCTTCGAATACAAATGATTTGAATTAAATAGTATGGCGTGCATCAGCTCTCGCCTTATAATGCCGGTATCTGAAGTACTTATCATTATAAAGGCACCCACTAGTGCGCCACATATAAGCATAGCATAATAAGCCGGCACAATACGCCTTATGCGGCCAATATAAAAATCGATAAAGCTAAACGAGTTGTCCTGCAGTTTGTTAAGAATAATACCGCCTATCAAAAACCCGGATATTACAAAGAACACATCAACCCCTATAAATCCTCCCGGTAGCCATGAAGGATTAAGGTGGAATATAAAAACAAATAGTACCGCCAGTGCCCGCAAGCCCTGAATATCTTTTCTGTAGTGCATGGTAAATTTTATCCTGTTAAAGGCATTTGGCGCAAAGCTACAAATTAAACTTTTTTAACTGTAAAATACCGTTAAAATAACAGGATTTACTCACAATTACTTCCGCTTTTAAGTATCTTTGACGGCGTAAAATTTATATCATCAACTGCTGTTTTCACCGTAAGGCTCAACTCAAAAAACAAGAATGAAAAACTTCACTTCGGTAGACGATATACAGGACCTTAATGGCCTTGTATCTTTGGCGAAAGCCATAAAAGCGGCTCCCTTTGCCCACCAGGAGCTGGGGAAAAACAAAACCCTGGGCCTGTTGTTTTTTAACCCCAGCCTGCGCACAAGGCTCAGCACCCAAAAGGCTGCCCTTAACCTGGGGATGCACCCTATTGTGATGAACCTGAATACCGAGGGCTGGACGCTGGAATTTGAAGACGGCGTAGTGATGGACGGTGCCAGCAGTGAGCACATTAAGGAGGCCGCGCAGGTGGTTTCGCAATACTGCGACATTATTGCCATACGCAGTTTCCCTACCCTTACCGATAAGGAAAAAGACGAAGCAGAATATGTAATAAGTGCATTTAAAAAGTATGCCCTCGTGCCGGTTATAAGCCTTGAAGGCAGTACAGAGCATCCGCTACAGGCTGTAGCCGACGCACTTACCATTGAAGAATATAAGACCAAAGCCCGCCCTAAAGTAGTACTTACATGGGCGCCACACCCGAAAGCGCTGCCGCACGCCGTGCCAAACTCGTTTGTAAAAGTGATGAAAAAGGCCGATGTGGATTTTATAATTACCCACCCTGAAGGTTATGAGCTTAATCCGCAATTTACAGAAGGTGTTGCAATTACACACAACCAGGATGAGGCGTTTAAAAATGCCGATTTTATCTACGCCAAAAACTGGAGCAGCTATATCGACTACGGAAAAATAACCAGTAAAGACCCGTCGTGGACGGTAACTCCCGAAAAGATGGCGCTTACCGATAATGGCAAATTTATGCACTGCCTGCCCGTACGCCGCAACATGATTGTTACGGACGCCTTGCTTGACAGCGATGCTTCTATCGTGATTCCGCAGGCCAATAACCGAACCTATTCGGCGCAGGCCATATTGACTAAAATACTGGAAGATGCCGGAAAATAAGCTAAAACTTACGATTATAAAAATAGGCGGCAACGTGATTGATAACCCGATAGCCCTTAAGAGTTTCCTGTCGGATTTTGCAGCATATGAAGGTTTTAAAGTACTGGTGCACGGTGGCGGAAAAATTGCAACCAAAACCGCTGAAAGCCTGGGCATAACTGCCGTTTTCCACGAAGGCCGCCGCGTAACTGATAAGCCCATGCTTGATGTGGCGGTAATGACCTACGCAGGGCTCATTAACAAAGATATTACGGCTCACCTACAGGCGCTCGGCAGCAATGCCATGGGCTTTACCGGCGCAGATGGTAACCTTATTTTATCTGAAAAGCGAAAAATTGCCACGGTAGATTTCGGTTTTGTGGGCGACGTAGTTGACGTAAATGCTGATTTACTGAAGGTTATAATCCAGCAAAATATTGTACCTGTTTTTTGCGCCATAACGCATGATGGTGCGGGTCAACTGCTTAATACCAATGCCGATACCATAGCAAGCACGCTGGCAGTTGGCTGTTCCGCCCATTTTGACGTAGAATTGATGTACTGCTTCGAGAAAAAAGGCGTATTAATGGACATCGAAAATGAGGATTCGGTTATAAAAAACCTTACTTTTGGGGCATACGAAACACTAAAGGCACAAGGTATAATACACAGCGGTATGCTGCCGAAACTCGAAAATTGCTTTAACGCTATAAACCAGGGCGTTACGCAAATAGGCATCGGCAGCACAGACATGCTCAAAGGGAGTGATTATACCCTTGTAACCGCCTGACGAAAACACGATGCATGAGTGATAAAACGATACATACACTAACACAGGACGCTATTGCATTGCTTAAGCAACTCATTGCAGTCCAGTCTTTTTCGTCGGAGGAAGAAGGTACTGCCCTGCTTATCGAGGCATGGTTTAACAACAATAATATTCCGTTTTTAAGGGAAAATAATAACATCTGGGCTTACAATAAAAACTTTGTTGCGGGCAAGCCCTTGCTGTTGCTTAATTCGCATCACGATACGGTTAAGCCAAACCAGGGATATACGCGCAACCCGCTAGAGCCCACTGTTGAAGACGGCAAGCTTTATGGACTGGGCAGTAACGATGCCGGCGGTTGCCTGGTATCGCTAATGGCTTCATTCACCTATTTATACGAGGCTGAAAACCTGCCGTATAACGTGGTAATGGTAGCTTCTGCCGAGGAAGAAAGCAGCGGTCCAAAAGGGCTAAACAGCGTGCTGAAACATCTGCCTAACCTGGAACTTGCCATAGTAGGCGAACCTACCGAAATGCACCTTGCCATAGCCGAAAAAGGCTTGTTGGTACTGGATGTTACCGTTACCGGAACAGCCGGCCATGCTGCCCATCCTAATGATAATGTGAGTATCTATAACGCTATCCCGGTTATAGAGTGGTTCCGCGATTACCGTTTTGATCTTGTAAGTGAGGTACTTGGGCCCATGAAAATGACTGTTACCGGTATTAATGCGGGTAAGCAGCACAACGTAATTCCGGCTGAATGCAGCCTTGTGATAGACGTTCGCGTTAATGATAAATATACTAATACTGAGGTACTTGAGATAATCCGCAGGGAGATGGCAGCAAAATTTGGTGATAACGTGCGTGTAAACCCACGTTCACTGCACTTAAATTCTTCATCAATTCGTAAGGAACACCCTCTGGTTCAGGCCGGTATAGCGCTGGGCAGGACTACCTATGGTTCGCCAACGCTTAGCGACCAGTCGGTTTTAAGCTGTGAATCGCTTAAGCTGGGGCCTGGATTATCTACCCGTTCGCACAGTGCCGATGAGTATATTTTTTTACACGAAATTGAAGATGGTATTGCATTGTATATCAAAATATTAAAGGCTTTTTTAAAATTAGAAGAAGTCGTAATAGATACCGCTAACCTGCAACTTTAAACCTGAAACAAAACCTTTAATGAAACTCTGGGAAAAAGGCATACCTACCGATAAGAAAACCGACCTGTTTACTGTGGGTAACGACCGCGAACTCGACCTGGTACTGGCTGAGTATGACGTAATTGGATCGATGGCGCAGGCAAAAATGCTGGCTAAAGTTGGCCTGCTTACCCATGCTGAAAGTGCTGATTTAGTAGCTGCTTTACAGGACATATTAGCTGATATTCAGGCTGGTAACTTTACCATAGAAGATTCATTTGAAGACGTGCACAGTAAAGTTGAGTACCTGCTGATTGAAAAACTGGGCGATACAGGTAAGAAAATACATACAGCTCGCTCACGAAACGACCAGGTTTTAACTGATGTACATCTGTATTTAAAGGCTGAAATTCTTACTATTAAAGCCCAGGTAAAGGAACTTTTTGATTTACTCATTACTTTAGGTAAGCAGTATCAAAATGTTCTGCTTCCGGGATATACGCATTTTCAGGTTGCGATGCCGTCGTCATTCGGGATGTGGTTTTCGGCCTATGCTGAAACGCTGATTGATGATGTGACGATGCTAAATGCCGCCTTGACCGTGGCCGACCAAAACCCACTCGGTTCTGCCGCCGGGTATGGCAGCTCCTTCCCTATCGACCGCAGTTTTACAACCAAAGAAATGGGGTTTAAAACACTGAAATACAATTCGGTAGCCGCGCAAATGAGCCGCGGCAAGGTAGAGAAAACCACCGCTTTTGCCATGGCATCAGTGGCGGGTACGCTGTCTAAACTCGCAATGGATATCACGTTGTATTTGAGCCAAAACTTTAGCTTTATCGCTCTGCCACAGCACCTTACAACTGGCAGCAGCATCATGCCGCACAAAAAGAACCCGGATATTTTTGAGCTGATTCGTGGCAAATGCAACAAAATACAGGCGCTTCCTTATGAAATTACCTTGATTACCAACAACTTACCGAGCGGTTACCACCGTGAATTCCAGTTGCTTAAAGAGGGTTTATTCCCCGCATTGCAATCGCTTAAGGCCTGCCTGGAGATGGCGCACTACTCCATAAAAGAAATTAAAGTGAATGAGAGCATCCTCGATGATAAAAAATACGACTACCTCTTTACGGTAGATGCTCTAAATGAGTTGGTTAACTCAGGTATCCCCTTCCGTGATGCCTATAAAATCGTGGGCGAACAGGTGGATAACGGCACCTTTGTTTCGCCAAAAGCGACCAAACATATCCACGAGGGCAGCATCAATAATTTGTGCCTGGATGAGATTGTCGCCAAAATGGAAGATGCTTTTTAATTGTAAGAAACTTCGTTCTTAAAAATAAAAATATGTCGGTTTGTTGTACAATCGGTATATTTTTTTCAAAAACACATTTTGCAATCCGTTGATTATCAATGGAAAATTTTTAGCGTTTTTTTAATATTTTATAACTAAAACGTTTTAATTGTGCAATCGGTATATATTTTTTTCAGGTACGTTTACTGAAGGGATGGCTTCAGTACTTTTTAAGGTGATGTGGTGTAATTTTGCAGAGATTTTTACCACAAAGGCTACAAAGAATTTCTCACAAAGGCCACAAAGAATTTTTCACAAGGTTCACAAAGCTGTTTTAAAAATTTCTGGTATACGCAAAACAAATTCCAAAATTTTTGGTTATTATAGCATACCCCAATCCTGCAACCATGAAATTTATATGTGCCCTACTCTTTTGCACCCTCACCGCTTTCGCCCAAAACGACAGCGTCGCTCCGCAAAACATTTCGGTAATTTCTGCTGAAAAGCTAAACGTGGTTTACAGGGGTATTGACAATCCTATTAAAATTGCCGTGCCGGGAGCCAAATCATTTACCGCTACTGCCCCTGGGTTAAGCCCTGACGAATCAAAAGGAACTGGGAACTACATTTTGAATCCGGGTGCGGGTACAGAAGTCATTGTTACCTTAGTTGCTCAAATGCCTGATGGTACATCAAAAGTTGAGAAAAAGGCTTTTAGGATATTAAGCGGGATACCTGTTCCCAATGGCGTTTTGAGTAACGAGCATTCAAGTTACTATTTAAAAACCCGTGATGAACTTTGCAATGATAGCTTAAGTGTTTACTACGAAAACGTTTTGATTAAAAATCCAAATGAGCATTGTATAGTCAGAGAATTTGAAGTGCGGTTTCTTTCAAAGAATAGAGAAAGACGGAAAAAGTTTACAATCCATGGGAATAAATTTACTGACGATATTAAAAAGGAAATACAACAATTAAAACCTGGCGACGAAGTACTTATGCACAACATAAAATGTCAGGTAAATATAGGATTAAACGGCCTTTTTTGTAAAATGCCATTAATTTTAGTCGAAATAACAGATTAGCGATGCTAAAATACATTTTTATATTCCTCTTTACCCTCTCCGCTTTCGCCCAAAACGACAGCGTTGCCCCGCAAAACATTTCGGTAATTTCTGCTGAAAAGCTAAACGTGGTTTACAGGGGCGTTGATAATCCCATCAAGATAGCCGTGCCGGGAGCCAAATCATTTACCGCTACCGCCCCCGGGTTAAGCCCTGACGAATCAAAAGGAACCGGGAACTACATTTTGAATCCGGGTGCGGGTACTGAAGTCATTGTTACCTTAGTTGCTCAAATGCCTGATAGTACATCAAAAGTTGAGAAAAAGGCTTTTAGGATAATGGGATTGCCTCCGCCAGACGGAACAATAGAAGGATTCGAAAACGAGGGCCTACATTTAAAAATGACTAAGGAAGAACTAAAAAATGCAGTAATTAGCATCCATTTGCCAAATTTTTTATTTGAAGTTAAAATTCCTGTCGTTGAATTTGCTGTTAAAATTCCGAGGCATAAGATAATTACGGTGGAAGGAAATACTTTTCCGGAAGAAATTAAAAAAGTGTTAGCTAAGGTAAAAAAGAAGTCTGTCATTTCAATCACACATATTAGATATCCATCGTCACCCAATGCCATGCCGAAACGCGTTACCCCGTTTACAGTTGAAATAACGGATTAATTACCCCATTAACAATTTCCTACCTACATCGTTATAGCATCGCTAAAATAATTACATTTGCGCGCCGCAATTGCGTTATATTTGCAGCAGTTGCCTAATCATTGCTATGACTGAATGTATTTCTGTATTTGATATGCTAAAGATAGGCGTTGGCCCGTCGAGCTCCCACACCCTGGGGCCGTGGCGCGGCGCCGAACGCTTTCTTAACGAACTTCGCACCGGGGGTATTTTCCATAAAGTAACCCGTGTGCGTGTAGACCTCTACGGCTCGCTTTCCCTTACGGGGAAAGGCCACGCTACCGACCTCGCCGTGATGCTGGGCCTTAGCGGCGCCGACCCTGAGTACCTGCCTATAGACAGTATTTCGGGCACAATCCATACCATAAATACAAGCCACAAACTACTGCTGGGCAACGAGCGTGAAATAGATTTCAGCTTTTTTACTGACATCATTTTCAACCGCAATTTCCTGCCCTTCCATGCAAATGGCTTTACTTTTACCGCCTATTATGAAGACGGCGACTATACATCAACTTTTTATTCAATAGGAGGTGGCTTTGTGGTTAAGGAAGAGCGTATTATAGCGCAACAAAAAGAAGTTACGCGCCGTGCCTTCCCCTACCCGGTTGATAAGGCCGACGAACTTTTGGCCTACACCCGCAACCTGAACAAAAGCATATCGGAAGTGGTATTGGAAAACGAAAAATCCATCCGCACCGAAGCCGAAATAGACCACGAATTGATGCGCATCTGGAACACCATGCTGGAGTGCATGTACACCGGCTGCCATACTCCGGGGATCCTTCCCGGAGGCCTCAACGTGCGCCGCCGCGCCTTTGATATGCACAATAAAATGATAGGCGAACTGCCCTACTCCACTCCCCAAGAATGGCTACAGGTTATACGGCAAACGGAGGTTAAGTTCAGGCAGATATTAAAATGGGTAAGCTGTTTTGCTCTTGCGGTTAACGAGGTTAACGCGGCACTGGGCCGTGTGGTTACCGCGCCTACTAATGGCAGTGCCGGGGTAATTCCCGCTGTGTTAATGTATTATATGGTTATAGAAAACCACCAGGCCGACGAGCGCCACATAAAACAGTTCCTTTTAGTGGCCGGCGAAATAGGCAGTATCTTTAAAAAAGGTGCTACCATAAGTGCGGCTATGGGGGGCTGCCAGGCAGAAATAGGCGTATCGAGCGCTATGGCTGCCGCTGCGCTGTGCGAACTTATGGGTGGTACGCCGGAGCAATGCCTTATGGCGGCCGAAATTGCCATGGAACACCATCTGGGCATGACGTGCGACCCTATAGGGGGGCTTGTGCAGGTACCGTGTATTGAGCGCAACACCATGGGCGCCATTAAGGCTATTAATGCCGCCGAGCTTGCCCTGGAAACCGACCCTGCCCATGCTAAAGTGCCCCTTGACAAGGTGGTAAACACCATGTGGCAAACCGCCCAGGATATGAATAATAAGTACAAGGAAACCAGCGAAGGCGGCCTTGCCGTAACGGTTAATAATGCTGACTGTTAATATTCAGTGGTCAGTGGTCAGTTTGCAGTAGCTTCACTCTTAATACTTTAATAGTAGTATTCAGTGGTCAGTGTGCATTTGCTTTATTAGGATTGATTTTAGTGTTCAGAATCTTTTACGCCAAACCGTGCCGGATTTAATATCATATAATTAATAAGCTTGCCCACCTCGATACTTTCTGCCATCAATTCATTAAAAGTCTGTTCCGTAACATAGTTGCAGGAAAAGCAGAATGTTAACCAAACCTGCGTTTCGGAATTTTCGGCATCACAATCGGTTAGCTTACTATAAAAATGTTTTGGAAAAACACGCTTCCTGTAAGCTTCAGCCATGTTAGCGCATACACTACGGGATGCACGACGAACCTGGTCGGTCAGCGAATATTTTTCTTCAGGAGGAAATGATTTTGAAATTTCAAAAATCTTCATCGAAAGCGCAAATGCCTTTTGATATGCGAGTAAATCCTGAAATTTCATAAAGTTTTTTATTATTTGTACAATATTTTTTTACAAACGTCATTGCCCTTACTGACCACTGACCACTAATTCACCCCCCTTGTATCAATAATATACACTACCTTCCAGCCTTCTTTAAACTTTACCAGCTCAAAAGAGTTTACGCCCTTGTGGCTCAGTTTGCCTTCAATAAAAAATTCGTAAGGCGCCCATACGTGTGCTATGGTACCATCTGTCAGTATTTTATAGTCTGATACTTTTTCCTCAAACTTCACTTTTGAAGCTGTTTCGGCTATCGATTTATAAAAACCCTCCGCCGATTCTTCACTAAATTTGTTGGCTGCCGTGTGCAGCTCAACCGACTGCAGTATCAACTTGTCACTGCAAACCGATTTTATCTTCGCCACGTCGGCACTGTTTAATCCGGCGAAAAATCTTTCCACGGTTTTTTTAACCTGGGCTTCCTGGGCCATTATAATCTGGGCAAAGCCCATAGCGGCAATCAATAAGAACTTTTTCATGTTTTATTCTGTTATATTGTTTTAAGTTTTAACTATTGGCGGCCTGCCAATAAAAGGGCGGCTCCCACCGTATTGTAAACGCAATTTACTACATTTACGCCAAAATTTTTCAAAACATGTCCGTCGCAAAAAAAGATTATAAAAGAATAACTACCAAGTCGTTAATAGAGATGAAGGCCAATGGCGAAAAAATATCGATGCTCACGGCATACGATTTTACCATGGCAAAAATTGTAGATTCGTCTGGTATTGATGTTATTTTGGTAGGCGACTCGGCCAGTAATGTTATGGCGGGGCATGAAACCACGCTACCCATAACGCTTGACCATATGATATACCACGCCTCATCGGTAGTGCGTGGCGTAGAGCGTGCCCTTGTGGTGGTAGACCTGCCCTTTGGTACCTACCAGAGCGACCCTAAGGAGGCGCTGCGGTCTGCCATCCGCATCATGAAAGAAAGCGGTGGCCATGCCGTAAAGCTGGAGGGTGGCGCGGAGATTAAAGATTCTGTTAAAAAACTGCTGCACGCGGGCATCCCGGTTATGGGGCACCTGGGGCTCACCCCGCAGTCGATTTATAAATTTGGTTCATATACGGTGCGTGCCAAGGAAGATGCCGAAGCCGAAAAGCTTATTGAAGATGCCAGGCTGCTGGAGCGCCTGGGCTGCTTTGCCATAGTATTAGAAAAAATACCGGCCAGCCTTGCGCAAAAAGTTGCCGAAAGCCTTACCATACCCGTTATAGGTATTGGGGCCGGCGGCGGTGTAGACGGCCAGGTACTGGTAATACACGATATGCTGGGTATGAATAACGAATTTAGCCCAAGGTTTTTAAGGCGCTACCTGAACCTGTATGAAGAGATGACGGCTGCAATTGCGCAGTATTCTAAAGATGTAAAGGCAAAGGATTTCCCTAATGAGCGAGAGCAATATTAGGCCAAAATTTTAGAATAGAAAGGTTTAGGCTAAAAGCATTGACAGATTTAAAAACCTAATCACTGCACACTGATTACTGACCACTGCCTACTATTTCCCCTTCTTCTTTTTAGCGGCACGCTTGGCCTCAACGCCACGGTTGCGGGGCTCAGTTTTGCGTGGCTTGGTACGTCCGGGGCCGCCCAGGTTTACTTTTTTATTCTTTTCTTTTTTATCGTGAAACGCGCCGCCACCGTCAAGCTTTACGCGCTTCAGCAGGAACTTGGTTTTCTTGCGGTCTTTTTCAAATTCCAGCAGGCGCTCCTCTATTTTCACTGCTTCCGGTATGGGGAGTATTTCCAGTTCCTTTTCCATAAGCACTTCGGCCTCCACATGAATTTCCTCTTCGTGCGGCGCTATAAAGCTTATGGCAATACCCTCTTTATCGGCACGGCCAGTACGCCCTATACGGTGAATGTACTGCTCAGGCACTTCTGGGAATTCCATATTGATAACATGGCTGATGTCTGAAATATCAAGGCCGCGCGCCATTACATCGGTAGTGATAATACCCCGCAGCGCACCACCCTGAAAATTATCCATGGTGGTAAGCCTGTAGTTTTGCGACTTGTTAGAGTGTATCACGCCAAATTGCTCCGGGTATTCCTCTTCAACGGCGGCGCTAACCATGTCGGCTATCTTTTTATTGTTTACAAATACTAAAACGCGCTCCAGGCTTTCGTCCTGCAACAGCTGTTTTAACAGGTTTAGCTTGGTAAGGAAGTTAGGCACGGTATAGCCATATTGCGTTATCTGCTCCAGTGGCGTACCGCTTGCCGCCAGCGATACCTCTTCGGGGAAATCAAAAAAGTCGTTCAGCAACTCATCCACTTCATCGGTCATGGTAGCAGAGAACAGTATGTTTTGCTTCTTTTGCTTCATCATGGCGAGTATGGAGGTAACCTGCACCCGGAAACCTAGGTTCAGTATTTCGTCAAACTCGTCTATTACCAGTTTTTGCAGCGAATCAAAGCGTACCACATTGTCCAGCGCCAGGTCCATAAGGCGGCCAGGGGTGCCCACAAGTATGTCTACACCGCCGTATACAGCTTTTTTTTGCGTATTGATGTTCACGCCACCAAACACGCCCAGCACACGTACCGACATGTATTTGGTAAGTTTTTCGGCCTCTTCGGCTACCTGCACTACAAGTTCGCGGGTTGGCACTAATATTACCACGCGCGGGGTATCGGTAGCTACAAACTTCCATTGCTTAAGTATGGGCAGCAGGTAAGCAAAGGTTTTACCGGTTCCCGTCTGTGCGATCCCCATCATATCGCGGCCGCTTAGTATTACCGGCATGGCACGCTCCTGTATGGGCGTGGGGGTAGTAAACCCAAGGTCGTCAATGGCTTTTTGAAGTGATTTTGGCAGGCCGAAGTCTAAAAATGTGGACATTATCAATCAATTAAGCCGCAAAGATAGGCTTTTTTAGTAGAATGTCTTAAAGTCATAACGTCTAAAGTCCTGTATGTACAAACACCCTCTGACTTTCTGACTTTTGACTTTAAGGCGTGATGACTTCATTGACTTTAACAAAACCTTGCATAAAATTGAATATGCAATTGGTAATTTAGGTGATATAAAACATATCACTATGCCAGAATTTGTAACTGTTGGTGCTATAAACACCGCGTCTATACGAGCCTATTTATTTGCAAAAACAATAAACGAGGGCGATACCCTGCTGCTTAACGCACAGGATTTTGAACACATAACCGATGAGATAAAAGAGTCTGAAGAAGGGATAGACATACCCCTGCGTGTGCTGGGTGTGCACCTTGTAAAAGACACAACAGGCGATGTGCCTGCTGGTAAAGTGCAGGTTATAAAAAATGAGCAGGCATAAAAACACGATGCTGATATATAATAAGCCCTGCAAAAACTGCGGGGCTTTACTATAACCCACCACACTAACTTTATAAAATTAACTATGGACGGCAATTTTGAAACACTTAAACAGGCTTTTGCTACCGCGGGTATAACCATTAAAGATGCCGGATACAGCATTACGCCCTATTCCCTTAATACCCCGCTGAGCTTTAAGTTTAATAACCTGAACGAGTTATTACACTTTCTTGAGCTTTCACCTGATGCTGATACCCATAAAACCGAGGCCATAAATAAAATGGTGCTGGATGCGGGGTTAGATGCCAACAGCTTTTTTTACGTGAATTTTTTTAAAGAAAAAATCGCCGAATTATAAAACCAACAACTATGGATGCAGCTTTTTTAAAAATAAAAATAGATATTATTGCTGAACACGAAGAGCTTGCAAAGCAGTATAAGTACAAACGGAAAGAAATAAAGAAAGCCGAAATAAAAAAAATATTTGAGAGTTTTAAAGATTTTTTTAAAACCGACGGCAACTTTAAGTTTAAGGAAAACGAACACAGCATTACTGCCGAATATAAGGGCCGCAGCGTAAAGCTGGAAATGGATGTGTATAACACCGCAGACAGTGAAGACTTTTTACTAAACGGCACGATAGCAACTTTTGAAGAAAAAACCTTTGAGTTTACTGCCGAAGGTTCTTATGAGGGCCAGTCGATATTACCCCCTGCCCATATAAACCACGACGAGCAGCTGGCCTATGAGGCTAAGTATTACCGTGATTTTTTTGCAGATGACCCCGGGCACAGCTTTAGCTACACCGTAAAAGGGCATGATGCCACCTACCTGAGCATGACCGAGCTGCTGCAGGCAATATAACCGTTTACAATATAAAATGCCCCCATGGGCTGGTTTACCATGAGGGCATTAAGGATGAAAACTAAAACTATATGGGGTAACTAACTCTCGCTACTTGATGATGAGTTTCTGGGTACTCTGGGTGGCATCATTTTGTACGGTCACAAAATAAACCCCACCGGTAAGGCCGGAAATATTTACTGCTGCGTTTTCAGACTGTAGCGGCATGCTCATAACCGTTTTGCCTAACACATCGGTAATGGTTACACTGGCATTTGCTGCCACTACCCCATTTACCTTAACGTTTACTATGCCCGAAGCAGGGTTAGGATACAGGGCCGCATTAGCTTTTGTAAACCCTTCAGTTACTAACGCGCCTACCGTGGTGGTAACAGTATTGGTAACTATAGCCTCATTAAAGTCGAAGTAAATATAAGCAGTTTCGCTCATGCTGTCGCCCAGTGCAATATCAGCAACCGGTTTTATACGGAAGGTTACAAATCCGTTACTACCTGCCGCATCAGCATCTTCAAAAGGCAGTTGTATGTTATTAAACATAAAGTTTACAATACCTCCTTCACGGTTTGTCTCGAAGGTGTGGCTGGCCGTTACGGGTTGAAAAGTACTCCAGTCAAGGTTTTCATCAAGCGGCAGGTTTACCCTTACATTCTGCGCGTTAGCCGTACCCGTGTTCTGGAAACGTATGGTATAGTGCAGGAATCCGTCGGCCTGCGCCTCGGTAATAAATTCGCCTTCGCGTACGGCGATGTCGTTAGGGTCGAACGAATTCACTGCATATTGACTGTATACATAAGCGTTGTTGCTGCCGTTAACATCGGTACCCGATACCGATGCCGCTACGCTGAATATAAGCTGGGTACCGCTTACTACGGTAGGTGGGGTACTAACATTAAGCAACACATAGTAGGTTGCTGACTGGTAAGGCGCCAGGTCGCTGTAAGCCCAGGTTAATATATTGCCCGATGCCACACCACCGCCCGCATTTGCAAGGCTTAGCAATGTATTATCATAACTAAAGGAGATGGAGCCCGTGGCGGCTTCAGTACCGTAGTTAACAACTGTAATGGCATAGCCTGCCGAAAAGCCCGGCACTGCCTGGGAATATGGTGTAAGGTAAGCAGCAACATCGGTATACGGCTGTGGTACGCTTATGCAAAAATCATTTATAGTATCCCCGCCTGGCAGGTCTATCGTAATATCACCCGGGGATGTTGTAAAGCTCTGCCCGTTTATGTTTTGCAGCCATAGTGTTACTACACCTTCGGGCACATTAGTAAAGGTATAGTTACCGTTAACATCGGTATAGGCATTAAAAACGTAGTTGCCATAGTTATAGCTTACCTGTATACCGGCAGCAGGGCCATCTCCTTCCCCGCAGCCGTTACCGTCTGCATCAAGCGTTACCGTACCTGTAAGGGTAGATGTGGTGCCGCAGGGTATTACCACGAGTTCCAGCGGCAGCGCTGCCACGCAGTCGCCTACGGTGACTGCAAGGTAAATGGTTTGCTGAAACGGCGAAAGGTTCATGAAAGACTCGGCAAAAGGGATAGCGTTTACACCGTCCTGGACATCGGCCTGAGACATATAAAAGCCGGCAACAAGGATGTTAGGATTGTTGGCTTCAAATTCTGCCTGGGCGGTTAAAAGGTTAAAAACCCCAAAGCCACTGGCATCAGTATCGCACGTTATCAGCGGATTAGGCGGAATTATATTGGCGCCACCGCCATTAATGGTAACCGTAAAACTGGTTTCGCTAAAACACCAGTCGTTTCCTGTATAAACATAAATTGTCTGGCTTGTGGTAATGGCAGTACCGGGTGCAAGTTCGGTACCACCGCCATTTGGCTGAGTGGTATAATATGAATTTGGTGTTGTAAGAGCAGGTAAAATATAAGCGCCACAAACTAACACATCAGGCAGCGAGGGCGATTCAGGCGTAGGAGTTACCGTTACCGTAAAGCTTTCCTCTGAGGTACAGATGCCGTTAGTATAGTACACGTAAATTGTCTGAGTAGTGGTAATTACAGTGCCCGTAAATATTGCTGTACCCGTACCACCGGGTCCTGTATAGTAATTACCTACCGTAAGTGGTGGCAACGTATATACATCGCAAACAGTCACATCTTCAAAAAAACCTACAAAACCACCGGACGAAACAATTACATTAAAGTCGGTAATATCAAATTCGCTCGTTTCTGTGTTGGTTACCCTTAAAAATATATGTGAGCCAAAATCCGGAACATAAGCGGTTGGGTTTACTATAGCGTTTGTTCCGGCTGTAGCATCAGCTGCCGACAGGAAAAACGCAACTTGAAAATTCTCCGGATCCTGGTTGCCCAGGGCAATCGGTATTTGGGCGGTAAGGTCAAAAACTTCGTTGCCACACTGGTTAAGGTCCGGGACTTCATAAGCCGTAGCCTGCGCATTAGAGGCTAATGATATGAAAAGGAATAAAACAGGGAGTAATAATCGTTTCATTTGTTGTTATTTAAAATTTGTATTGGTGATTCTTGCAAGTACATAATAAACAGCCCATCTTATAAATACCCTACCACTAATTTATCCCTGTTTTAACATTTTACCACATGATATCAAAAATTTACACTGCAATTAGTCCTAAAAATATAAATCTTTATGTATCAATAAAAAAACACCCCCACTGGCTGGCTTTCCATGGCGGTGTTAAGAATGAAAAAAACTAAAACTATTGGGTAACTAACTATACTATTTAATAATGAGTTTCTGGGTACTCTGGGTGGCATCATTTTGTACGGTTACAAAATAAACCCCACCGGTAAGCCCGGAAATATTTACTGCTGCGTTTTCAGATTTTACGGGCGTATTCATAACCGTTTTACCTAACACATCGGTAATGGTTACACTTGCATTTGCTGCCACTACCCCATTTACCTTAACGTTTACTATGCCCGAAGCAGGGTTAGGATACAGGGCCGCATTAGCTTTTGTAAACCCTTCGGTTGCTAACGCTCCTACTGTGGTGGTTACAGTATTGGTAACTATAGCCTCATTAAAGTCGAAGTAAATATAGGCGGTTTCGCTCATTTCATCGCCCAGTGCAATATCAGCAACCGGTTTTATACGGAAGGTTACAAAACCATTGCTCCCTGCTACATCAGCATCTTCAAACGGGAGCATTATATTATTAAACATAAAGTTTACAACACCTCCTGCACGGTTTGTCTCGAAGGTGTGGCTGGCGGTTACGGGTTGAAAAGTACTCCAGTCAAGGTTTTCGTCAAGCGGCAGGTTTACCCTTACATTCTGCGCGTTTGCCGTACCCGTGTTCTGGAAACGTATGGTATAGTGCAGGAAGCCGTCGGCCTGTGCCTCGGTAATAAATTCGCCTTCGCGCACGGCAATGTCGTTAGGGTCGAACGAATTCACTGCATATTGGCTGTATACATAAGCGTTGTTGTCGCTGTTAACATCGGTGGCACCCGATACCGAAGCCACTACACTAAATATGAGTTGTGTACCGCTTACCACCGTAGGCGGGGTATTTACATTAAAAACCACATAATACGTTAGTGACTGATAAGGTGCCAGGTCGCTGTAGCCCCACGCTAATATGTTACCCGATACTATACCCCCACCCGCGTTTGAAAGGCTCAGCAGCGTGTTATCATAACTAAAAGAGACAGATCCGTTAGCGGTTTGGGTGCCGTAGTTAACAACCGTAATGGCATAGCCTGCTGAAAATCCGGGCACAGCTTGGGAATATGGGGTAAAGTAAGCCGCAACATCGGTAAATGGCTGCGGTACGCTTATGCAAAAATCATTTACGGTGCTACCGTCCGGCAGTTCTACCGTAACGGCGTCGGGTAATGCTGTAAAATCCTGCCCGTTTATATTTTGCAGCCATAATGAAACAACACCTTCGGGCACATTAGTAAAGGTATAGTTACCGTTAACATCTGTATACGCATTAAAAACGAGGTTGCCATAGTTATAGCTTACCTGTATACCGGCGGCAGGGCCATCTCCCACGCCGCAGCCGTTACCGTCTGCATCAAGCGTTACCGTACCTGTAAGGGTAGATGTGGTGCCGCAGGGTATTACCACAAGTTCCAGCGGCAGCGCTGCCACACACTCACCCACCGTAGCGGCAAGGTAAATGGTTTGCTGCCCGGCAACTATGTTCGCATAAAAAGGGCCTATAGGGTTAATATCGTTCACCGCGTCCTGCTGTGTGGTATAAAAGCCGGCAACAAGAATATTTGGGTTATTTGCCTCAAATTCGGCCTGGGCAATGGTAAGGTCAAATGCAGCATAGCCCGTCATATTCACGTCACAGCCAATAAGAGGGTTGGGCATAATTATATTGGCGCCGCCGCCGTTAATGGTAACTGTAAAACTGGTTTCATTAAAACACCAGCCATTTTCTATATATACATAAAGGGTTTGACTCGTCGTAATTATATCACCTGCAAAATATGCTGAACCGGTTCCGTTAGGCCCGGTACTATAATATGCATTAGGGTTTGGTAGTTCAGGTAAAATATAAGCGCCGCAAACTACAACATCAGGCAGCGGGGGCGATTCAGGCGTAGGATTTATTGTTACCGTAAAGTTTTCCTCCAGGCTACAGCTACCGTTAGTGTAGTACACATAAAGGGTTTGCGTTGAAACAATAATTGTGCCCGCCGGAACGATAGCCCCCTGACCATTTGGCAGGGTATAAACGTTTCCAAATTGTAACGCAGGTATAGTGTACGAATCACATACCGTAACATCAGGAACCATTATCGACTCACTTTGCATCATATCAACCAAAAAGTTTGTAATATCAAAGTCTCCATTACCGGTGTTTGTTACCCTGAGATATAGCATCTGCGGCCAGCTCTGGGGTATAAAAGTGGTTGGGTTCGCTATCGCGTTTGTACCTGTGGTAGCATTAACCTGCGATGGAAAGAAAGTAACCTCAAAATTTTCCGGGTCCTGGTTACCCAGGGCAATGGGGATTTGCGTAGTAAGGTCAAAAACTTCATTGTTGCACTGCATCAGGTCGGGTACATCATAAGCCGTAGCCTGGGCACCTGATGCTAACGACATGAGAAGGAATAATGCCGAGAGTAATAGTTGTTTCATTTGTTACTGTTTAAGATTATTATTGGTGATTTTCTGTAAGTAATAGTTAAACATGCCACATATTAAAAACCCTACCACGTTGTAGTAATAATTGCGGGAGTTGTAAAGAACACGCCACTTGTGCGGGTGCTTTTAGCCACATAGAGAATTTTTTGAACACAACAATAGTTGATTCGGACACGCCCGCGGCTGCCCTTTTGCTGAATTTTGTATAAATAAAATAAAAGTAATGAAAATTATTGTAACAGGTTCTTTAGGCAACATTAGTAAGCCACTTACACAGGAATTAGTAAAAAATGGCCACCAGGTAACCGTGGTAAGCAGCAAACCCGAAAAGGAAAAAGCCATACAGGCGTTAGGCGCTACAGCCGCCATCGGATCGCTGGAAGACGCAGGTTTTTTAGTAACAACCTTTGCCGGCGCAGATGTGGTATATTCTATGGTGCCACCGGCAAATTATTTTAACCACAGCCTTGATTTTCTGGAGTATTACCGCAGTATTGGCAGCAATTATGCATACGCCATCGGGCAGGCAAAAGTTAAACGTGTAATTAACCTCAGTTCTATCGGCGCTCACTTAGATAAAGAAAACGGCATTTTGCGGGGCGCAAACCGTGTAGAAAATATTTTAAATGAGCTACCGGCAGATGTTGTAATAACCCACATCCGCCCTACTGAGTTTTACTACAATTTACTCCCACACGCCCGTTCTGCTAAAAATAATGGGTATATTGCATTTAATATTGGCAATGAGGTGGTAAATTCATGGGTGTCGCCGGTAGATATTGCAGCCGCTATTGCTGAAGAAATTTCCGTTGCGCCCGCTACAGAAAGAAATGTGCGCTATGTGGCCAGCGAGGAACTAACCTATGACGAACTGGTAGCTGTTTTAGGGATAGCTGTGGGCAACCCTGAACTGAAATGGAAACAACTTACCGATGAACAAATGGAAAATGGTTTAATTGCTAAGGGCATGAACCCTAAAATTGCAAACCAGATGGCCGAAATGTATGCTGCTATAAACAGCGGTTTACTTTATGAAGACTATAACAGCAATAAGCCAAAAGTAATGGGGAATGTAAAAGTTGCCGATTTTTCAAAGGATTTTGCCCAGGCATACAATGAACTATAATAAAAAACAGGTAGTATGCAGCCTTATAAGTTTAACACCATAAGCGAATATCATCAGTTCAGGGGGTTGCCTAAACCGGAACATCCGCTGGTTAGTGTTGTAAATTTTGAATCTATAAAGCGGCTTAGCAACGATGAGCCTAAAAGTATCGTACAGAATTTTTATGCTGTTGCATTTAAAAAGAACGTGAATTGTAAAATGAACTATGGCCAGCTGGAATATGATTTTGACGAGGGCACAATGTTTTTTATTGCACCCGGCCAGGTGTTTTCTATAGAAGCCAATACTGCTACGTTAACACATTCGGGATGGCTGTTGCTCATCCATCCTGATTTTCTATGGAATACCCCCCTGATAAAGACGATAAAACAGTACGAATACTTTAGCTATTCGGTAAATGAGGCATTGTTCCTTTCAGAAAAAGAAGAGCTTACCATTATATCTATTTTTGAAAACATAGCACAGGAGTACCGGTCTAACATAGATAAGTTTAGCCAAAAAATTATCATATCTCAAATTGAAACCCTGCTTAATTTTTCAGAGCGTTTTTATCAGCGGCAGTTTATAACAAGGGAAAAAAACAATAGCCACATACTGGACCGTTTAGAAGAAGTGCTGAACGGGTATTTTACCACGAAATCAATGGCTAAAGGCGAATTTCCCACGGTTAAGCTAATAGCCGAACGGCTTAATGTATCCCCTAATTATCTTAACGGCGTTTTAAAAACAGTAACAGGCCAAAGCACACAGCAGCACATACATGAAAAGCTGATTGAAAAAGCTAAGGAAGTTTTATCTACAACAAACCTTTCAGTAAGCGAAATTGCCTACGGCCTGGGCTTTGAATACCCGCAGTCGTTCAGCAAGCTTTTCAGGCAGAAAACAAGCATGACACCGTTAGAATTCCGGAAATCGTTTAATTAAACGCTTTACATTCTACTGTAAAATAAAGATTTTTTATATGAAGCCGCCTTTAGTAAGCGGCTTCATGTTTTTTTAATATCCCCACCTCTTCCATACATTTTTTCATCATGTGGTAGGTGCGGTTTATATCATTGTCAAGCCCTACAGAAAAACGTATAAGCCCATCGCCCAGCCCCATTTCCTTTTGCTCTTCAGCGGGTATTTCGCTCGATGTAGAACTGCCGGGGGTGCTAAACAACGTTTTATAAAAACCAAGGCTCACAGCTAAATAGCCCAGGTTGCGGTGCTGCATGAGCTCCATAAGGTCGTTTGCCTTGTGCGCATTTCCTGCATCAAGGGTAAGCAGCCCTCCAAAGCCATATTCCCGGTTCATCATGGTTTTATAGAGTTCATGCCCCGGGTGGCTTTCAAGCCCCGGGTATACCACTTTAAGGCCGTCCTGTTCAAAACGTTCCGCCAGATACAGCGCGTTGCTGCTGTGCTGTTTCATACGGATGTGCAGGGTACGCAGGTTTTTTAATATGCTGGCGGCGCGCAGGCTGTCCATAGTAGGGCCTAGCAGCATAGCGGCGCCGTTGTTTACATTGCGCATATCATCAATAAACTGCTGGGTTCCGCAGGCTACCCCACCCACGGTATCGCTGCTGCCGTTTATAAATTTAGTCAGGCTGTGAATAACCACATCTGCACCCAGCTTCGCCGGGGAAACCGTTAACGGCGAAAAAGTATTATCTACCACCAACTTCAGGTTGTGCTTTTTAGCAATAGCGGCGAGTGCCTGTATGTCGGCAATTTCAAGCAGCGGGTTGCTCACGCTTTCGCAATACAGCACTTTAGTATTTGGCTTAATTGCTGCTTCTACCACGCTGTGTTTTGTTATATCTGCAAAGGTTGTTGTAATACCCAGTTTTGGTAAAAAATTCTTCATAAAGGCGTAGGTACCGCCATATATCGTCCGGCTCGAAACAATTTCATCGCCCTGCCCGCACAGCTGCAACAGCACCGATGTTATGGCACCCATACCCGATGCCGCCACATTTGCGGTTTCAGTACCCTCCATGGCAGCAAGCGCCTGCCCCAGGTATAAGTTACTGGGCGAAGAATGCCTGCTGTACAGGTAACAGCCGTCGGCATTGCCTTCAAAGGTATCAAACATGGTCTTTGCAGAAAGAAACGTGTAGGTAGACGAATCGGATATTGACGGGTTTACACCGCCAAATTCGCCAAAGTACTGCAAATCCTGTATGTTATCGGCGGGATTGAATTCGTTAGTTTTCATAAGATGTATTGTTTTGTAGTTATTGCCTAACAAAGTGAGGGATTTGCCAACTAAAAATCAATACTATATTTTATTATTAGTTTTATAATCTATATTTTTAAATATATGTAGATTATATTAGCCTCAAATAAAAAATAGAATATATAAAATAGAAAATCATTCATGGACGCTACAGACAAACAGCTGCTGCACCTGTTGCAGGAAGACAGCTCCCCTACTACAAAGGCATTATCAGTAAAACTGGGCCTCTCGGTAACTGCTGTATACGAACGCATAAAAAAACTGGAGCGCGAGGGCGTGATCGAAAAATATGTGGCACTCGTAAACCGAAAAAAAATACAGCGGGGCTTTGTGGTATTTTGCCACCTTAAGCTCCTGCAACATTCTAAAGAATACCTTACCGCCTTTGAGCGGCAGGTGGTAAAGCTTGACGAGGTAATGGAATGCTACCACGTAAGCGGCGACTATGATTACATACTTAAGATACTGGTTTCGGGCATGGAAGAATACCGTGAGTTTTTAGTTGCCAAGCTCACTACACTGCAATACATAGGCAGTACCCACAGCACGTTTATGATTAGTGAGGTTAAGAATACTAACATCATTGCCCTGTAAATAAGCAATAATATTTGCTACATTTGTTACAGTCCAAAAACGATGTAGTTATGATAAAACATTTTTTGATAGCGGTAGCAGCCCTTAGCTTTGGCTGGGGCGCTGAAGCCCAAAAAGCCCCACAGGCTGTTGTAGCACAGGGCACCCTTGAGGGCCTTAGCCTTAAAAGCGGCATTACAACTTACAGGGGCATACCTTTTGCCCTGCCACCCGTAGGCAATTTACGCTGGCGCGAACCACAGCCCCCTGCAAAATGGACGGGCGTACGCAAGGCAACAGAGTTTAGCGCTAACCCCATGCAAAAAAATGTGTTTGGCGACATGATGTTCCGTGCGCCGAAGATGAGCGAAGACTGCCTCTACCTAAATGTATGGACACCCGCTAAGAACGCCGGTGAAAAGCTGCCCGTACTCGTTTATTTTTACGGTGGAGGATATGTGGCCGGAGATGGCTCTGAAAACAGGTACGATGGCGAAAGCCTTGCCACCAAAGGCATTGTAGCGGTAACACTTAACTACAGGCTGGGTATTTTCGGGTTCTTTTCGCATCCTGAGCTTACTAAAGAGTCGCCTCACCATGCCTCGGGTAATTACGGCCTGCTGGACCAGAATGCCGCGCTTAAATGGGTAAGGGAAAATATAAAGGCCTTTGGCGGCGACCCCGATAAAATAACCATAGCCGGGGAATCGGCGGGATCCATATCGGTATGCGCGCAAATGGCCTCTCCCCTCTCCGCAGGCTTATTTGCCGGTGCCATAGGGCAAAGCGGTGGCATGATTAACCCCACAATGAATGCGATACCCATGGCCGATAACGAAAAACAGGGCAAATCCTTTGCAGGCAAAGTAAGCGCGGCCTCGCTTGTGGAACTCAGGGCCCTGCCTGCCGATAAACTGCTGGATGAGGCTGCCAAACCCGGCGCATATGCCACTAAAGCTGTAGTTGACGGTTATTTTTTAACCCAATTGCCATCGGAAGTATTTGCTACCGGCAAACAGGCAAAAGTGCCGTTGCTTGCCGGATGGACATCGGCCGAGATCCCGTACCAGTCATTTATGGCGGGGCAATATCCTTCTCCTGAAAATTATATTAAAATGGTGAAGCAAAAGTATAATGATAAGGCAAATGAGGTACTTAAACTATATCCAGGAAACAACGAGGCGGAAGTAATAGCATCTGCCACGGCCCTTGCCAGCGATAACTTTATAGTATACAGCACCTGGAAATGGCTCGACCTGCACCGCAAAACTTCGGGCCAGCCGGTATATGCCTATATCTTCAGCCAGGCAAGGCCGCCGCTTAAGGCGGAACTGGGTAATGCAAAAGCTGGGCTTGCCGGCGGTATTATTAAAGACGACGGTAAAAAGCAGGAAAATAAAATGCCCGAAGCCCTGAAAGGCGCCAGCCATGCCAGCGATATTGAATACCTGCTGGGCAACCTTGCTACAAACACAGTTTATATCTGGACGCCACAGGACTATACCGCCAGCCGAAAGGGCGAACAGTATATTGCCAATTTTATAAAAACAGGAAATCCTAACGGTATCCGCCTGCCGCAGTGGCCGGTAAGCCGTAACGAACCTGAAATGACACTTATGGAGCTAAACGATAACCCAAGGGCATACAAAGAACCCCACCGGGACAGGTACTTATTTTTAGATAAGCTTTACATGCAGAAATAAAAAAAGGGAAGCCGCTGCTTCCCTTTTTTTATTCGTTATTTCCAATGCTATTTAAGCAGGAAGTTAAGCCCTACGTTAAAAGCGCCCCTACTTGTAGTATAGTTGTTATTTTCGCTGCCGTAATAGCCATAATAATCAATATCATTTTTAAATACATCGGCAAAACCACCCTGGTAATCATATTCAATAAACAACCTTAGCTTATTGTTTAAAGGTATTTTTACGCCTACGCCAAATGCAAGCCCGGCATCAACATTATTAAATTCATCTGTAAGGTCAACGCCAAACCGGGTTTCATTAACGCCCGCCAGGAAGCCAACGTAAGGGCCAAAGTTAAGGTACCAGTTTCTTTTCCTGCCAAAGTGCCAGTTAGCGGTTACGGGTATGGTGATATAGTTAAGCTCAACATTAGTACTGAAAATAAACCCGTCAGCGTCTGTAAGCTGCTCGTTGTTATAACCCTTACGGTCATAAAACACACGCCCCCTGAAGCTCCACCGGTCATTTATATAAAAATCGGCAAAAGCGCTGACATTGTATGAGCTGCGGTAATCGTAATTCAGGTTGGAATTGGCTGTGGCATCAAGGTTCGATGTGCTGTAGCCGGTGCCAATGCCAAATTCGATATTGCCTTTTGCCTGCGCATAAGCGCCAAACGAGGAAATCAGCAGTAACAGCAGTGTAATTTTGTTTTTCATAGGATGGTTTTTAAAAAACAAACTTAATTAAATCGTTACACAGCACAAAAACATTGATAAAATAATCTTTATAAAAAAATGTCCCGTAACAAGTGTCACGGGACATTTACAAAACCAATCAAAACCAATTTATGAAAAACACTCTTCCTGTGTTCCATCCCTGCAAATGTAAGGCGGTTCTTTATGTGTATCATTATAATTTAGCCCAACATCATTTATGTATAGATGAATAACTAATTTGTGCAGTTGAATTGTAACAACCCACTTAAAAAAATCAGTTAGGCTATTTTTATATTATATAGTCTGTAGATAAAAAGTTTGAATCATGGTTATGTACTATACTGTTTAACAGCGCCTTATTGCTATCAGTAACTTTTGCGGCCACTAATGAGCGAATAGAGAACGAGCGCAGCGCGTCAAAAACCGAAAGCGTGCCCTCGGCGCTGTCTTTACGCCCGGTGAACGGGAACACGTCCGGCCCGCGCTGTGCCTGGCAGTTAATATTAACACGGCTTACCAGGTTTACAAACGGGTCTATAAGGCTCGCAACCTCTTTAGCATCTTCGCTAAAAATGCTGACCTGCATGCCATGGTCGGCGTTTATCTGGTAGTTTATCGGCTCATCAATGCTATCAAAAGGCACTACCGGTATCACGGGGCCAAATTGCTCTTCGTGGTACAGCCTCATCTGGTCGTTAACCGGGTACACCACCGCCGGGAATACAAACGAAGCATCGGTAAAGCCGCCGTTTTCATTGATAACCGCGGCGCCTTTTGCCACCGCGTCTTCAATAATGCCTTTAAGGTATGCCGGTTTGTCCTGCTCCGGCAGCGGGGTAATTTTTACATCTTTTTCCCACGGCAGCCCCGGTTTTAATGCAGAAACCGCGGCACTCAGCTTTTCGGTAAATTCAGCTGCAACCTCTTTCTGTACGAAAATAAGTTTAAGCGCGGTGCAACGCTGGCCGTTGAATGACAACGCGCCCAGTAAACACTCGCTTACGGCCACATCAAGGTTGGCATTTTTAGTAACAATAGCAGCGTTCTTTGCATCAAGGCTTAGTATGGCACGCAGGCGGTTAACCTTTGGGTGCTGTTTTTTAAGCCCGTTTGCTACCTTGCTCGACCCTATAAAGGCCAGCACGTTTACTTTGCCGCTCTCCATTACAGGGGTAATAATCTCAGCGCCTTTGCCGTACAGCGTATTAACAGTACCCTTAGGGAACGCCTCTTTAAAGGCATTAAGCAGCGGGTAATGTGCCAGCACACCATGTTTAGGCAGCTTAAACAGTATGGTATTACCCATAATAAGCGCCGGTATAAGCGTGGTAAATATCTCGTTAAGCGGATAATTAAACGGCCCCATACTCAGCACTACCCCAAGCGGCGCGCGCCTTATCTTGGCAATAGTGCCCTCGGCCTGCTGAAAACCGGACGATTCCCTGTCAAGGTCCTTAAGCGCGCCCATGGTGTCGTTTATATAATCAACAGTACGGTCAAACTCTTTAGTGGCATCGGCAAGGGTTTTGCCTATTTCCCACATTAGCAGTTTTATAACCAGTTCACGCTGCTGTTTCATTAGTACCACAAACTTTTCCATGCAGTTAAGGCGCTCCTCCACTGCCATGGTAGGCCAGTCGCCCAGCCCGTTATTATAAGCCGCTACGGCAGCGTCAAGGGCCTCCATAGCCTCTGCCGGCGACGTGTGCGGAATGCTGCCCACCAGCTTGCGCTCCGGCCCGTCAGGCCCGGGTATACACACCGGCGAATAAATATTTTGCACGGGCCCGTTCCAGGCTACGCATTCGCCATTAAGCAAATATTCACGCTGGTGTATTTCGGGTATCTTATATTCTTCGGGTATCGTGTTTTCGCCTTTAAAAATATGCTGTAGCAATTCAGCATTTTGGTTACCTACTTCCATAATGTACAATGTTGTGTTTTAAAGTGTGTATATTTTTGTACTAAATTACGCAACAATCTACAATTGGCAATCCTGTTACAGCGTCATTTTTCATAATAATAACATTAATACGCATTAGCATATTGTTATATCATTCGTTTGATTATATTTGCAACTATTACTCTATAGGATTTGTATACTATACTTAACCTGTACAAATAAAATTTTGATGACACGCATTATCCTCAGCATAGAACGGGCTACTGACCAGATAACCTTCCGGCAGATAGCTATAACCATGCTCCTGCTTAAATTATTGATAATTATATACTTCGGCTACCTTATAACCCTTGAGATACTGGATGGTACGCTGCTTTTTGACAGCACGTTTTTTATATTTATGGGCATTGGCTTTGTAGCCCAGATGGTAGACGGCGCCCTGGGCATGGCGTATGGCGTAAGCTGCACTACCCTGCTTATGACTTTTGGCGTACCACCCAGCCTTGCTACAGCCAGCGTGCATACCTCAGAGATTTTTACAACGGGCATTTCAGGGCTCTCACATATTAAGTTTAAGAATATCGATAAAAAACTCTTCTTTAAAATTGTCATAACGGGTACCCTGGGCGCTATGGTGGGCGCCTACCTCATAAGCGATTTTTTTGACGGAAAGGTTATAAGGCCGTATGTATCGGGGTACCTCATAGTTTTAGGCGCCTATATTATATATAAGGGCATTGCCAATAAAAAACAACCCGACGGCGCGGTAAAGCGCGCGCCGCTGCTCGCCCTTATTGGCGGATTTTTAGACACTATAGGTGGTGGTGGCTGGGGGCCTATTGTAACCAGTAACCTGGTAAGCCAGGGCAAAGACCCGCGCCAGGCCATAGGCACCGTTAATACCGCCGAATTTTTCGTAACCTACTTTGCAACGGCGCTTTTTGTAGCCTTACTGGGTGTAAAACACTGGCAGATAATTTTAGGGCTCATAACGGGTGGCGCTATAGCTGCACCGTTTGGGGCATACTTTGCCTCTAAAATTAATAAGCGCCTGCTGTTTTTTATGGTGGGTATACTTATTATCCTAATTTCTTCTTATTCCTTTTATAAAAGTTAATTAATACTGTTTGTTATAAAATGTTAAATTGGTACTTTAGCCCTTTATTTTAAAAAAAGATAAATGGAAATAAGTATTACCAACGGGACACTTACCGCTACTATAAACGCTAAGGGTGCCGAACTAATTTCGCTCACTAAAGCCGGTACAGAATATATGTGGGAGGGCAACCCTGAATTTTGGGGCAAGCATTCGCCGGTGCTGTTCCCTATAGTGGGGACGCTTAAAAACAATTCTTATAATTATAACGGCAATACCTACTCCCTTTCGCGCCACGGCTTTGCAAGGGATAATGATTTTGCCGTAATAAATAAAGATGCCAATACCGCCACATTTTTATTAGCCGCTACCGATGCCTCACAAGAAAAATATCCGTTTGATTTTGAGTTAGCGCTGGTGTACACGCTGCACGAGAGCGAGCTTACTATAGAATACCATGTTACAAACAAAGGTACTGCGCCCATGCCTTTTTCAATAGGCGCGCACCCGGCCTTTGCCCTGCCGGGGAAGTTTGAAGGCTACAGCCTGAAATTTGAAAAACACGAACCCCTGGTAAGCACACAGCTAACAAACGACCTGCTTAGTGATATTTCGCAGGAACTGCCTGCTGATCATGGAGAGTTGCCCCTTGCCTACAACCTGTTTGAAAGAGATGCACTTATTTTTAAATCGCTTGAAAGCAAAAGCATTACAATAAAGAAAGAAGGTAAAGAATATCTTGCGGTACGCTTTTTTGATTTCCCGCACCTGGGTATATGGACGAAAACAGGCGCGCCGTTTTTATGCATAGAGCCGTGGCAGGGTTATAGCGATACTGAAACCTCAAATGGCGATATTGTAACTAAGGAAGGCATTATAAACCTGGAGGCAGCAAACACCTATAAGGCCGCTTTTACCATTACAATTTTTTAATTTAACATACTGTAACGCAACCTTTTTATAAAAACCACATCTTAAAACTAAATACGTAAAAACATGAAACTTAAATTATTATCACTTTTACTTGTTATGGCCATGCTGTCCGGCTGTAGCGTAGACTCTACACCTTCTTCGTGCTATAACCAGTTAGCCATGACCACCACCCAGGTAACAGGCCCGGCAACTGTAGTTGTTAATACCCAGGCCACATTTAACGTTTCGTTTTATGTAGCAAATGCCTGCGGCGAATTTAATAACTTCCAGCAAACACCGGATTTTCCTAAGTCGGTTGTGGCTTTTGTAGACTACGATGGCTGCAATTGTGAACAGATTGGCTGGTATGACACTCAGCCCTTTACCTTTACCCCAACGACTGTAGGCACATACGAGTTCAGGTTTTTAACTGACAATCCGGACACACCTATAGTAAAGACGCTTGTAGTTACTGCTGAATAAGCACCTCACCTAAAATATTATTTGTCTCTCCCCTATTGGGAGAGATTTTTTTTTACAATAGGTTAATGTTTACTACATTTGGGCATAACCTACTAACCAATGAGCAAATTTCAGAAACAGTTTGATGAGGTGCAGGATTTACTGCATTTTGATGATATTGCCCTCGTGGTAAAACGTATTATCGATTTTACAATTGATACCGGGCAATTAGCATTTTACAAAAAGACCAACGCCCTGCTCGACTGGCTGGACACCCAGCCGCAGCCGGAAGAGACCAAGCCGCGCCTGGAAGCCCTGTTGCAGGAGCTACATGCTGAGCTAATAAAAAAGCCCGAAATACTACCGCAAAAAATAATTATTGCAGAGCAGGTAAAAAAAGCCTACGGGCCGCACTCCTTTGCCCTTGGGCCCGTAAACCTGGTGCTGCATGAAGGCGACATTGTAGGGCTGGTGGGCGAAAACGGCAACGGCAAAACCACGTTGCTGCGTTTGCTGTGCGGCGAGCTTACACCATCGGGAGGTAAATTAGAGTACAGCTTTAAGTATGATAACTTATATGACCTGAGAACCAAACTGGTATATATACCACAACGTACCGATACCTGGTACGGCAGCATGTTTGATAACCTTGTTTTTACCGCCTCAAGCTACGGCTATAAACCGGAAGAAAACAACCTTATTGTAGAGCTTATTATTGCCCGCCTGGGCTTACGCAGGTTCCGCAAACACAGCTGGAAAAGCCTCTCATCGGGCTACAAAATGCGTTTTGAACTGGCGCGAATGCTGCTGCGTAAGCCCAAGATATTACTGATAGACGAGCCGCTGGCAAACCTTGATATACTGGCACAGCAAACCGTACTCGAAGATTTCAGGGCCATAGCCAAGTCACCGTTCAGGCCCATTGGTATCGTATTGAGTTCGCAGCAATTGTATGAGGTAGAAAAAACATCAGACCAGGTTATATTCCTGAAACAGGGCGTACAGAAAAACCTTCACGATACTACTGCAGCACAGGGCGGCAATGTTCCCAACCCACTGGTTATAGAGTTTGAAAGCCCGTGGGCACAGGGCGCTTTAAATGCTGCATTTGCAGGGTTAAACCTTATATCGCTAACCTACAACGGCGGTACCTATATTATAACCCTGCCGGGCACTGTAACGGTTAATGCATTTTTAAAGGAGGTTATTGCACAGGATATCCCATTAGGTTACTTCCGTGATATCTCTAACTCAACCCGCCGCTTTTTTGTATCTTAAAACCTAACCACCATGTTCAAGAAATTACAAAACCACCTGTTGCTGCACCATCCACTGCTGTGGAATTTAAAAATAGTGCCGGTACTGGCAATTGGCATAGCCCTGCACTTCATATTTTTTATGGTAGGCTATATAGACGGAGCCGTAGATTTTACACGTAATTACGGCGATTACCTTTATGATATTACCCCCGCAATAGCAGTCTTTTTTAGCATTATAACCGGGCTGTTCCTGTTTATTATCTGGATTGTATTTTATTTCCGTAATAATGCGTTTAAGGCATTTTATCCTAAAGGCCGCAATGACCTCTACAAAGAATGGCTGCTTATCCTTGTAGTATGCGCACTAAACTGCACCTATGCCCTTACGTTTACCTATGCCTGCGACCTTAAAAAGCGTAATTATTTTACCGAGGAAGAATTTTCGCGACGGATAGATATAATCAGCATGGCCTCTGTTTTTGCCGATGGCAGTTTCCTGAAAGGCGAATATTATGAGGAATATAGTAAAGAGCTGGATTCTACCCTACAAAAGCACCGCACCACTTACCCTTATTTTGGTAAAGAGTACCCGCTAAACTCACTGCTTAACAAATCAAACAGCAACTTTACCTACCAGAGTAGTGAAAAAGATTCGTTAAATGAAACGCGTGTAAAAGGCTGGCTGCACAACAACCAGCGCGACTCGGTAGCATGGCTTTTACACGAAATGGATAAGATTGTAAAATACCATACACTTAAATCATCAATAACCCCTCATGAATGGCTAAGCCGGGTTTATAACCCGCCTTTATACACGAAATATACTACCATAGGGCGTGTAGAGCGCTACGAGCTAACGGGGTATGACCACCCCACGAACACGCGTACCTATAATTATGATGAAATGGATACCGTACCTGTAGACGATGCCCCATTTAAACCGGCCCAGGATACCGCAATAATCCCGAAAGGCAGGTTTTATGTTTATAACGGGCCAAACGGCCGGGAAACCATAGACCTTACCGAAAATACCGTACGGACGATAGATAGCACTATTTATGTATTCCCTAAATACTACGTGCCTTTTTCACAGCTGGAAGAATCATACACCATATTATCCGAAGCCTGGGTAAACCCCGATGCCGATATATATATGGTTATCCTGTATGGATGCTTTTGCGTCGCTCTTTCGCTTATAGTATTTTCATTCCGGGTAACCTCGGGGCGCAACTGGCTTATCGCGCTGGTGGCTTATGGCCTCGCTTCATTGGTTACAGGCATTTTTTGCCTTATAATAGGTAACTCACACATTTTAGGATATCACTCATCATTTATAAGAAACTATCTTTATTTTATGCTCTGGCTGGTAATTGTTACAGTGCTGCTCATCTATTTCTTTACAAAAAAAGATAAAAAAGGTATATCAGGCGTAGTGGTTAATGTCCTGTTGTGGCTTACCCCCGCTGTGCTGCCCGTTATCATTCTCCTTGTAACAGAATGGTACGACGATTGGTATGACCGGTATTACAACAGCTTTGTAAAGCCTGAAGCCATGGCCGAACCTAAAAATGCAATTTTTGTGTTTATATACGATAATCCCGGGTATATATTTTTACTATGCCTTGGCGCCTTTATAGTATACATGTACTTTTTTACTAACAGCATACGCAAATGGAAAGGCCTTGCCGAGGCATAGCAACCCCTAATCTATACTAATAAAATGGCTATAACCAACGGTATTTACACCGCAGTTTATAGCCATTCTTTTTGGGGTATTTTGTATATTTGCGTGCTTTAAAAAATAGATTCCACAATGCGTATATCATACAACTGGTTAAGACAATTTATTAAACTCGACTGGAAATCAGAAGAAACAGCTGCCCTGCTTACTGACCTGGGCCTTGAGGTAGAAGGTGTTGAAAAATATGAATCGCTTAAAGGCGGCCTTGAGGGTGTGGTAGTGGGCCATGTGCTTACCTGCGTGCAGCACCCCAACGCCGACAGGCTCCGCATCACAACAGTAGACCTGGGCGACGGCAACGCCCCCGTGCAGATAGTGTGCGGCGCGCCAAATGTAGCTGCGGGCCAAAAGGTTCCGGTTGCCACCATAGGCACCACGCTGTATGATAAAGAAGGTAACGCCTTCCAGATAAAAAAAGGCAAAATACGCGGCGAAGAAAGCCACGGCATGATTTGCGCCGAAGATGAACTGGGACTTGGCGAAGGCCACGATGGTATTATGGTACTGAAGGAGGACCTTGCCCCCGGCACCCCCGCCGCAAAAATATTCAACATCGTAACCGACGAGGTTTTTGAAATAGGCTTAACGCCAAACCGTGCCGATGCCATGAGCCACCTGGGCGTGGCCCGCGATCTTAAGGCCGGCCTTAACCAAAAAAATGTACATACTGAATTGATTACGCCTTCAGTAAGTAATTTCAGGGTAGATAAGCGCATCCTTAAAATGGATATCCGTGTGGAAGATACCAAGCTGGCGCCACGCTACTGCGGGGTTACCATATCGGGCATTACGGTAAAACCGTCTCCGGCATGGCTGCAAAACCGCCTTAAAGCAATAGGCATCACGCCAAAAAACAATGTGGTAGACGTTACCAATTATGTATTGCACGAACTTGGCCAGCCCTTGCATGCCTTTGACGCTGCAAAAATTAAAGGCAATAAGGTAATTGTAAAAACGGCTATCGCTGGCACAAAGTTTACCACCCTTGATGATGTAGAGCGCACACTGCATGAGGAAGACCTGATGATATGCAACGAAAACGGCCCTATGTGCATTGCCGGTGTACTGGGCGGAAAAGATTCGGGTGTAACGGATTCTACCTCTAGCATATTTTTAGAGAGTGCCTATTTTAACCCGGTATCTATCCGAAAAACTGCAAAGCGCCACGGTATCAGTACCGATGCTTCGTTCCGTTTTGAAAGGGGTATCGACCCTAACATCCCGCAGTATGCCCTTAAGCGTGCCGCACTGCTTATACAGGAAACCGCCGGTGGCGAAATTACCAGCGACCTGGAAGACCAGTACCCACGCAAAATAGAAGACCATTCGGTTTTCCTTAATTTTGAGAACGTAACCCGCACCATAGGCCAGGATATTGGCAAAGAAACCATCAAGAAAATACTGGTTTCGCTTGAGGTAAAAATAAGCAACATGTCAGAAAAAGGCCTGGGGCTTATCATACCAAGCTACCGTGTAGACGTGGAGCGTGAAATTGATGTTATCGAAGAAATTCTGCGTGTATACGGCTATAACAACATCGGCTTTACCCAAAAACTGAATGCCAGTATATCTAACTCATCGCGCACCGAAGATTATAAGCTGCAAAACATTGTTGCTACCCAGCTTACATCACTGGGCTTTAACGAGATGATGGCAAACAGCCTTACCACGCCGGAATACATTAAGCTATCAGAAAACCTGAAAGAAGAATTTAATGTACTGATGCTTAACCCCCTTAGTAACGACCTTTCGGCCATGCGGCAGTCGCTGCTGTTTAGCGCGCTTGAGGCGGTATCGTTTAACATTAACCGCCGCAGGGCCGACCTTAAGCTGTTTGAATTTGGCAAAACCTACCACAAGATGCCTTCAGGCTATGACGAGAACAAACACCTGTCGCTTACGGTAACGGGTAACCGCCAGCCTGAAAGCTGGGCACAGCCACAAAACGCGTCAGGCTTTTTTATGTTTAAGGGGTATGTAACACAAATTTTAGAGAGGCTCGGCATCACAAAGTACAGTAGTGAGCCTTTAGTGAATGATATATTTGCCGAAGGTATTACGTTTATGGTGGGCAATGAAATACTTGTAGAATTTGGTACCGTTAAAAAATCGATACTAAAGCACTTTGACATTAAACAGGAAGTATTGTTTGCCGACTTTAACTGGGCGGCGGTTACAAAACTGGTATCGGGTAAAATAAAATATACTGAAATTACCAAGTTCCCCGAAGTACGCCGCGACCTTGCGCTGCTTGTAGATGGTGCTGTTTCATTTGAAACCATTTACAACACTGCACGCCAGGCCGAAAAGGCATTGCTAAAAGACATCAGCCTTTTTGATGTTTATGAAGGCAAAAACCTGCCGGAAGGTAAAAAATCGTACGCGGTTAGCTTTACGCTGCAGGACAGCACAAAAACCCTTACCGACGAACAGATTGATAAGATAATGAGCAAAATAAGGCAAAACCTTGAAAAAGAAACCGGGGCACAGCTGCGATAATTTTCACCGTTTAACTAAAAATAAAAAATGCCACCCGTATAAGGTGGCATTTTTTATATCGCTCAAAACTGATTAGTTCTTACGCTTTGCTTTCATGGCATTATACTCGGCTGTTTTTTCAAGCGCCTGGTACATACCCATCAGCGTTTGTATAACATACTGGTCGTCCGGTTTTGCCTTATGTGCTTTTTCAAGATACGGTATGGCCCTGTTGTACATCTCTTTACGCTGCTTTTGCAGTACTTCATAGCGGGCATTGTCTTTAGCGGAATTGCCCAGGCTGTTCATTTCCTTTACAAGTTTTTCTTCGCCGCTAAGCTGCACCACACCTACGTTAACTAAGGCGTCAAAATTATTGGGTTGTAGCTCCAGCGATTTTTTAAAGTATTTATCGGCCTCCTCCATATTGCCTACTTCCATATTCACCGCGCCCAGGTTATACAGCAGGTTAGGGTCATTCGGATTTTTTTGCAGTGCTTCATTAATAAGTTTTGCAAACTCCTCTTTTTTACCGGCCTTATACATAAGGTTAGCCTGGCCTATAATAAGGGTTACATCTTCAGGGTTTTCTTTACGGGCATTGGCAAAATACTCTAATGCTTTATCAGACTGGCCCTTAAGGTTATAAATAACCGCAATATTTTTTACAATGTCCGGCCTTACCGATTTTTGTACTATATCCCTCGGCTTTTCATAAACAATACCCAGCTTTACGGCATCATCCCTTTTTTGTTTGCTTTCAAAACCTTCTTCATTTCCACTCGCCTTATTTACCGCAACATAGCTGGTGCTCTCCCCGGTAAATTTCCGTTTGTCAAGCTCAAGGTAATATTCAAGCGCTTTGTCATAATCCTCTGCGTTTAACGATACAGCCGCTGCATAATATAAATTATAAGCATCGGTAGGATCTAACTTATAAGCAAGAGAAAATGCCTCGGCAGCTTCCTTATACTTTTTCTCGTCGTTTAACTGGCCACCCGCGTCGGCAACTATACTTTTTGCTAATGGTAAAGTTTGTTTCTGAAGTTCGTCAGTATACTTCTTTTTTACCGCTGCCTTTTCAAGTTCTATAACCTTATTAACATCCTCAAGGCCTTTATTTGCAGTAGCTACCGCTGTAGCCGGGTTGCTTTTTGCCTCAACTTTTAATAAGTAAGTGGCACGGTAGTAGTAAAAATCCCTTTTTTGCTCATCGGTAGCGCTGCCCATTTTAGACTCAAACGCATCAAAGGCAGAGTTAAACTCCTGTGCCTGCGCGGCAGTGGGCGCTTCAACAGCGTTAAGCTTTTTAAGGGCTTTAAGCTCATCTTTTTGTGCAAAAGCACTTAATGATATCAGTAGCGATGCCGCTACAACATAGCGAATTTTCATAATCTTTATATTATTTATTCTTCATTTGTTTGTTCGTCGCCAGAAAAATCATCCGGGCCTATATCCAGGCCATCATCAGATTTACCTTCATGGATAATAATACCGCCTACCCCATTTTCAGCACCTTCGCCATCAAGCACTTCATTAATGGCTTCATCAACAGCGTCTTCTTCACGAAGCACTTTGGCAACCGCCGCTATAGAGTCATTCCCTTTAATGTTGATAAGGCGTACGCCCTGTGTGGCACGGCCCATAACCCTAAGGTCGCTTACAGCCAGGCGGATGGTAAGCCCCGATTTGTTGATGATCATAAGGTCATCGGCATCGGTAACGCTGTTTATAGATACCAATGCACCGGTTTTTTCGGTAATGCTAAGGGTTTTAACCCCTTTACCGCCACGGTTTGTAATACGGTAATCTTCAAGGCTACTACGCTTGCCGTATCCTTTTTCAGATACCACAAGGATTTCGCTGTTCATATCGTTTACAGATACCATGCCAATTACCTCGTCGTTATCATCGGCAAGGGTAATACCACGAACCCCCGAAGCGCTGCGGCCCATTGGTCGGGTCTTGCCTTCCTCAAAACGAACGAGTTTACCGCTTTTAACCGCTATAAGCACCTGGCTTTCGCCGGTAGTCAGCTTAGCTTCAAGCAGCTCATCATCTTCGCGGATGGTAATTGCGGCAATACCGTTTAGCCTTGGGCGAGAATATTGCTCTAACAAGGTTTTCTTAACGATACCTTTTTTAGTAGCCATAATCACATAGTGGCTGTTAACATACTCCTCATTTTTAAGGTCCTGCGTACAGATAAAGGCTTTAACCTTATCGTCATTCTCTATATTAATAAGGTTTTGTATGGCGCGGCCCTTACTGGTTTTACTGCCTTCAGGAATTTCGTAAACACGCATCCAGAAACATTTACCCTTTTGGGTAAAGAACAGCATATAGTTGTGGTTTGTGGCCACAAACAGGTGCTCAAGGAAGTCGGCATCGCGGGTGGTAACGCCTTTCTGGCCTACCCCGCCCCTGTTTTGCGTTTTATATTCGCTAAGCGGCGTGCGCTTAATATAGCCCGCGTGCGATATGGTTATTACCACACTTTCATCGGCAATAAGGTCTTCAATGCTTACGTCGCCGCCGGCATATTCTATCTGGCTGCGGCGCTCATCGCCATATTTATCTTTTATCTCTGCAAGCTCTTCCTTAATAAGCTGCATCCTTAGCTCTTTGCTTTCAAGGAGCGCTTTTAACTCGCCTATTAATTTCATGATGTCGCTGTATTCCGCACGAAGCTTGTCCTGCTCCAGGCCGGTTAGCTGGCGCAGCCTCATCTCTACAATGGCACGTGCCTGTATTTCGCTAAGGCTAAAGCGTTCCATCAACCTGCCACGGGCTTCTTCACCGTCTTTAGAACCACGTATTATAGCAATAACTTCGTCTATATTATCTGATGCTATAATAAGCCCTTCTAATATGTGTGCACGCTCTTCTGCTTTGCGCAATTCATATTTTGTGCGGCGCACCACTACATCGTGCCTGTGCTCCACAAAATGGTGAATCATATCCTTAAGGTTCAGCATCTCCGGCCTGCCGTTTACAAGCGCGATGTTGTTTACACTAAAAGATGATTGCAGCTGCGTAAATTTAAACAGGGTATTAAGTACCACATTTGGCACCGCGTCCTTCTTTAATATATATACAATACGCATACCGTTACGGTCACTCTCATCGCGTATGTTGGCAATGCCTTCAATACGTTTTTCGTTAACCATGTCAGCCGTTTTCTTAATCATGTCGGCCTTGTTCACCTGGTAAGGAATCTCGGTAACAATAATGCATTCACGGCCCTCCACCTCTTCAAAGTTGGTCTTGGCGCGCATTACGATACGGCCGCGGCCGGTTTTAAAGGCTTCACGCACGCCCTCATACCCATATATAATACCACCGGTTGGGAAATCTGGGGCTTTAATATGGTGCATAAGCTCATCTATCTCTATATCGGTATTGTCTATATAGGCAAGGGTACCATCAATAACCTCAGTAAGGTTGTGTGGTGGCATATTAGTAGCCATACCCACGGCTATACCGCTGGCGCCGTTTATAAGCAGGTTAGGCACGCGCGTAGGCATTACCGTAGGCTCCTGCAATGTATCGTCAAAGTTTAACTGAAAATCTACCGTTTCTTTGTCAAGGTCGCTCATTATATCTTCCGATATCTTTTTAAGCCTCGCCTCAGTATATCGCATGGCGGCCGGGCTGTCGCCGTCTACAGAGCCAAAGTTACCCTGTCCGTCTACAAGCAGGTAGCGCAGGCTCCATTCCTGGGCCATACGCACCATGGCGTCGTATACTGATGAGTCGCCGTGCGGGTGAAATTTACCCAGCACTTCCCCTACTATCCTTGCTGATTTTTTGTGGGCCCTGTTACTCAGTACGCCCAGTTCATACATTCCGTATAATACCCTTCTGTGCACGGGTTTCAAGCCATCCCTAACATCCGGAAGCGCCCTGGAAACAATAACGGACATCGAATAATCGATGTAAGCCGATTTCATCTGGTCTTCAATATTAATGGGAATTAACTTTTCTCCTTCTGCCATAAACACTTAAGATTAAATTTATAGTTAATATAAAACGTGCCAATATACATAATTTTATTAGCATTTAATTAGTTTCGGGCAACATTTTTAACCGATTTATCAACACGGTACCACCCGCCATACTTAATAAAGTACTATTAAAATCCTTTTATTATTGCAATATTTTTTGTCTCTTAGCATGACAGTGTTTCTTAGGTATAGTTTTTGCAAAATTCTTAAGAAATAGTTACATTTACATTTAGTAAAGAAAGGGCATATATTTATGGATGATAATTTTTCACCAAGGGTCAAGGATGTAATTACCTACAGCAAGGAAGAAGCCCTTCGCTTAGGCCACGACTTTATTGGTACAGAACACCTGATGTTAGGCATTTTACGTGACGGGAACGGCAAAGCCATCTCTATACTGAACAGCATAGCGATAGATTTAGACCACCTGCGCAGGAAAGTAGAGATACTAAGCCCCGCAAACCCGGGAGCCGAACGCAATAATGAGAAGAAAAACCTTCACCTTACGCGGCAGGCAGAGCGGGCTTTAAGGACTACCTTCCTGGAGGCCAAGGTTTTTCAGAGCACCAGCATAAGCACGGCACATCTGTTGCTCTGCATATTGCGTAATGAAAACGACCCCACCACCAAATTGCTTAACAAACTGAAAATTGATTACGAAACAGTTAAAGAACAATTCATCAACATGACTCAGAACGAAGATGACTTTATGGAAAACCTGCCAAAAGCAGAATCCTACAACGACGATACAGGACAGGATGACAGTTTAAGGGGCGAAAGCTTTAACAATCCTGCCGCTGGCAACAAGGCCAACAAAAAATCAAAAACCCCGGTTCTTGATAATTTTGGCCGCGACCTTACCGAACTTGCCGAAGAAGGCAAACTCGACCCTGTAGTGGGCCGTGAGAAAGAAATAGAGCGCGTAAGCCAGATACTTAGCCGCCGTAAAAAGAACAACCCGCTGCTTATAGGGGAGCCGGGTGTAGGTAAATCGGCCATTGCCGAAGGGCTTGCACTACGCATCATCCAGAAAAAAGTGTCGCGCATATTGTTTAATAAACGCGTGGTAACACTGGACCTTGCCAGCCTTGTGGCCGGTACTAAATACCGTGGCCAGTTTGAAGAACGTATGAAAGCCGTGATGAACGAGCTTGAAAAGAACGACGACATCATTCTTTTTATAGACGAGATACACACTATAGTAGGTGCAGGCGGCGCTACAGGCTCACTTGATGCCAGCAATATGTTTAAGCCCGCGCTTGCCCGTGGCGAAATTCAATGCATCGGCGCTACCACCCTTGATGAGTACCGCCAGTACATAGAGAAAGACGGCGCGCTTGAAAGGCGTTTCCAAAAGGTAATTGTAGAGCCTACTACCGTACCTGAAACCATAATTATACTTAATAACATTAAGAATAAATATGAAGACCACCACAACGTTATCTATACCGATGAGGCTATTGAGGCGTGTGTGAAGCTTACCGACAGGTATATGAGCGAGCGTTTCCTTCCGGACAAGGCTATTGATGCCCTTGACGAGGCGGGAAGCCGGGTGCATATTACAAATATCGATGTACCTAAGCAGATACTTGACCTGGAGCGACAGCTTGAAGAAGTGCGTGAACTTAAGAACAGCGTAGTTAAAAAACAAAAATACGAAGAGGCTGCAAGGCTTCGCGACGACGAAAAACGTATTGAAAAAGAGCTTGCCATAGCCCAGGAACAGTGGGAGGAAGATTCTAAAAACAACCGCGTTACCGTTACCGAAGATAACGTGGCCGATGTAGTAAGCATGATGACCGGCATACCGGTAAACCGTATTGCACAGACTGAAAGTAATAAGTTAGCTAAACTACCAGAACTTATTAAAGGCAAGGTAATTGGACAGGACGAAGCTGTACAAAAAATTGCACGTTCCATCCAGCGTAACCGTGCCGGCCTTAAGGACCCGAACAAGCCTATTGGTTCGTTCATTTTCCTTGGGCAAACCGGTGTTGGTAAAACCCAGCTGGCTAAGGTTATCGCTAAAGAACTGTTTGACAGCGAGGATGCGCTTATCCGTATCGACATGAGCGAGTATATGGAGAAATTTGCCATATCACGACTTGTGGGTGCGCCTCCGGGATACGTAGGTTATGAAGAAGGCGGACAACTTACTGAAAAAGTGCGCCGTAAACCGTACTGCGTGGTGCTGCTGGACGAGATTGAAAAAGCCCACCCTGATGTATTTAACATGATGCTTCAGGTGCTGGATGACGGATTCCTGACTGACAGCCTTGGCCGTAAAATCGACTTCAAGAACACTATTATAGTAATGACTTCAAATGTGGGTGCCAGGCAGATTAAGGACTTTGGCCAGGGCGTAGGCTTTGGCACATCGGCTAAAAAACTGCAGGCAGACGAGCATACCAAAGGTGTTATTGAAGCCGCGCTTAAGAAAACATTCGCGCCGGAATTCATTAACCGTATAGATGACATCATCGTGTTTAATGCCCTTGAAAAAGAGGATATTGACAAGATTATCACTATTGAGCTTGAAAAGCTGTACTCACGTATTAAAGACCTTGGCTACACCATCGCGCTAAGCGAAAAAGCCAAAGCATTTATTGCCGAAAAAGGCTTTGACAAGCAATATGGCGCGAGGCCGTTGAAACGTGCGATACAGAAATATGTAGAGGATGTTTTAGCCGAAGAAATCATTACCTCTAAAATATCAAGCGGCGATGAGATTTTTATGGACCTTGAAGAAAACGGTACTGAACTGGCCGTTACCATCAGGAAAGCCGAAAACCCCGCGAGTTAAGAGTTAAAATACTTTATATAATCCCCATCGGTTTTGCCGGTGGGGATTTTTTTATTCAGGGAACACTTATGACGCAGATTTAAGGGATTTTAATAGAAGATTTTTGAAACGAATTCCACTAATTTCCACTAATCTGTTCGTATAAATTTTTGAAATTCGTGTCAAAAAAAACTACACATTATATAAACTGTCTAAATCCCTTAAATCTGTGTCGTCGGTGTTCCAAAATTTAAACAAAATCAATAATCCCTATCAATTTTTGCGAAATTATTCCCCCTTATTTAGAATGAGTTTTCCTATATTTGCGAGCCTTACTGTATAATTTTGGATATATCCGGGTTAACCGTTTTCGATTATATGAAAAGGCACAAACAAACATTAAATAAAAGATTAATAATCAGCCTTTTCGACTCCCTTTAGCCGGATGGGTTAAAACAAACAGAAAATGTCCGATACATCAAAAATCTATTACACGATAACTGATGAGGCCCCCATGCTGGCCACCCACTCTTTTTTACCTATCGTGCAGGCGTTTGCCGCCCCTGCCGGAATAGTAGTTGAAACAAGGGATATATCACTTGCCGGAAGGATACTTGCCAATTTCCCTGAAAACCTTACCGAAGAGCAAAAAGTAGGCGACGCGCTTACTGAGCTTGGCGAACTTGCCAATACACCGGAAGCAAATATTATAAAACTGCCTAACATCTCTGCTTCGGTACCACAGCTTAAGGCCGCCATTAAAGAGCTACAATCTCAGGGGTATAACATACCTGATTTTCCTGAAGACGCTAAAACAGAAGAGGAAAAAGCAACTAAGGCCAAATATGCCAAAGTATTAGGCTCTGCGGTAAACCCGGTGCTTCGCGAGGGCAACTCAGACCGCCGCGCGCCAAGGGCCGTTAAAAATTATGCCAAAGCACATCCGCACTCCATGGGTGCATGGAGCGCCGACAGCAAAACACACGTTGCCAGCATGAGCGACGGCGACTTTTACGGCAGTGAAACATCGGTTACCGTTACTGAGGCGACCGACGTTAAAATAGAATTCACCGCCCAGGATGGTACAGTTACCGTACTTAAAGCATCTACCCCGCTTAAAGCCGGTGAGATAATCGATAGTTCTGCGCTTAATATAAGTAAGCTTAAGGCATTTATTGCTAAAGAAATAGCCGATGCCAAAGAGCAGGGCGTTTTGTTCTCGGTACACCTTAAGGCAACCATGATGAAGGTGTCTGACCCTATCATCTTTGGCGCTATTGTAGAGGTTTTCTACAAGGATGTTTTTGAAAAATACGCTGAGTTATTTAAAACATTGGGCGTTGATACCCGCAACGGCCTTGGCGATGTATATGCTAAAATAGCAGGTACCCCTGAAGAAGCCGAAGTTAAAGCGGCTATTGATGCGGTATATGCTACATCCCCTGCCCTTGCCTACGTAAATTCAGACAACGGTATTACTAACCTGCACGTGCCAAGCGACGTTATTGTAGATGCTTCTATGCCTGCTATGATACGCACCAGCGGCCAGATGTGGGACGTAAATGGTAAACAGCAGGATACTAAAGCCATTATCCCGGACAGGAGTTATAGTGGTGTTTATACGGCTACAATAGATTTTTGTAAAAAACATGGCGCGTTTAACCCTGCCACTATGGGCAGCGTACCAAACGTAGGCCTTATGGCGCAAAAAGCCGAAGAGTACGGAAGCCACGATAAAACCTTCCAGGTGGCTGCAAACGGCGTGGTAAAAGTGGTTGACAACAACAACGGTACCGTATATATGGAGCAGGCTGTTGAGGCCGGCGACATCTTCAGGATGTGCCAGACTAAAGATGCGCCAATACAAGACTGGGTTAAGCTTGCCGTAAACCGCGCAAGGCTTAGCGACACCCCGGCGGTGTTCTGGCTGGATGAAAACCGCGCGCACGATGTGCAGCTTATTGCTAAAGTTGAAAAATACCTTCAGGACCACAATACTGACGGACTTGACATACAGATACTTGACCCGGTTGAAGCCACACAATTCTCACTTGAGAGGATTAAAGACGGTAAAGACACTATATCAGTAACGGGTAACGTACTGCGTGACTACCTGACTGACCTGTTCCCTATCCTGGAGCTGGGCACCTCGGCAAAAATGCTCTCCATTGTACCGCTTATGAACGGTGGCGGGCTGTTTGAAACCGGCGCCGGTGGTTCTGCCCCTAAGCACGTACAGCAGTTTGTCGAAGAAGGCTACCTGCGTTGGGATTCGCTTGGTGAGTTCCTTGCCCTTGGCGTATCGTTAGAACACCTTGGCCAGAGCCTTAACAACAGCAAAGCGCTGGTACTTAGCGAAACACTTGATGCCGCTAATGAGAAATTCCTTGAAAACGACAAAGGCCCGGCACGTAAAGTAGGCCAGATAGACAACCGTGGCTCACACTTTTACCTTGCGCTGTACTGGGCACAGGCCCTTGCCGCACAGGATAATGACGCTGAGCTAAAAGCTAAGTTTACTGAAATAGCCAAAGACCTTACTGAAAACGAGGCTAAGATTGACGCTGAACTTATAGGCGCGCAGGGTAAAGCAGAAGAAATAGGCGGTTACTACCACCCTGATTTTGCTAAGACCGATGCTGCCATGAGGCCAAGCGCAACGCTTAACGCGATACTTGCCAAATTGAAATAAATTGGAACGCGGATAACGCTGATTAAGCTGATTTTCGCTGATAAATATTTGAAAGCTGTCCTGTAAAAGGGACAGCTTTTTTGTTTAGATTTATTCCTGAAATTAGCCACCAGCCATGAAACCAGCCCTGCCCCGTTTAGGATTATTTTTACTGCTTACATTTTTCATTTCCTGCAAGCATCCCATTGGTAAAACCGTAGAAGCCAATTTTGGTTTTACAGGCGATTCAGGTTACATAAGCGATGCTGAACTGTTTAAAAAAATAAAGTTTGACACCATTAGTGGTAAGGATACGCTGTATCAGGCTTTAAATATCCACACAAGCGATACCATAGGAAAGTACTATAAAGGCAGCAACGGGCATTATTTTTCGTGCCTTAATGCTTCACAAGGCCATATGGGCTGCCTGTTGGTTGAGACACTGGCAGACGGCAGCATTGTAAACCAACAAATATTTGGTGTAGGTGTACACGATTGCTGCTGGAATGGCAGTTTTGACGGCTTCAGGAAATATGGCGATTATATAAGCTTCAGGAGCTGTACGACAGGCACTGCAGTATGCGGCGGTGCCGTAAGCCTGTTCAAAACACTTAAGCCGCAGGATGATATAGGATACATCAGTGAAAGCCTTTGGTACGCAGGGGTAAGCGATACATTCCACGACCTTACATCAACATTGGTAATAAAAAACGATACAGTTTATATGCGCTATACCAATGAACTGTATACAGAGCAGGAAGAAAAAAGAACCGTTGAAAGCACTGCACAGTTTACCATCAGGTATGCAAACCGCGATAGTAGGTGGATACAGTTAGACAGCACTACGGTTTCATTAGGAATGTGATGATTACTCATTCGTAACCATATCCAGTTTCTTTAAAATGTGCGGGATGCGGTAAGGGCCGCGAGTAACCTGTATGCGATTGCGGCCCATTACAATCTTCAAAAAAAACAACTAAAACGTAATAGTTTATAAGACAGTATTTTTTATGTGGTAAAATTGGCACTTTCAGGTTAATTTATAGTAATTTTCTGTAACAAGAGGCAATTAAAATCGTCTCACGGGCGTTAGAAAGACATCAATCAAAAAAACTATCATGAAACAAACCACCAGGAATTACCTGACGGTATTCTTTTTATTTATTTGCAGCGCAATCTTCGCGCAGGATAAATTTACGCTAAGCGGCAGCATTGCCGACAGCGGAAGCAACGAAACCCTAATTGGCGCAAGCGTTTACATTAAAGAACTGCAAATTGCCACTACCACAAACCAGTACGGTTTTTATTCTATTTCGCTCCCTGCGGGTACGTATACCGTGCAGGTTAGCTATGTAAGCTTTGGCACTATCGAAGAAACCGTAGAGCTTCAGGCCAATGTCCGCAAAAATTTTGGGCTTACATCAGGTACCGAAGAATTGCAGGAGGTAATTATAGAAGGCAACAAGCCTAAAGCTGATATCCGTACCCCGCAAATGAGTGTGAACAGGCTAACGGCTGCCGAAATTAAAAAGATGCCGGTAGTACTGGGCGAGGTAGACGTGCTTAAGTCGATACTACAGCTGCCGGGCGTTACTAACGCCGGCGAGGGCGCATCAGGCTTTAACGTGCGTGGTGGGGCTTCTGACCAAAACCTTATCCTGCTGGACGAAGCCACCATATACAACTCCTCCCACCTTTTTGGGTTTTTCTCGGTATTTAATTCTGATGCCATTAAAGATTTAAAGCTGTACAAAGGCGGCATACCGGCGCGCTATGGCGGCAGGGTAGCCTCTGTTTTAGATATTTACCAAAAAGAGGGCAACAGCAAAGAGTTTCACATGAATGGCGGCATAGGGCTTATATCAAGCCGCTTACTGGCCGAGGGGCCCATTGTTAAAGACCGTGGCTCTTTCCTGATTGGCGGGCGTACCAGCTATGCGCACCTGTTCCTTAAACTTACCGACAATAACAACTCGGCTTCTTTTTACGACCTTAATACCAAGATTAGCTACAAGCTTACCGATAATAATAACCTCTACCTTTCAGGATATTTTGGGCGCGACCTGTTTAACATTAACGACAATTTTAAAAATACCTACGGCAATACGCTGGTTAACCTGCGCTGGAACCACCTGTTCAGCAATAAGCTGTTTAGTAACCTCAGTATGATTTACAGCGATTATTATTATGGGCTAACGCTCGATTTTATAGGCTTTAACTGGGATAGCGGTATTAAAAACTACAATTTTAAATACGATTTTAAGCACTACATCAGCAACAATACAAAGCTTGACTATGGTATGAACCTGGTGTACTACGATTTTAACCCCGGGAAAATTACCCCTATTGACGATGAATCATCCATCAATGAAGACCAGCTGGACAAAAAGTACGCCTTTGAACCTGCTTTTTATATAGATGCCGAGCAAAAGTTAACCGATAAGCTTAGTGTAAGCTACGGCCTGCGCTACAGCCTGTTTTACCGCCTGGGCAGCCAGACGCTAAACACCTACGCTAACAACCAGGCAGTAACCTGGAACAACAACCTGAAGATATATGAAGAAGCGGTACCCACCGGCACGGTAAGTTATGGCAGCGGTGAAACCATAGCCGACTTCAATAACCTGGAGCCGCGTGCGGCTGTATCATACCAGCTTACTGAAGACCAAAGCATAAAGGCAAGTTACAACCGCATGGCACAGTACCTTCACCTGATAAGCAATACGGCTTCGGCTACCCCGCTTGATGTGTGGGCACCCAGCGACAATTTTATAAAACCACAGCTGTTAGACCAGTATGCCTTAGGATATTTCCGTAATTTTAAGGAGGATGCCTACTCCCTTGAAGCAGAGGTGTATTACAAGAAAGTAAAAAACCGTATAGATTATATAGATGGCGCCGACCTTATAGCAAACAACGCCATAGAACAGGTAGTACTTAATGGCCGCAGCCGTGCCTACGGCTTAGAGCTTTTACTTAGAAAGAATGAGGGCAAGTTTACCGGCTGGATATCCTATACCCTTTCACGCTCTGAACAGCAAACGCCAGGGCGCACCCCTGAAGAGCTGGGTATTAATGACGGGCAATGGTACAAAACCGGTTATGATAAGCTGCACAACCTCTCTGTAACAAGCGCCTACAATTTAAGCGATAAGTGGCAGTTTGGGGCGATATTTACACTGCAAAGCGGCCGCCCGGTAACCTACCCCGACGGGCAGTACCAGTATGGCGATATTATAGTGCCCAGCTATGGCCTTCGCAACGCAAACAGGCTTACCGCTTACCACCACCTTGATGTATCGGCCACCTACGTGCCAAAACCTGAAAAGAAAAAAGGCTGGCAGGGCGAATGGGTATTTAGCATATACAACCTGTACAACCGCCAGAATGCCGCGTCTATTACCTTCCGCCAAAATGAAGATAATGGCAATAACGAGGCGGTGCGGCTCTCAATTTTTGGGGTGATACCCAGTGTAACCTATAATTTTAAATTTTAAAGCTATGAAAAAGATACTATATATACTATTGGCATGTAGCGGATTACTATTTGCAGGGTGCGAAGAAGTTATAGATGTAGACCTTGCCACCGGGACTAAAAGGCTGGTAGTTGATGCTTCTATAAACTGGGTAAAAGGCACACCCGGCAATGAGCAAATTATAAAGCTTACCACCACCACCGGCTATTATGATGCCGAGATACCCGTAGCAACTGGCGCTACCGTAACGGTAGTAAACAGTACAGGTACACTATATGAGTTTACCGAGGTACCGGGCACGGGGCAGTACGTTTGCCAATACTTTGTACCGCAAATTAATGAAGCCTATACACTCACTATTATATATAACGGACAAACCTATACCGGTAGCGAAACCTTATATGATGTACCCGATATAACATCGATAACACAAAGTGAAGACGGAGGGTTTGAAGGGGATGAAACTGAAATACGCTTCTTTTTTAATGATAATGCCGCCGAAGAAAATTACTACCTATCCCGATTTGATGCGGAGTTCCTGACAATACCGGAATATGGTGTAAATGAAGACCGCTTTACTAACGGCAACGAAATGTTTGATTTTATATCAGATGAAGATGTTGAACCACAAGATGTTATTGATATTAAGCTGTATGGTATTTCAAAGCAATACTATAATTATATGGCAAAACTGCTTGAAGTGGCGGGCGGCGGTGGCGGCGGGCCATTTACTACCCCTCCGGCTACCGTGCGCGGCAATGTTGTAAACCAAACCGATGAGGCTAACTATCCCTTAGGTTATTTCAGGTTGAGCAGGGTTTCAGCAGTGTCTTATGAGGTACAGCCCACCGAATAAAGACGATAATACTTAAATCATGCATGGATATAGCACAAATCAGCTACGGCTAATTTGTGCTATATTTGTTATAACCAAACCATGCCGAGTGATGAAAAATTTTATACCACTACACTTTTTACTCCTGCTGTTTTTTGCGGGAAGCCTTTATGCGCAGGAAACTGCACTATCGGATGTTTTTACTGGAGATTATAAAGGTGCTATTTCTGAACTTATAAACCGTAAGCTTAATTACAATCCGGCGCACCCCGATAAGGAGTATGAGGACTACCAGGTAGAATACGATTATTTTGTAGCCAAACAAAATGGTAAGTACGGCATTTACAATGTGTCGAAAAAAGAATGGTTTGCACCCGCCGTATACGACACTATTAACTTTATAGGTAATACTCTAATAAATGGCAAATGGCAAAATTTGCTATATGGCGATGAAGTTGCACCACTTTTCCCGGAACATTATCTGGCTATCATAACCGTAAAAAACGGCAAATACGGCCTTAAAGATATTGCCGGAAACACCATATTAGAACCAAAATATGACGAAGTGCGGGCAAATGAATCTTCTTTAAATATTTATTTTTACCGTAAGGGCGCTAAGTGGGGTTTTGCAAGTACTATTAAAGAAGGTTTTGTTATAAAGCCCGATTATGATTATGCCGTAATCAATACTGATTTTGATACTCAAAGTACTGTTATAACGGCTTACCGGAATAAAAAGGCAAGAAATTTTAGTGTGTGGAAAGCGCCCAAAGGGAGTAAAAAGATGCTGAAGCCTGCTGCTGCTTCTAACCGGGACTACGTTGCTTTTGACAACTCTTACTGCTATGACAACTACAAGCCGAAAGGTATTTTTTATACCGAAGGCGGTAAAAACGGCATTAAGGATTCGGCGGGCATTATAATAGTCCCGGCTAAGTACAACAGGATTATGCCCCTTTTAAACGGTAATTATATTGTTAATGAGGGCAACCTGTACGGCCTTGTAAATGCCACGGGAAGTGTTATCATACCGGTACAGTATACAAGCATTGACCCGGCTGATGGAAGGCCTCCATATAACAATTTATATATTATTTATAGAGACAAGCTCATGGCGTTTTTTGGCGCTGACGGCACACAGCTTACCCCTTTTGAATTCCGCTCTTCAGAAGGCCTGATGTATGGTTACAGCGATAAATGGGAAGGGCTCTATCTTAATGCAACCGAAAAAAAAGTATTAGAAAGAAGCCGTAGTGAAATCGACACAACAGGTATTGACACTGTTTACAGTAAAAGCGTACTGCTTTATAAAAATAACCAAATAGAAAAGGTACTACAGGGCTGTACACAAACAGGATATGCAAATGAAAAGATACTATTCTACAAAAAACCGGGAAGCCCGCTTTACGGTTTTTTAAGCCTTACCACCTTAAATAAAACGGAGCCGCTTTACAATACTAAGTATACCCTTATGGATAACGGAAAAATTTGGGTAAAAAAGGGCGAAGAAGATATAGTAATTAATGAAAACGGAATAGAAGAATCACTGCATAAAAAGATTGTAACTTACGCAAACGACTATTTTATATACACTGAAAATGGAAAAATGGGCGCGATGGGTAGTAACTATACTCCACTTCCCTTTACATATAACCGGGTGGAGCCACTGGTGCTTCTTCCTAAATATACCTTAATAGATAAACAACTGGTAGAAAAGTATTCAGGGCTTTTTCGTTATTATGATGAAACCGGTAAAATGGGGGTTATAGATGCGGCTGGCAAAATACTGTTCACTGCGGGAGAATATGATGCGATATCCCTTGCGTTAAGTACAGGCCAGGATGAATACTCCGCCATTGGCAACAAAGAATATTTTTATAAAAAAGCTCCCTACTTAAAAGAATACCTGTATAAAATATTTGTATGCAAAAAAATTAACGGTAACTACTGCGATGTAACGTTATACGTTAACGGCAACGTAATATCACGTTTTACTGCATACGCATCGTGGAACCTTCAATATAACCTTATATCAAAGGCAGGATACCTGGTTGTATGGTATAATGACGATATCAGGTTTATTGACTTAAAAACAGGAAAAACAATAATAATTCCAGCAACCGATACCCAATTTTTTAAAGAAGATGGAGACGGTGGCTATACGAAGTTTCATTATAAGGGCAAATCGAAAACAGTAAAATATACACCATCAGGCGAGAAACTTAGCGAGAATATGTACCATGATTATGCCGGGGGCATCGCTAATAATGCACGACCGCAATATATTAGCCAGAAAAATGGAAAGTATGGGCTTGCCGACGTTTATGGCCATGAGGTGATGCCCTATATAAATGATACGCTTTTTAGTGTAAACGATGTGATTTACGCGGCACTGCGTGGAAAACGTTATGGTTTTGTCAACAGCAGCAATGCCACAGTACTCCCTTTTGATTATGACGGTATCTCTATAACTTGCAACCCATTAAGCGGTAATACTAAATCATACTATAGCATCAAACAAAACGGGCAAAATGGCCTTGCAAATGCTTCGGGTAAAATTATAGTACCACCCACATATACAACCATAGATATAAAGACATTTATTTTTGCTGAAAAAGAGGGAGTAATATCGGTTTACGATGCTGAAGGAAAACTCCTTTTCAGCCTTGAATGCAGCAACATTTCTAAATTTACTGTCAATACATTCAAATACACTAAAAATGGTAAGCAGGGCATTGCAGGCTTTGACGGCAAAATAGTAATGCAACCCCTGTTTGACACTATTAACTTTATTGAAAACGATATATACAGTGTAACCGATAGCGGGAAAACCTACATTACTGATGCAGGCGGGAACAAATTGTTACCCTTTCCGCTAAAGTCGGCAGTCAGGCTGGATTCTGATTATGACCTCTATAATACCGGGGCTAAGTACTTTGTGTTGCAAAATGAATTGGGTAACTATGCAGTGTATGACGTTACCTTACGGCAAATCACTCCCTTTGAATATGATGGAATAAATGAAATTGAAATATGCCGGTACATTATTGCCAGAAAAAACGGGCTGTATGGTGTAACGGGGACTGATGGAAAACAAGTACTCCCGTATATTTATAAAGAAATTGATTTTGATGAGGATAGGCATCTTTTCCTGGCGCGAACCCCACAAACGGATTATACCATTTCACCCGAAGGTATAGTGCTTGCAGAAGAAAAGAATGATTAAATTTGCGTGGTCAGTAATTCAGTGTTCAGTGTTCAGTGGACATCGGGATGGGAATTCTGACTAAACCTTAAAACAAAAACATGTCTTCACACCATATAGTACGCGACGACCAGGAGCCCGCACTAATAATAGCCAATGGCGCTGCCTGCAGCAAAGAACTGATGGGCCAGTTGCTGGAATGGTCGCCCCTGGTAATAGTGCTTGACAGCGCCATGAAACGCGTTGCAGAACTTGGCATTAAGGTAGATGTATTGCTGGGAGATTTTGACCGCGGTTTTGACCCTGAATATTACAAAGGCCTGCAATACCCCCTGGAAATTGTGCACACGCCCGACCAGGAAAAAACCGACCTTGAAAAGGCGTTTGATTACCTTATAGGCAGGGGTTTCCCAGCGGTGAATGTTATCTGGGCCACAGGACGCAGGGCAGACCATACCATTACGAATATTACTAACATCGTGCGCTTTCGCGATACGTTGAAAATTGTAATTTTAGACGACCACAGCAAGATATTTTTACTGCCATATAAATTTGAAAAATGGTACCCTGCCGCAACACCTATATCATTGATACCTATAGGTAAAGCAGCCGGTATCTCAACTAAAAATTTAAAATACCCTTTAAATAATGAACCCCTTACCATAGGCTACCGCAACGGCAGCAGCAACGAGGTAGAAACGGATGGCATTGTAGTAATAGAACACCGTGAAGGGAATTTACTGATGATGGAATGTTTTGATTAATTTTGAAAGATATGCACACAATACGTAAGGCTACCGCTTCAGACCTGGGAATGATTAAAGATATTACCAACCATAACATACTGCATACCACGGCAAACTATGACTACGAACCAAAAACCGATGCCGAGATAGCGCTATGGTTTGCCGATAAGCAAAACGGCGGCTGGCCGGTTATAGTGGCCGAAGAAAACGGTGTCCCGGTAGGTTTTGCCAGTTATGGAACGTTCAGGGTAAAAATAGGTTATAAAAGCACGGTAGAACACTCTGTTTACGTGTCTGAAGAAGCACATGGCAAAGGCATAGGCCGCCTGCTCCTCTCCCACCTGATAAACATTTGCCGCGAAGAGGGCTACCACTGCATGGTAGGATGCATAGATGCCAGTAATGCCGGCAGTATCGCCTTCCATAAAAAATTTGGGTTTACAGAGGCCGGCGTTTTAAAAGAAGTTGCCTATAAGTTTGATAAATGGCTGGATTTGCAGTTTATGCAACTGTTGTTGAAATAATTCTAATTTCCGCGCTTCTCAAGCCGGCCCAGTATATCGTTCATCATGTCTATCTGTACCTTTTGTATCTCAATGAGGCTTTGCTCCTGGTGCAGTATAAGGTGGTCCAGCTTTTCATGCAGCAGGCGAATTTCAAGTTCTGATTTCAGGTTTACCATATAGTCATTCTCAGCCTTTTCGCGGTCTTTTTCGCCCTGCCGGTTCTGGCTCATCATAATTACGGGTGCCTGTAGCGCCGCCACGCAGCTTAGTATAAGGTTAAGCAATATAAACGGGTACGGGTCATAGCCCTTGTTCATAAACACAAATGCATTAAGTGCAATCCAGCCCAGCAGGAACCCCAGGAACGCGAGGATAAACGTCCAGCTGCCGCCAAAGGAAGCCACCTTATCGGCCACCTTTTGCCCAATGGTAAGGTTAGCATCTTCTTCGTCCGGGTTATCAGATACTATTGTTTTCTCTTTCAGGGCCTTTAATACCTTGCTTTCAAGGTCGTCCAGCTCACCTACTTCCTGTTGCAAAAAATCAGCAATATATTTTTCCCGGTACTGGTTAAGCTCCCCCATGCTCATACTACAGGATTCGTTAAACCCCGGGTGTTCTTTCTTAATAATATCAATTATGGGCTGCCGCACCAGGCTGGCAGGCACATGCTCGCGCTGCGGAAATTCTTTTCCCGATATATCACTTGTAAATTTCATGCTTAAAACCAGTCTTTTTTTCTAAAATAAATAATCATAATAATAATGCTTACTAACATTATACCCCATACAAAATAGTAACCGTGCTCGGTATGCAATTCTGGCATATTATCGAAGTTCATGCCATACACACCCACAATAAAGGTAAGCGGCATAAAGATTACTGAGAAAATGGTAAGCGTTTTCATAATCTGGTTCATACGCTGGCTTTGGGCCGCATAATGAAAATTTGAGGCGCTGTCCAGCGAGGTAAGGTCATAATCGGTCTGGTCCAGCAGTTCGAGGCATTTTTGGTGCAGGCGGGCAAAATAGGTATGTGTGCTTTTGCGTATGGTTTCATACTCATCCTCCTCACGGGCGCTCTTGAGGGTAAGCAATGCTTCGCGAAGCGGGGTAATGGCCCGCTTTAAAAATACAAGGTTATCCTTAGTCTTTTCAATCTCTTCAATAATATTGCCTTTGTTATCCTGCCGGGCGGCATCGGCCAGGCGGGCTATCCGCTCTTCATAACGCTCTATCGTAATGAAAAAATTTTCCATAATGGCGTCCAGCATCAGGTACAGCAAAAAGTCGTTTTTCTTTTTGCGTACTATACCTGTTCCGGTGCGGATGCGCTCGCGGATGTGGGTAAAATAATCGCTCCTCTTTTCCTGGAACGATACTATGGTATTGCCTTTTAGCAAAAAACTTACCTGTTCGGTTTTTATAACACCGTCTTCCTCTTCCGGCAGTACCGATTTTATGCTAAAAAAAAGCACATCGCCCAGCTCTTCAATACGCGTGCGGCGGTGCACGTTAAGAATATCGCCTATAATTAGGGGGTCTACCGATATCAGGCTGCCTATGTTTTTTATAAGCTCTGCATCGTTAAGGCCGTGTACGTTAAGCCATTTAATATCATCCGTCTGCTCTAGGTCCGTACATTCCTTAACTACCCGTTCAAGGCCTACTTTTTTATATTCCTCATAGCCGTTTTCGTCAAACACAAAAAGCTGCATCTGCGTTTTTTCGGTTGTATGCTCGCCATTATATTCAAAAGCGTTGGGCTGTACCTTACGTACTTTATTGTATTCTAATCTTTTCACAAAAAGTATAGTATTTCTAACCTATAAAGATAGGAGTTTTTTAAAATGGGTGGTATTTTTACCAAAAGTTTAATTATGCCCATCCTTATCAAAAATATAAAAGAACTGCTGCAGGTTCGCGAAACTAACGTAACCAAACTCAGCGGCAGCGAAATGGCTACACTCCCTTTGCTTAAAAATGCGTGGCTGCTGCTGGATGAGGATAAGATAAAAGGCTTCGGCACTATGGACAGCTGCCCTGAGGGTACTGATGCTGAGGAAATAGATGCCACCGGTAAAACCGTACTGCCCGCCTGGTGCGACAGCCATACCCACCTGGTATATGCCGGTAACAGGGAACAGGAGTTTGTAGACCGTATTAACGGGCTAAGTTATGAGGAAATAGCAAACCGCGGCGGAGGTATATTAAACTCGGCCAAAAGGCTTAATGCAACGGCTGAAGATGAACTATATGAGCAAAGCCGCCTGCGGCTGGAAGAGGTGATGCGGATGGGCACAGGGGCCATCGAAATAAAATCGGGGTACGGGCTTACCGTTGATGGCGAACTAAAAATGCTTCGGGTTATAAAACGCCTGCGCGAGAATTATCCGGTGGCAATTAAGGCTACATTTTTAGGGGCGCATGCTTTCCCTATTGAATATAAAGAAAACCACAGTACCTATATTGACATAATAATAGATGAAATGCTCCCTGCAATTGCAAGGGAAGATCTGGCCGATTATATTGATGCCTTTTGTGAAACGGGTTATTTTTCAGTCGAAGAAACTGAGCGTATTATGGAGGCCGGGTCGATGTATGGCCTGCCTGGCAAAATACATGTTAACCAGTTTACTGCCATTGGCGGCATAGCAGCCTGCGTAAAATACAATGCCATAAGCGTAGACCACCTGGAAATAGTAACCGATGCCGATATTGAGGCCCTTAAAGGCAGTATTACTATGCCGGTAGCCCTGCCTACCTGTTCGTTTTTTATCAGTATCCCTTATACGCCCGCAAGGCAACTGCTTAATGCCGGGCTGCCCTTAGCCATTGCTACCGATTATAACCCCGGCACCACACCCAGCGGCAACATGAACCTGGTAGTAGCCACTGCCTGTATAAAAATGAAACTAACACCCGAAGAGGCCATTAATGCCGCTACCATAAACGGGGCCTATGCCATGGGCCTTTTTGATACGCACGGCAGTATTACGGTGGGGAAAACTGCAAACATTATTATTACAAAGCCTGTTAACTCGTTTTATGAGTTGCCCTATTCTTTTGGCACTAACCTTATTGATAAGGTGATAATTAGCGGTATCCTTGTAAAGTAGATATCGAAATGGAAGAAAAAAAGAGGCTGCCCAAATCAGGCAGCCTCAAATTATTTGAACATTAAATATAAAAACTTTTACTATTTAAGTGTAAAAGTGGTATTGGCTACATTTACATCTTTATCAAAAACGTTAACGGTATACAGGCCTTTTTCAAAATCAGACCCCTTAATTTTTTCGTCAATATTCATGTTCTTGTTTTTGTAAGCAGCAGTAGTTACAAAACTGTACGTAAGGTTATAGTCGTTAAACGTTTCCGTTTTCTTTTCGCCTACTACGTTGTTCTTAGGATCTATAACCTGTATATAATATGTTTTATTACCTGCCGGAGCTACTTCATTACTGGCTATGGTAAAGCTTATCTGTATAACATCTACCCTGCGTGCTTTATCTGTTTGTACCAATTTGCCTGAGCTGCGTTCTTTAAACGGCTGTGTGTGCAGGTTTGTTATAGATAATTTTTGTGCTTTTTCTACCGTTTTGGCAAGGTTTTCATTTTGCGATGCAAGCGTATCATTATAGCGCCTGCTTTGGTCTAAAGCATTCATGGTACTGTCGCGCTCTACCCTTAGGGTACCGTTTTCTGCAACAAGTGCCTTATTTTGTTCAATCAGCTGATTGTATTTAACGGTGAGGTTGTTAAACTTTTTCCTGAAGTCTTTTAAAGCATCGGCCTCGCCTTTAGATTTCTGAACCTCTTCAAGAAGTTCGGCAATTTTAGCGCGCTCTGCCTCCAAGTCACCCTTAAGTCCTGTATTTTCGGCAATGGCAGCATCATAAGCAGCAATCTTATCCTTCAGTTCCGCTTCAAGCGATGCTTTTTCTGACACTAGTTCTGTTTCTTTCTTTTCGCTATCTGTACTCATCTTGTACATCCAGGCAAGGCTGCCTACTAATAAAATTGCAAGTACAATAATAACAGCCTTTAAACTAGAATTACTTTTTTGATTCTCCATCTGTTTACTAAATTATTTTTTCCAAATTTAATTATATTTTAATACGATTTTTCCCTTTTAACGAAAAATTAAAGAAAAGTGTTACTTTTGGTATAACAAACAAGCTATGAAAAATATTGTACCGTTTACGGCGGCAGACCTGTTAAAGTACACAAGGCAGCGCAGCGGCGAAATAAAATTTGGTGAGCGTATTCTTACAGTTCCTAAAGATACCGATGCTTTTGAGTTTTTAAAGGAAACCGAAGCGCAGTTTGTGCTTTTAGGCATACCTGAAGATATAGGCATACGGGCTAATTACGGCAAGGGTGGCGCGTCATTAGCGTGGCACTACGCGCTGCGGAGTATTTGCAACCTGCAGCACAACCGTTTTTGCAAAGGCAGCAGCGTGGTAATACTGGGGCACATTAATGTAGCAGCAGCCATGGAAAAGGCAAATATGCTGGATGCTAAAAGCGGCAACGGCCGGCGGGAGCTTTCTACCCTTGTTGAAGAAATAGATAAAGATGTATCGCATGTGGTATGCCGCATTATACAGGCAGGCAAAACCCCTGTTGTTATAGGCGGGGGGCACAACAACGCTTACGGCACCATTAAAGGTACCGCCCTGGCTAAGGTAAAACCGGTAAACGCGGTAAACTACGACAGCCGCGCACGCATGCGCATGCTGGAAGGCAGGCACAGCGGCAATGGTTTTCATTATGCGTTTGAAGAGGGTTTCCTTAAAAACTATTTTATATTTGGCCTGCACGAAAGCTATGCCAATAAAGGCATTATGGAAAACATAAAAAAGAATGCCGAGCGGATTCGCTATAATACCTATGAGCAGATAGCCGTAAGGCGCGAAAAACACTTTACCGAAGAAATGGCACTGGCCAAAGGCTTTGTAGCCGATGAGCCTTTTGGCATAGAAATAGACCTCTCGGCGCTGCCGCACATACCCTCTGATACCATGACGGCAAGCGGGTTTAGTGTGGAAAAGGCACGCCATTTTGTGCATTATTTCGGGCTTTGTAAAAACGCGGCCTACCTGCACATTTGTGAAGGCGCGCCGGAACTGGATTACCAAAATTACATACACCTTACCGGTAAGCTGATTGCCGCCCTGGTTTCAGATTTTATAAAAGCCCGCACGTTGAAGCCCTGACACCATACAAACAACTTATACTTAACTGTCTGACTTATTGGCGTGTGTATCATATAAAGCAGGTTCAGCATTTATAAGATACAGGAATTTAAACATACAGAAAGCTGCTACGGCGCCAAAGGTGTGCCATAAAAAGTGGGTTCCGGTGGGTAGCCATCCCCAGCCGTCGGCTACTCGAAAGGTAAGCGCTGCAACAAATGCTATAAGCGCGCAGCCCACCCATTTGCCATTTTTAAACCTGGTGTTTATAAGGTACCCTGCTACCGGAAACAGCACTATACTTGCCAGTATGGCATAGTTAATATTTATAAAGAGCTGCACATCGTCGTGCTGCTGTATATACTTTCTGGCAAACCACTGAAAAACCATATAGCATACCAGCAGCAAAGCGCCATAATACCATTTAGCTATTTTGAATAAAAAGTAAATGCCGGCCATTACACACAGCAGCATTATAGGCAGCCAGTCCATAATTATAAAAATATGCCATTGCCGCAGGCTGTGGTAAATTATCCCTCCTATACCGCCTATATATAGTAAGCCGGTGCAAATACTAAGAAATTTAAAATTAGCCGCCCTGCCCCACAGTTTAATGGTCCAATAAATAGCAATAGCAAGAAAAAAACAGGACGTTACCGCATTAAAAGGTTCCGGAAAAAGATAATGTAAATCGGTTTCAGCATAGCGCATTCCGCCATCAGGCGGTAACGGTAATTGTTGCATAGAAAGTTTTTTTATTACTAAAATTAGTACATATAGGTAACAATAACTCTGGTTTTAGCATAATATTATAAAATTATACGTTCTAAAAAAATTACTTAAAAAACAGTAAAACAATATGTTAAAAAAATTGGTTAGCGTAGTTGTTATAATATTATACATTGACGGGCCACAGTATTAATGATAAGTAAATTTTTGTATTTTTACTGCTTAAAGTTTTGTAGAACCCGTGTGTATAAATTAATGATGGAACTTTACATAAAGTATAACATTGACATGATGTGTAAAGTTCTGCTACAGCAGCAGCTTGATAAATTTAACATAGATTGTAAAGTAACAGAGCCGGGGTACGTGAAATTTAAAGAGAACATCCCTATGGAGACCTACCGTGCCTTTATCGATTCTCTAAAAGAATTTGGTATTGAGATTGTAGATAACCAAAAGAGCATACTGGTACAAAAAATTAAAAATACGATTATCGAAATGCTGTATTCTGATAAAGGTATGCAATCGTTAAAGATAAGTACGTTTCTTAGTGAGAAACTTGGAGAAAATTATCGCACGCTTTCGCAGGTTTTTTCCGAAGTTACTTTTATTTCGATAGAAAATTTCATTATTTTGCACAAGATTGAGCGCGTGAAGCAATTATTATTAACGGAAAACCTGTCGCTTACCGAAATTTCGTTCATGATGAACTATAGCAGCGTGGCTTACCTGTCGCAGCAGTTTAAAAATATTACCGGCGTTACGCCCACTGCCTTCCAAAAAATAATGAGGCAAAAACGTTACATTGATTCTAAATAATTTTTATAAACATCTAACAAATAAATGCGCCCAACACCACTACACATAATGCTTGCGGATGATGATGAGGATGACCGACTGTTTTTTAAGGAGGCATTTGAGGAAGTGAAAATAAGATACGACATCAGTACATTTAACGATGGGGAGCAACTGATGCACTATTTAAATGACGCGGGCAACCCGCTGCCTGATATTATATTCCTGGATCTTAACATGCCGCGAAAAAGCGGGATGGAATGCTTAAAGGAAATTCGCCGCGACGACAGGCTTAAAAGGATATCGGTAGCGATATACTCTACATCCTCGTCTGAACAGGATATTGAAGATACCTTTGTGGCAGGAGCTAATGTATACATCAAAAAGCCAAACGATTTTAATATGCTTAAAAAAGTACTGAGCGATGTAGTACATATAAACTGGCAGTATATAGTAGACGGCCTTAATAAAGATAGTTTTATACTAAGCCTTTAAACGCAAACAAGCAGATTATAATGAATCCCTTTACAGTTTTTGTAAAGGGATTTTTAGTTTACCTGATTTTGTACAATCACTCCTGTTAGTGCTGTGAAAATTTTTACCACAAAGACACTAAGATTTTCACAAAGCTCACAAGGGAAACCGCCATTAGCTAAGGAACACAAAGCTTTGTGTCCTTACGTACAGCTAATTAATTATGTCAAGCTTAGTGTACCTTGTGAATAAATCCTTGTGAACCTTGTGGTAAAATATTGATTTATAATCACTTTTCAGAATCAAGGTTCAAAACCCCTTTTTCGAGGCCATCCCCGGTTATTTCCAGCTGTATTACACCGGCTTTATCAGCAGATTGTACTAAAACTACCAGTTTACCGCTAAAGAGCTTCATAGTAGGCTCATGAAATATCTCGAGCGAAGTAGCATCACCATTGCAGGCAGCCCTATATGTACCCGCGCCGGTTACTTTAAAATTTAGCCGGTTAGTAGCCGTGGGGCACGGTATACCGTCTTTATCAACTACTGATACCGTTACAAAACACAGGTCCTCGCCGTTAGCCGTTAAGGTTTCCCTGTCCGGGTTTAAAACCAGGTGGTGGGGCGTGCCTGCCGTTTTTACTTCCTTTTCGGCTACGGCTTTGCCATCTTTATCAAAGGCTACCACTTTTACGGTACCGGGTTCATACTTTGTATCCATCCACATAAGGCGGTAGCGGTTCTGCGGTGTGACCTTACTCTTTTTCTGTATGCCCTGGCTCTTACCGTTTATAAAGAGTTCGGCGCTGTCATAATTTGTATATACAAAAACCGGTGTGGTTTGCCCCTCGCGGCCTTCCCAGTTCCAGTGCGGCAGTAGGTGCAGGGTTTCATCCTTAGTGTTCCAGCGGCTCCTGTACAGGTAAAACCTGTCCTTTGGGATGCCTGCCAAATCGGCTATGCCAAAATACGAACTGCGCGACGGCCATCTTTCATCATACGGCGTTGGTTCGCCCAGGTAATCAAACCCGGTCCACACAAACTCGCCTATAACCCAGTCTTTATCATCCTGAAGCACAAAATCATCATCAGGTACATTGCTCCAGTTACAGGCCTCAAGGTCGTAAGACGATGTTTGGTTATCGTCATACTTTTTATCCTTAGCCTTTACCACGGGGAATTTATAAATACCACGCGAACTTATTGTTGATGCTGTTTCAGAACCCAGTATAAACCCCTGTGGGAAAGCCTTATGCGCTTCTTCATATAAAGGGAGCCTGTAATTAAGCCCCGGAATATCGAGCAGCGCGCCAAAGCCACTCTCCATGGTGTTCTGTACCTGGTCCATACCCACAGTTACCGGGCGTGTAGGGTCTTCCCTATGGAAAATATCCTGTAAAAATTTAGCCCGTTTCAACCCCTCAGCGCCATACTGGTCTGGTACCTCGTTGCCCGCGCTCCACATTACTATGCAGGGGTGGTTGCGCGTAGCCCGAACCAGGTTTACAACATCCTTCTCGGCATACTCTGCAAAAAAGCGGTTGTAGCCATTCTCTACCTTTGGCTTTGCCCATTCGTCAAAACTTTCAGCAAGGAACATAAAGCCCATTTCGTCGGCCAGTTCCAGCTGCTCCATCGAGGGCATATTGTGTGAGCTGCGTATAGCATTACAGCCCAGGTCTTTTAATATTTGCATCTGCCTGCGCAGGGCTGCTTTGTTCACCGCAGCGCCCAGCGGCCCCAGGTCGTGGTGCAGGCATACACCCTTAAACTTGGTCACCTTGCCATTAAGGCTAAAGCCGCTACCCGCCTCGTATTTTATCTCACGTATACCAAATTTTGTAGTTTCCTCATCTTTTAAAACACCGCCTGCATACAATTGTGTAACCGCTGTATATAAGTACGGTGTTTCAGGGCTCCAGAGGTTGGGCTCCGGCACTACTATATTTTGCTCAAAGCTGTTGCCTATTGCATCGCTTGTATGTGTTGCCACCACTTTACCTGTAGCGTCAAGTATTTTTGTATCTAAAAAAATGCCATTGCCTGTAGCCGTGGTTTTAATGTTTATGGTTGCGGCATTGCTGGCAATGGTGGGAGTAGTAATATAGGTACTCCACTGCTCAAAACTTTCTTCATTTTTTATAATGATGTTTACTTTTCGGTAAAGTCCTGCTCCGGGATACCAACGTGACGAAAACTCTTTGTTGGAAAGCTGCACCGCAAGCACGTTTTGCTGCCCCGGCTTTAAATCTTTAGTAATATCTATGTAGAAGTAAGCATAGCCGTAGGCCCACTCCCCTACTTTTTTACCGTTAAGGTATACCTGCGGTTCACTCATGGCGCCTTCAAAAACAAGCAGCGCTTTTTTACCTGCTTTAAACTCGGGGAGCGTAAAGGTTTTACGGTACCAGCCTGTGCCTATGTGCGGCAATGCACCTGTACGTCCTGTTTTTTCGGTGGCTTCGGTTTCGCCATTTTGCGTAATGGCTACACTTTGCATGTCCCATTTTTTGTCGAATGGCCCGTAAATAGCCCAGTCGTGCGGCACGGTTACGGCCTCCCACCCGGAATCGTTAAAACCGGTTTGCCAGGCATTTTCATTTTGCCCTTTAGAAAACTTCCAGCCATTTTTAAGCTGTACCGTTTGCCTGGGAGACGAGGTGTTGGATGTTGACGAACAGCCTCCCAATATAAAAACGGACATCAGTAATACTATATAAAGGCGCGTGTAAGCGGTTGCGATTTTCATCGGTAAAATATTTTTCATTATGTGAAGCCTGCTTACCCGTTATTCAGGCTAAGCGTATAGCTGTAGATATAAATGTCGGCGGAAAGCCTGTATTGTTCGTGCGGTAGTGCGCCCCAGCTGTTATCGCCGCCCACGCCGCGCTGCGCCATATCTACCATAAGGTATACTTTATCTTCCGGGTGCACATCGTTAGTATGCGTCTGGCTTTTTTTGATACCCGCGTCCAGGCTTTCTGCACTTACATTAAGCGCGCTGAAACTAAGCGGCTGCGCCCCGGTTATGGTAAGGCCCGTGCCCACGCCATTGGTTAGCTTTATCCAGCGGGCATCGGTTTTGTTTCCGCATTCCTGCGGGCGTATATAGCCCCACGTAAACTGGTTTGCCACCTTATCTTTATATGTACCCATAAACGAAGAGAAATTGCGGTCGCTGTAGTTTTCCCATGGGCCACGGCCGTAATACTGCAGGTTTCCATAAGCGCCCGGCAGTGTCATGCGCATACCAAAGCGTGGCAGCTCCGGCAGTGTTGTACCTGTTTTGTCTATACGTGCGGTTACTTTAATATCCCCGTCGTTTTGTATAAGATATGTTACCATATACGGAACGTTAGCGCTGTTAAGCAGGTATTTTACATCTATGGCAATACCTTCGGCTGTTTTTTTGCCTACTGTAACTTTTTCTACTTTAGGGTTACTGTGCGCATCTTTCCATACCCTAAGCTTTTCCTGGCTTTTGCTGCCATAATCGTTATCCGTGGGCGCACGCCAAAAGTAAGGCGTGGGGAAACCATTCAGGGGTTCGGTTGTATCGCCATTTCTTTTATAGCTTGTGAGCACCCCTTTTGCCAAATCAAAGCTCCCTGAAACACCGTTTGCGGTAAAGGTAAGAGTACTACCTTTTTGCTTATAGCTTAGCTTACCCTCATCAGGGGTTTGGGCTGAAAAGAAATCGCCGTTGCCCAGCTTAAACTCTGCACGCGCTTGCTCATGGCCCGCCGGAACCAGATCAGTTGCCGTTTTAGTATATGCATAGACACTAAGGTAATATTCGCTGTTGTCTGCCGTATCCAGCGTAAGCGGAATTTTAGTCTCCTTGCCCGGCACCGTATTGGCTGTAAAATTACCCTCCTGGAATTTTATGCCGTCGCGCAGCAATATCCACTTAAAAGTGAAGGCATCAAGATTAGTATACTGGTAGTTGTTTTTTACAATGACAGCATTGTCTTTAAAATCAAAACTAATATCCTGGTATACCTGTTTTACCTCAAAAAGGCCCGGGTGCGGTATGCGGTTTGCATTAACCAACCCGTTGGCACAAAAATTTTCATCGTTATACAGGTCTTTACCACCAAGGTCGCCGCCATAGGCTAAAAATTCTACACCGTTAGCATCATGGGTGGTCATGCCCTGGTCTACCCAATCCCATATACAGCCGCCCTGCATTTTAGGGCTGGTGGCTATAATATCAAAATATTCTTTAAAGTTGCCGTTACTATTGCCCATGGCATGGCTGTATTCGCACATGATGAACGGCCTTTTTTTGTCGCTTGCGGCATAGGCTTTCATGTACTGTATGGCAGGATACATGGGCGCTACAATATCGGTATCGGTATTTTCCATGGCCTGCTCAAACATAACCGGGCGTAATGGGTCGGTTTGTTTCAGCCACTTATAAGCATCATAAAATACCGGCCCGTTACCGCATTCGTTACCCATACTCCATATAATTACAGAGGGGTGGTTTTTATTAATGGCTACCATACGGCCTATCCTGTCAAGGTGAGCGGCCGCCCACTGCGGCTGATAGGCAGGGTGCACTAATTTAGATTCATCTGATATGTAGCTTTCCGCGCCAAAACCGTGGCTTTCTATATTGGCCTCATCTACAACAAAAAAGCCATACTTATCGCAAAGCTCATAAAAATAAGGCTCATGCGGGTAGTGGCACATCCGTATGGTGTTGATGTTGTTTTGCTTCATCAGGGCAAGGTCCTTTATCATTAGCTCACGGTTTGGAACGTGGCCGTTAATGGGGTCATGCTCATGGATGTTAACGCCTTTTACCATTATTGCCTTACCGTTTACCATAAGCTGGGCATCTTTTATCTCTACCTTGCGGAAGCCTGTATAGCCCGAAACGAACTCATTCCCGCCTTTTTCTCCCTGCCATCCAATGGTATAGCGGTACAGGTTAGGAGTTTCGGGGCTCCATTTTTGCACGTACTTAAGGGTAGTGGTAAAATTAAGCCTGCTAACTTCCGTGTCAATTTTTTTAGTTTCACTATAAACCTCTTTTCCAGCCGGATCAAGCAATGAAAACGTTAACTTGGTTGCAGGATGGATTTTTATATATTTTTTTATATCTACTACAGCGTTAAAAATACCATTTTCATAGGCATCATCAAGATTTGATGTAATAGTATAATCCCAAACCGTGACCAATGGCAGCGCCTGCATCCACACATCGCGCTCTATGCCTGTGAGGCGCCAAAAATCCTGGTCTTCAAGGTACGACCCATCATGCCAGCGGAATACCTGCACGGCCAGCAAATTTTCCCCCTTTTGTAAAAAATTTGTAATATCAAACTCCGCCGGGGTTTTACTGGCTTTGGTCATGCCAACTTCTTTCCCGTTAAGGAAAACACGCGCATAGCCGGTTATGGAGCCAAAATGCAGTATTATTTCCCTGCCGTCCCAGTTGGCCGGCACGGTAAAGGTTTTACGGTAGCTGCCCACGGGGTTGTATTTACCATCTATAAACGGTGGATTTTTAGGGAAAGGGTATACCATATTGGTATATATTGGAATGTCATATCCCTGCATTTCCCAGTTGCTGGGCACCGGCATTTCTTTCCAGTTGCGATCATCAAAGTTTGGGATAAAAAAATCCTGAGGCCGTTCTGCCGGGGTTTTTACTACGTTAAACTTCCAGATTCCGTTAAGGCTTTTGTAGTAGGGAGAAGCTTCAGGGTTTTGTGCAAGGGCAGTTTCTTTGCTGTTATAAACTATAAATTTTTCGTGCCCCGGCAGTTTATTCCGGTCTAATAGCTGCGGCTTTTCCCACTCGTTTTGCTGGGCTGATACTAATTGTGTTGCTAATAAGGCAAACAACAAGCTGATTTTGTACATAGATGATGGTTATGTGAAATGATAGAGTAAAATAAAGCAAACGATTTAGTTAATGCAAATTATTATATTACAATATTTCTAACCGGGTTAAATTAGCATAAAAAAAGGCATAAAAAAACAGGGGCCGCTTTTATACTGCCCCTGTTTTATACGTATGTTTTTTCAGCTTACGGCTATTAATCGTTCATGCTCATTAAAAAATCAGCATTGTTGCGGGTTTTCCTGAAACGGTCGTTTATAAAATCCATAGCCTCTACAGGGTTCATGTCAGCAAGGTATTTACGCATTATCCACATGCGCTGTATGGTTTTTTCGTCAAGGAGCAGGTCATCACGGCGCGTGCTCGAAGAGGTAAGGTCGATAGCAGGGAAAATACGCCTGTTAGCAATCTTACGGTCAAGCTGTAACTCCATGTTACCGGTACCTTTAAATTCTTCAAAAATAACCTCATCCATTTTAGAGCCGGTTTCGGTAAGTGCCGTAGCAATAATACTAAGCGAACCGCCGCCCTCAATATTTCGGGCCGCCCCAAAGAAACGTTTTGGTTTTTGAAGCGCATTAGCGTCTACACCACCACTCAGTACTTTACCCGATGCAGGCTGCACCGTGTTGTAAGCCCTGGCGAGGCGGGTTATAGAGTCAAGTAATATTACCACATCGTGGCCGCACTCTACAAGGCGCTTGGCTTTTTCAAGCACTATATTGGCCACTTTTACGTGGCGGTCTGCAGGCTCGTCAAAAGTTGAGGCAATAACCTCTCCCCTTACACTGCGCTGCATATCGGTAACTTCTTCCGGCCTTTCGTCTATCAGCAGTACAATAAGGTACACTTCAGGGTGGTTAGCCGCTATAGAGTTAGCTATATCTTTAAGGAGCATTGTTTTACCCGTTTTAGGCTGGGCTACAATCATGCCCCTCTGCCCCTTGCCTATTGGCGAAAACAAATCGATAATCCGGGTAGATATGGTACTTTGCTTATCGGCAAGGTTAAATTTTTCTTCGGGAAACAGGGGTGTAAGGTGTTCAAACGAAACCCTGTCGCGCACTACCTGCGGGTCGTGGCCGTTTATTTTAAGCACACGCACCAGAGGGAAGTATTTTTCACCTTCCTTAGGCGGGCGTACCACACCTTTTACGGTATCGCCGGTTTTTAGGCCAAAAAGGCGTATCTGCGAGTTTGAAAGGTAAATATCATCCGGAGAAGCCAGGTAATTATAATCAGACGAACGCAGGAAACCGTAGCCATCAGGCATCATTTCCAGTACGCCTTCGCTTTCTATAATACCGTCAAATTCATAATCCGCTTCGCGATAGTTAGGTTCCTTTTGCTGTTTAGGTTCAGCGGGTTCCCTGGTTTCTTTTTGTACTCTCGGTTCCCTCAGGTCTTTTTGAGGGCCGGCTTTACTAGGCTGCTCGTCTGCATTCGCGTTTAGTTCAGCCATTCGTTTTTTATAGCTTGGGTGGTTAGGGTTGTTAGCGTTTGCACGCTCTATCTGGGCACGGCGCTCTTCTTCCGTCATGGGCGGGCGGGCCGGTTTTGGCTTGTTATCCGTAAGGGGTTGTGGCCTCCTGTCTTCTTTTTGTATTATATTTCGGGCGGCAGGGGCTTTTATAATTTGCTCAGTTACCTCATTAGCCGGGGCTAATGGTTGCGTAGGGGTTGCCTGAACCTTGGGCGTGGCAGTTTCCTGGGCAACTTCGCTTTTTACAGCATCTTGTTGTTTTGTTATTACCGTTTTCTTTTTAGGAACAGCTACTGCGTCATCCGTGGCAGCGGCTTCATCTGCGGCAATGGCGGCTACATCTTCAGGGGCTGCTTCCGCCCGGGCGGGTTCATCCTTAAATGGGTTTACCGGGCGGCCGTTTTTTGGCTTTTCAGTTTTTGCTATGCGTGCCCTTTTAGCTTTCGGGGCGGCTTCCGCATCATCAGCGGCCTGGGCTACTGTAGCTTCAGTTTCTGTGGGTTCAAACAGGGTTATTGCCTGCGCAGGGTTAGCTGCCTGGTGGTCGAGTATCTGGTAAATAAGCTCGTCTTTTTTAAACCCCCTGAATTTACTAACCTTCGCTTTCTTCGCGATCTCCTGAAGCTCGGGCAGCTTCATTTCTTTTAATTCAGAAATATCAAACATGTATACTTATATAGTTAATTAGGCTAATTCAAAAAATGCAGTAAGGGAAAAATGTGGAATTTTTTGGTAACCATACTTTCGCAGTATGAAGTACTTGCGGTTTTGTAGTGCAATAATACAAATAAATTTTTACTATACAATAGTATTTTTTTAAAAAGAAAACATAATTTTGTGCTGCAATTAAGTACTGATGATACAGAGAATACAAAGCATATACCTGTTACTGGCTGTTATTTCAAGTGGTATACTGCCCGCTTTTTTACCCCTGTATACGCTTAGAAATGGCGAAGAGGTAACGGTATACAGCAACCTGGCCTATGTGTTTCTGTTTGCTTTTAGTGCCGTATTAAGCATTATGAGCATTTTTAGTTATAAGAAAAGAAAAAACCAGTTTGTTTTTGGCAGGCTGAACATAATTTTGAATTTTATTTTATTGGGTTTATTTATATACCGGTCGTTAAATGTATCCGGAGAGGCCTATACAGAGGTTTCTGAGAAGGGTATTGGGATGGCTCTCCCTCTTGTTTCTATCGTTTTATTAAGCCTTGCAAACAGGGCTATCAGGAAGGATGAAAATCTCGTAAAATCTGCCGACCGGCTGAGATAAACCTTTTAACTTAGTTTATTAGTGCGTAAAAATCCGGGTTGCCACCCGGATTTTTTTTATACGGCTATTTATCTGATTATAGTACTAAAAACTAAAACGCCCCATGAGCCGGGTAGCCCTGGAGCGTTTTATAAACCAATCAACAAAAAAAACATTATCAAAAAATTCTACGTGTAATACCTGTATCTGTATGTACTCTCTTAAGGATTACATGGCAAATATACGCTGCTTATTGAGCACTAATATTCATTTTTAGACGATTAGCAAAAGTATGGCGATGAATGGCAGGTATCTTGCGGTACTTATACTAACACCACAGCGGCGGCTGGCTCCGTGCCATTTAAAAAATGATAAATGCTGCCCAAAGTTATCTGGGCAATTTCGCTAAGCGCCTCTTCGGTAAAAAACGCCTGGTGCGCGGTTACCAGCACATTAGGGAAACTCATAAGGCGTTGTATGGTATCGTCTTCAATAATATTTTCTGAAAGGTCGCGAAAAAACAGTTTTTCCTCCTGCTCATATACGTCAATGCCCAGCGCGCCCACCTGCCTGTTTTTAAGCCCGTCTATAATATCGGTTGTGCACACCAGCCCTCCCCTGCTGGTGTTTATAAGCACCACGCCTTTTTTCATTTTAGATAACGTAGCGGCATTTATCATATAATGGTTGTCCGGCGTTAGCGGGCAGTGCAGCGATACAATATCAGCCTGCTCAAATAACGTATCTAAAGCCGTATACGTTACCCCGCCCTGTTGTAAATCATCATGCGGGTAAATATCATAGGCAATAACACTGCACCCAAAGCCCAGCATTATTTTACAGAACGCCTTGCCTATCTTGCCGGTACCTATTACCCCCACCGTTTTTCCGTGCAGGTTAAATCCCAGCAGCCCGGTAAGCGAAAAATTTTGTTCGCGCACCCTGTTGTATGCTTTGTGGGTTTTGCGGTTAAGTGTGAGGAGCATGGCAACAGCATGTTCTGCAACAGCCTCCGGCGAATAAGCCGGTACGCGGCATACCCGTATGCCGTATTTTTTAGCCGCATCAAGGTCTACATTGTTAAAACCTGCGCAGCGCAGGGCTATAAGCTTTACCCCCTTTGCCGCGAGTACCTCAATTACCGGCGCGGTAAGCTTATCGTTTACAAATACACATACTGCAAAAACATCTGCTATCGCATTTATTATATGAGGGCCCAGGTGGGTTTCATAATATTGTATAACAACATCGCTATTGATATTGAACCGGTCGAAGAAAACCCTGTCGTAAGGTTTTGCTGAAAAAAAAGCTACTTTCATTTGGTATCATTATTTTTCACGAATTTAATTATTCATGAAACAACCTTTTATGATTTTTGTCACCTGTAATAAAACCATTGCTGTTGTTAGCTGCAATGTAGCCTTTTATTTTCCTTAAGCTATAGCTTTTTAGCCATTTCTACCACTTCAAGGTTCTGAATTTTATCGCCGTCAATATCAAAACGCAGCATGCTACGCACCTGCTGAAAACCGTGCGTGCCCGCCGCGCCGGGGTTCATGTGCAGCAGGCCCAGCTTTTGGTCGTACTGTACTTTTAGGATGTGCGAGTGTCCGCAGATAAACAGCTTGGGCGGGTTCATCTGCAACTCCTGCCGTATGGCCGGGCTGTATTTTCCGGGATAGCCTCCTATATGGGTTATCCATACGTCTACCCCTTCGCACATAAACCGGTTATGAAGCGGAAACTCCAGCCGGGCCTTAGCATCATCTATATTGCCGTACACTGCCCTCAGGGGTTTTAAAGCCTTTATGGCATCGGTTACGCTTAGGTCGCCTATGTCGCCGGCATGCCAAACTTCATCGGCAAGACGGGCATATTTTAATATGGTATCGTCAATATAACTATGGGTATCTGATAGTAGGAGTATTTTTGTCATACGCAAATTTAATCACTCTTTTATAAAAGTGAAACTAAGCGCATCTTTAAATCCAAAACCGTAAATTTACATTTCAATTTTGGAGTTCATTTATGGAAAATATCCCCACCTTGCGCACCGTTACCGTTACGCGCTATATAACGCCGCTACGGGAAGGCGGCTCACTACCGGCCCTGGCCGAGGCAGACGACGATTTTAACTATGTACTTAAATTTAAGGGCGCTGGGCATGGCACCAAAGCGCTGATAGCCGAACTGCTGGGTGGCGAAATTGCCCGCGCGCTGGGCCTGCCCGTACCGGAGCTGGTGTATGCCCACCTTGATGAAGCCTTTGGCCGTACCGAAGCCGATGAGGAAATACAGGACCTGCTGCAACACAGCCAGGGGCTTAACCTGGCCCTGCATTACCTGAGCGGCGCCATAAACTTTGACCCTGTGGTTACCACGGTAGCGCCTAAGCTTGCCTCACAAATTGTGTGGCTGGATGCCTATACCACTAATGTAGACCGCACCTTCCGCAATACCAATATGCTGATGTGGCATAAAGAACTGTGGCTGATAGACCACGGCGCTTCATTCTATTTTCACCACTCGTTTACTGAGCCGGAGAAACACGCATTAGTGCCTTTTACCCTGGTTAAAGACCATGTACTGCTGCCACAAGCCACATTGCTGGAAGAAGTGGATGCCGAATTTAAAGCACTGCTTACCGAAGAAAAGATACGCGCTATAGTGGCCCTGTTGCCCGATGAGTGGCTGCAATGGGAAGGCATGGAACAAACCCCGCAGCAAATACGAGAAGTGTATATCAAGTTCCTAATGCTGCGATTAAACAATTCTGATATTTTTATAAAACAGGCACAACATGCAAGAGAGGCACTTATATGAGTATGCAGTACTTCGCGTAGTGCCCAGGGTAGAACGTGAAGAATTTGTAAATGTGGGGGTAATAGTATTTTGCAAGCCCAGGCGTTTTGTAAAAGTGCTGTTTGAAATAAATGCTGCCAAAATACTTTGCCTGGATAAGGATGCCGACCTTTACCAGATTACAAAAAACATAGAATCATTCGCGCGGATAGCACACGGCGCTAAAGATGGCGGCCCCATAGCCCAGCTTGAAACAGCCGAGCGGTTCCGGTGGCTTACGGCAGTGCGCAGTTCGGTTATTCAAACCTCGCGGCCCCACCCCGGCTTGTGTTTTGAGCCTGAAGAAAAGGTTGCACAACTTTTCAGGGAGTTGGTGTTGTGAAGTTTATTTTTTTACCACAAAGGCACAAAGATTTCACCAAGAACACAAAGCTGGATGTTATAAAAGCCAGTCCAAAGAGACACAAAGCTTTGTGTTCTTTCGCAAAACGGTTTTCATAGTGCACCTTGTGAAATCTTTGTGCCTTTGTGGTAGAAAAAACACAAAAAATCCCGCAACTGCGGGATTTTTTTTATTTTGTTACGGCAGGTGCGTTAAGCTTTTGCGTAAGCTCCGGCGATATTGCCGCACGCTCAAACTTTATTTTACCGGCCATTGTTTCTATAACAACGCTGCCTTCTGCAAGTTCGGCTATCCTTCCGTGTATCCCACTTTTAGTAATAACCCTGTCGCCTACTTTAAGCGCGCTTTCAAATTCTTTTTCCTGTTTGGCTTTCTTTTGCTGGGGGCGTATCATGAAAAAGTAAAATACTACTATCATTAACCCCAGCATAATTGGCGTTTGTAATTCTCCCATTATGTGTGTTTATTAGTGTGAGGCAGGCACTGCGCCTATACCGTCGGTTTTAATATTGGCTTTAAAGCTCACTGTTTCACTGCCTTTTTCGGTGTTTAGTGTTAGCGTTACCGTTTTAGAAACTTCGCCGCTTTTTCCTGCTGAGTTAAATACTACGTGTACTTCACCATCTTTACCAGGCGCTACCGGATCTTTAGTCCAGTCTGGTACAGTACAGCCACAGCTTGCCTTAGCATCAGAAATTATAAGGTCGGCCGTACCTTCATTAGTAAATTTAAACGTGTGCTCTACTTTGTCTCCCTGCTTGATGGTACCAAAGTCAAATTCAGGCTCGGCAAACTTTATTACCGGCATTTTCCCGGCATCAGCGTGCGCTATTTCTGCTTTTTTAGCAGTTTCATCATCAATGCTTAGTGCCGCATTTTCTTTGCAAGATGCCAGTAGTAACGATGCCATGGCTATAATGGCCCATGATTTTTTTATCATAACTTTAAAATCTTAATTTGTTTTACATTAATCCCCTGCCGGCTTTTACCATCCTGTTAGACAGCTGGTATTCCTTTACAAGGTTATCTAATATTCCGTTGATAAATATACTGCTTTTTGGGGTACTATACTCCTTCGCTATTTCAAGATATTCATTTATGGTAACCTTAACGGGTATAGATGGGAACTTAAGGAACTCACATATTGCCATTTTCAGGATTATAGTATCTATCTCTGCTATACGATCGGTATCCCAGTTAGGCGTTTTATCAATAAACTCTTTAGCCAGCTCGGCATCATTAAGCACTGTTTTGCGAAACAGGTCGCGCACAAAGTCCTTATCATCGGCATCCTTATATACCTTAGGTACAAAAAAAGCATCGCGCCCTTCTGCCGTAATGGCCCTGAGCTGTTTACTTATAAGGGTATTAACCAGTGGAATATCATCTACAAAGGTAAGCCTATAATCTTCCAGGTAATCATACAGCTTTTCGTTTGGCGCTATCACTTCATCAAACAGGTCTGCAATAAAAGTACGGTCCCGCTCATAATCAGTTTCACGGGTTTGCATATACGCACTGTAAATGTCGCTGCTTTTTACAGCGTCCAGAAGCAGTAATATATAGTCGTCGTTCTGCTTCCAGTTATTTATTTTGCGGTCAGCAAGCCCTATACTCAGCGCGTTGCTTTCATCAAGCAGCTTAAGCACCGCGTTTTCGGTAAACTTGCGGTTTGGGTTGCGGTCTTCGGCGGTAGCCAGGTGTTTTTTCTGCGATTTTTCTATAAAGTCCTCTTCAGCCTTCTTTAATTCAACAAGCGCCGACACTACTATAAGGTAGAGGTCGCGGATGTTTTCTATACTGTGGAAAAGGAATTTTTCTTCCTTATCCATGTTGTCTGAATTATTTTGGTGCATGGCATAAATGCTCTGCATTACCTTAACACGAATATGTCTCCTGTTTAACATCCGGAAATAAGAACTTTAAAAAATTATAAGGGCGAAAGTGGTTTACTTTCGCCCGCAAAATTAAGAATAATATTTTTTTGCGCTAATTATTTCGCTATTTCTTTTTTTCTGTCATCAATGCGCCTTTGCGCTATCCTCATAGCAGCTTCATTTGTAGTGATGCCGTTAGCTTCGGCTTCATAAAAAATCTCCAGCGTGGTGTTGTATATGTTTTCGGTACGCTTAAGCCCTTCCTCTTTACCGTAACCCGCTATTTCGCCATATACATTTATAATACCGCCAGCATTTATAAGGAAATCAGGTGCATATGCAATACCCTTTTCCATCAGCAACCTGCCGTGCACATTTTCTACAGCCAGCTGGTTGTTTGCCGCACCGGCTATTACCTTAGCTTTTATCTTATTGATAGTAGTATCGTTTATTGTAGCACCCAGGGCACATGGTGAATAAATATCTACCTCGGCACTATAAAGGTCGTCTCCGGTAAATATACCCACGCCATATTTAGCGGCCACATCGGCCATGCGCTGTTCATTAATATCGCTTATCTGTAGTAGCGCGCCTTCTTTAACAAGGTAGCTGATAAGGGTTTCGCCCACATGGCCGGTACCCTGTACCAGTATTTTTTTGCCGGCCAGGTTAGCCGAGCCAAAGCGGTGCATTGCAGCCGCCTTCATACCCATATATACACCGTAAGCGGTTACCGGGCTTGGGTTGCCTGAGCCGCCCCTGCTTTCTGATATCCCGGTTACATAAGGGGTAACATCGCGTATAAGGTCCATATCTGCGGTTGTGGTGCCCACGTCCTCAGCTGTAATATAGTTGCCGCTTAGAGAGTTAACAAACTTGCCAAATCGTGTAATAAGCTCAGGGGTTTTATCTGTCTGGGCATTGCCAATTATAACAGCTTTACCGCCACCCAGGTTTAAGCCCGATATGGCCGATTTATAGGTCATTCCCCTTGAAAGCCTCAATACGTCATTAAGCGCCTCACCTTCGTTAGTATAATTCCACATACGGGTTCCGCCAAGCGCAGGCCCCAAAACTGTGTTGTGTATGCCTATTATTGCTTTTAAACCAGTATCTTTGTCGTGGCAAAAAACAACCTGTTCATGATTGTTGAAGGATGGCTGCCCAAATACCGGGGCAATTTTAGAAAGTTCATCAGGGGTAACAACTTCTGCTATCATAATGTATTTTTTAAATTTGAATAATAATTCAAAAACCCGGTACAAATTTAAACATTTTATTATTAAAAGCTGATTAGATAGGTAATTTTTGTGGTTTATTCAATTTTAAGTACTATATTATTACAATACGTTATAAAATATCCAATAAATTTTAACACCACGTTTAAGGTTTAGTAACCTTACGCTAAGAAAGAATGAAAGAATTACAATACCTGAATAAATATTTCGCCAAATATAAATTTCAATTCCTTTTAGGCATAATTATTACTGTTGCCTCACAATTGTTCTCACTTTTTACACCCACTGAAATTGGCGATTCAGTTACTGCAATTGAAAAGTATACCAAAGGGGAAATGAGCGCGGATGGCGTAAAGGACGTTTTGTTTACAAGCATCATGATTATACTGGGCGCAACGCTCTTAAAGGGGATCCTTACCTTTTTTATGAGGCAAACCTTAATTGTAATGTCGCGCCACATAGAGTTTGACCTAAAAAATGATATTTTCAGGCATTACGAAAACCTGTCGCAAAGCTTTTATAAGCGCAACCGCACCGGCGACCTTATGAACCGCATAAGCGAAGACGTAAATAAAGTACGGCAGTATGTAGGCCCTGCAATAATGTATGCCTTAAACATGCTCATACTCTTTATAGTAATACTTACGCAAATGATATTAATATCGCCCAAGCTAACGCTATATACGGTAGTGCCATTGCCACTGCTTGCTTACAGCATATTTTGGGTAAGTAAAGAAATAAACCGCCGCAGTACCCTTACCCAGCAAAACCTGTCGCGACTTTCTACCTTTAGCCAGGAAATGTTTAGCGGTATACGTGTTACAAAAGCGTATGCCCTTGAAGGCCAGAAAGAAGCCGGGTTTACAGCCCTGTCGCGCGAAAATAAGAAAATGAACATGAGCCTGGCATTCGTTAATGCCCTCTTTGGCCCGCTTATGGTACTGTTAATAGGCATAAGCAACCTGGTGGTTATACTGGTGGGTGGCAATATGTATGTAAATGGCACCATAGCCGATATAGGCACCATAGCCGAGTTTATACTCTACATAAACATGCTTACCTGGCCGGTGGCCTCGCTGGGGTGGATATCGGGTATGGTGCAGGAAGCCGAAGCATCGCAAAAACGTATTAATGAGTTTTTAAAAACCGAGCCGGATATACAGAACAGCGCTGCCGGACACACCGCCGTACTGGGCAATATAGCTTTTGAAAATGTAAGCTTTACTTATGAGGATACTAATATCGAGGCTTTAAAAAATGTATCATTTAGCTTAAACAAGGGCCAAACCCTGGCTATACTGGGGCGTACGGGTTCGGGTAAAAGCACCCTGCTAAGCCTTATAAGCCGGCTGTATGATGCAACATCCGGAACGATAAAAATTGATGGCGAAAATGTAAAAGATGTAAACCTGTATGACCTGCGAAACAGTATAGGCTTTGTACCCCAGGACGCATTTTTGTTTAGCGACAGCATAAAAAACAACATCCGCTTTGGCAAAGAAGACGCTACTGATGATGAGGTTGTAACCGTATCTAAAAAGGCGGCTGTGCACCATAATATAGAGGGCTTTACCCACCAGTATGAAACCATACTGGGAGAGAGGGGCATAACCCTATCCGGAGGGCAAAAACAACGGGTATCTATAGCGCGGGCCATGATAAAAAACGCACCTATACTGCTGCTGGACGACTGCCTTAGCGCAGTAGATACCGAAACCGAGGAAACGATACTAAACAACCTGCGCGATTTTTGCAGGGATAAAACTACTATTATTGTGAGCCACAGGGTGTCATCGGCTAAAAACGCCGACACTATTTTAGTGCTGGAAGACGGTAAAATAACCGAATCAGGCACTCATAATCAGTTGATAGCGCACAACGGATACTATAAAGAATTATATATGTTACAGCTTGCTGAAAAAGAAATGCTGTAAATTGTTGTTTTATTAAGATTTTTTTTGGATTTTTGATTGCTACATAAACCATTAAAAGTACATAGGATTATGAGGGAACATGACATGCTTGAAAAGGAAGAAATCTTTTCTAAAGTTTTAAGGGCTGGGAGAAGGACATACTTCTTTGATGTAAGGGCTACAAAGGCCGACGATTACTACATAACTATTACCGAAAGTAAAAAGTTTACCGAGGATGACGGGTCATTCCACTTTAAAAAGCACAAAATTTACCTATACAAGGAAGACTTTATTTCTTTTAAGGAAATTCTGGACGAAATGACCGATTTTGTACTCACCCACAAAGGGGAAGAAGTAATATCTGAAAGGCACCAGAAAGATTTCAGGAAACTTTTTGGTGAAAGGCCTGAAACGGCAGAAGTAGCCGAAAACTTTACCGACATTAATTTTGATGATATATAGCCTTTAAGGTAAAACATAAAAAGCCCGGATAGTTATTTTATCCGGGCTTTTTATGTTTACTTTTCAGGATATCCTGTACCGGTGGTGCACCCTCGAAACTTCGGGAAGGTTTAGCAATATACCTACTGTACTTATCGCTAAAAGCAATACCATAAGACCCAGGTATATAATGTTATCTAAAGTGTTAAGGTCAGGAAAATCTGCGGTTAATGTAACTATTGTTACAACCAGGGCTAAGACTGATAGAATAAGGCTAAAAAGTTTCATATTCCTTTGCGTTTTTTTATGGTGTAATTACCTACGTAAAAAAGGAATTTTCAGTTTCCTTTTTGTTATGCTTTATTTTTCATCAAAAAAATAGTTAAGGGCAATAGTAAAGTTACATTTTTCTACCATGCTAAAGATATGAAAAAAAATGTAATGCAATGTTAATTTACTGGTTAATAAATATCAAGATTTTGTTTTATAAACTCTGGTCATGGTAAACAGCTTAGTAAAATATGCATCAAGGCATGCAAGGTCAGCCCCTGCGGTTGCAGGCAAGCGTTCGCTGCCATATTTATCAATATAAAAGGCTTCTGCCCTTCCCCCGCCCTTTCCTGTAAAAACAATATCGGTAACGGTTATACGGTATTTGCTTTCAGATAATTCAATTTCAAAATTAAAATTGTATTCACGCTCCAATATTTTAGATGTATCGCCGCATGAGCTGCTAAGGCCGGTAGCTTTACCTTTATATATATTTCCTTCAGTACCGGTTATGGCAAGTTTTGTGTGCGTTGCCACTACTGCCGGGATATTAGTTTCCTGGCTGATTATAACGCTCTCCCAAATTAATTTACCGTTTAAAACGGCAAAATTATTGCCCTGTGATAACACCGAAAGGGTATAGAACACACAAACAAGTAGTAGTATTGTTTTTTTCATGTGGATTGTTGTTTAACTCTGGTTGCCAAATATAATATTTATTGCCAAATGATAGCACGCATTTTCTTACAACACATTACATAAATTGTTATAAGATTTTTATTCCTAAAATATGCTCTTTCCAGATTTCAAGCTTTTTATTATAGGGCATACTGGCGTTAGCGCCGCTTGGCGAAGGCAACGCTATATAGGTTATACCGGGTTTGCGCCCTACATATTTATCATAATAAGCGGCGGCATTCTTGCTTGAAAAAAACACCGTTGTAATATTTGGATGCTGCCTGTAAAACGCGTCAAAATCATTAGGTATTTCATTCTTAATATTACTGTCCAGGCTGCCTTCACGCTCGCAGTATTGCAGCACATCCCACAGTGCAATGTTGTTTTTTTTAAGCAGGCGAAGCTTTTCAGGATATACCGGGTTTAGCGGTTCATTAAATACCGCAAACATAATACGCCAGAACTGGTTGCCCCTGTTACCATAATATTCCTGTAGTTGCAACGATTTTTCACCCGGCATTGTACCCAGTATAAGCACAGTACTTTTGTAATCCGCAACCGGCTCAAAGGCTTTTTTCATAAGTTATCTTAATTAATAAGGGTTATTATAGGTAATGTATTACACTGGTAGTTAAACTATTGTTACAGGGTTTATATTTAAGATTTCGTTAGGAACGGCACGTAGGCGATATTGCTAATTTTGATTAACACTGATAAAGAAACATACCTTATCAAAAAAAACATTATATGAAAACAGCAACAAAATCACCTGCAAAACCAGCCGCTGCTAAAACTACGGCAACAAAAACTACAGCTTCAAAAGCTGCAACTGCTACAAAATCTACACCGGGCACCTCAAGAGGCAAAGTTAAAGCAAAATCTACAGCCGCAGAAGGACTGGCAGAATTGTTTGAAGACAGCCTGAAAGATATTTACTGGGCAGAGAAGGCGCTTACCAAAGCATTGCCTAAAATGGCTAAAAATGCCACTAACCAAAACCTTATCGACGGCCTTACCAGCCACCTTTCTGAAACAGAAGAGCAAATAGCAAGGCTGGAGCAGGTATTTGAAATTATAGGTAAAAAAGCGGTAGCCAAAAAATGTGAAGCTATGGATGGCCTGATTAAAGAAGGACAGGACATTATGGAAAGCACCGAAGTGGGCGCCGTGCGCGATGCAGGAATTATAGCCGCGAGCCAAAAAGTTGAGCACTATGAAATTGCCACTTACGGCACACTGGTTGCCTTTGCAAAAACACTGGGCATGGATGATGTAGCTAATATACTGCACGTTACCCTTGAAGAAGAAAAAGCAGCAGACTTATCACTAACAGAGGCCGCCTACAACACCATTAACTTTGACGCTGCCGAGGCAGATGATAGTGAAGTTGAGTAAAGTAATCGGCAGCATTGTTGAAAGACGGGGCTTTTATTGAAGCCCCGTTTTTTGTCTATAACCACAAAAAAGTATGAAAAGTTTTATTAAAAATAACGCACTTTCTCTATCCTTCTTTGTAATATTCCTGTTTTCATTAGTAGCGCAAATATACTTTGGGAAGGAAGAATATAATCGTGAGCTAGCCGAAAATAATGCAGTTTCCGTTGATCTTAAGAGCTATCTTACGTCAGGTCATTTTGTAGAATCAACATTTGAAAACTGGGAAAGCGAATTCCTTCAAATGGGCATGTTTGTGCTGATGACGATTTCACTGATGCAGAAAGGCTCTTCAGAATCTAAAAAATTTGACGGGACTGATGAAGTAGACCGCGAACCCGACCCAAATAAAAAAGACGCGCCCTGGCCTGTGAAACAAGGTGGGGCCATCCTTTGGCTGTACAAGCAATCGCTTACCATTGCCTTCTTTTTATTATTCCTTATTTCATTTGTGCTGCATTTTTATGGCAGCCTTGATGATGCCAATACCGGGAACGCCCTTAAGGGTGAACCGATGCAAACCGCCGGGCAGTACATAACTGATTCCAGGTTTTGGTTTGAGTCGTTCCAGAACTGGCAAAGCGAGTTTCTTTCCATTTTTGCTATGATTGTACTTTCTATTTACCTCAGGCAAAAAGGCTCGCCACAATCTAAACCTGTTGATGCGTCACACAATGAAACGGGAGAGTAATTATTAAACCACAAAACAATTTATATGAAAGCACTTGTATTTCACAAACCTAAAGACGTTAGGGTAGACACTGTTGACGACCCCACAATTGAAGACAACAGGGATGTAATTTTAAAGGTAACGTCTACCGCTATTTGCGGAAGCGACCTGCACATTTATAACGGCCTTTTCCCGCAGCCTAAACCCCTGGTTTTGGGCCATGAATTTATGGGGATTGTTGAAGAGGTGGGCAGCGGTATTACCAACCTTAAAGTGGGCGACCGCGTGGTGGTGCCTTTCCCTATCTCGTGCGGGCAGTGCCATTTTTGCAGCATGAGCCTGCCTACACACTGCGAAAACTCTAACCCCGAAAATTATGGGCCTGAAGGCGAAATGCTTAAGGGCAAGGGTGGCGCACTTTTTGGCTATACCGACCTCTATGGAGGATACAGCGGCGGACAGGCAGAGTACGTTCGGGTACCTTATGCCGATTATGGCCCGCGTAAAGTGCCGGATATCCTTACCGACGAGCAGGCGCTTTTCCTTACCGATATTTTCCCTACCGGCTGGAGCGGTATCGACTGGGCCGGGCTTAAGGGCGGTGAAACTGTGGTGATATGGGGCGCAGGGCCCGTGGGTATCATGGCAGCAAAGTCGGCATGGCTTAAGGGTGCCGGCAGGGTAATATGCGTAGATATACAGGATTACAGGCTTGCCATGGCAAAAAGGGCCGCCAACGTAGAAACCATTAATTATGATGATGGCGATGCTGTAGAAAAAATACGCAGTATGACCGGAGGCTATGGAGCCGACGTTTGTGTAGATGCCGTAGGCATGGAAGCAGACCGCAGTATATGGACTAAAGCGCTGAACAAAATTCAGGGCGAAATAGGAACGATGCGTGTGCTGGAGCGCTGCCTTGATGCCGTGCGCCGTGGCGGTGTGGTTACGGTACTGGGGGTATATGGCTCTCCTTATGACAACTTCCCACTGCACCAGTGGTTTGACAAAGGCATACAAATAAAAGGCGGGCAGGCTCCCGTGCATAACTATATAGACCACCTTATCGAGCTGGTGGCTACCGGAAAAGTGGTACTTGATGATATTATTACACACAAGGTACCGCTTACCGACGCGGCAAAAATGTATGACATTTTTAATAATAAAGAAGATAACTGTGTGAAAGTAGTATTAAAACCTTAGCACGCAGGCAGTAGTATTAGTAATTTTAAAGAGCGGTTCTGTATGGGGCCGCTTTTTTGGCGATTGCCCTAACGTAAACAAACCTTAATTATGAAAGCCATCTGGAAAGGGAGCATAAGCTTCGGGCTGGTAAACATCCCCATAAAATTATACAGCGGCACCCAAAGCCACCGCATAGAGCTGGATATGGTGCGCCAAAAAGACAAGTGCCAGATACAGTATGTGCGCGTATGCAAAAAAGACGGTAAAGAAGTGCCGTGGGAAGATATTGCCAAGGGCTACCGCAAAGAAAATGGCGATTATATCATTATCGATAAAAGTGATTTTGAGAAAATTGCACCGGAAAAAACGCAGACCATAGATATTTTTGAATTTATAAAAGAAGAAGAAATTCCCTCTAAATTTCTTGAAAAACCCTATATTATAGAGCCTGAAAAGTCAGCCAAAAAAGTATATGCCCTGCTTAGGGATGCGCTTAAAAAATCAGGGAAAGTAGGCCTGTGCAAATTTGTAATGCGCACCACCCAGCACCTGGGTATCCTTAAGGTTGAGGAAGACGCGATACTGCTGATACAGATACGCTTTAACGACGAACTGCGCGACCCTGATGAGGCCGGGCTTATCCCTAAGGATATTACTATTTCTAAAAAGGAACTGGATATGGCCATGAGCATTATTGACCAGCTTACGGATACCTTTGACCCCGAAAAATATAAGGACACGTATAAAGACGACCTTATAAAAATGATAAAGGCAAAAGCCAAAACAAAAGACGGTGAAAAACCGGCTCCCGCACCGCGGAAACGGAAAACCGCCGCTGCCAAAGACGACCTGCTGGACCAGCTTAAGGCCAGCCTTGCCGCAATTAAAAATTAAGCGCCATGAAATTAGCCGACTACAACAAGAAACGCGACTTTAATAAAACGAAAGAGCCTAAGGGTAAAGTAAAAAAGGGCGGCAAGGCTTTGCACTTTGTAGTGCAAAAGCATGCGGCATCCCATTTGCATTATGACTTCCGGCTGGAGATTGACGGCGTGCTTGTAAGTTGGGCAGTACCAAAGGGCCCCAGTGCCGACCCATCGGTTAAGCGGCTGGCGATGCACGTGGAGGACCACCCTATGGATTATATTGGCTTTGAGGGTACAATACCCAAAGGTGAGTATGGCGGCGGCACGGTAATGGTTTGGGATACCGGCACCTACCTGGCAGAAGGCAGTGATGACGTCGCCGAAAGCGAAAAGCTGCTGCGTAAAATGCACGGCGAAGGCAATATTAAAGTAGTATTATCCGGGGAGAAATTAAAAGGTTCTTACCACCTGGTGCAGATGCACGGAAAGGAAAAAGAATGGCTGCTGATGAAGGCTAAAGATGAGTTTGCCGATAAAAAGGAATTTGACCAGACATCTGTGCTGACCAAACGTACACTTGATGAAATAACTGAGGATAAAAAATCGGACGTTTGGGAAAGCGACCATGAAGCGCCCAAGCGTGAAAAGCATGATGATATACTGAGTGATATTGAAACAAGCGCGGACACCCAAAACGATACTAATGTTGGTTTCACCGCAGATGACGTGGCGGATGCCAAAAAACGTAAAGCGTTCCCAAACGAATGGAAACCACAGCTTGCCACACTGGGCGATAATGTTTTTGAAAGCAACGATTGGGTGTACGAAACCAAATATGACGGTTACCGCGCATTGGTTATGATACATAAACAAAAGGTGGAGTTAGTATCACGTAACGGACTGTCGTTCAATAAAAAATATGCACCTCTGGTAGACGCTTTTGATATTATTAAAGATGATGTAATCCTTGACGGCGAAATTGTGGTGGAAGATGAAAAAGGCATCAGCCATTTTCAATGGTTGCAGTATTTCGCCGATAATCCTGACCGTGGCAAACTAAAAATATACGTGTTTGACATACTCTATTTTAATGGGTTTGATCTCACTCCCCTAACCCTGCTGCAACGCAAAAAAATACTTAAGGCGCTGCTGCCTGAAAGTGACCAGATTATTTATTCAGGACACATCATTGGCAACGGCGAAAAGGCATTGGCTAAAGTAAAAAAGGAGGGGGGCGAAGGGCTTATTGCCAAAAAAGCTGACAGCCGCTACCATGTAAACAAACGCAGTAAAGACTGGCTTAAAATAAAAGTTACCAAAGAACAGGAAATGGTTATTGGGGGGTTTACCGACCCAAAAGGCTCACGTTCAGGATTTGGTTCGCTGCTGCTGGGCTATTATGAAGACGGCAAGCTGAAGTACAGCGGCAAGGTAGGCACAGGGTTTAACGAAGATTCCCTGAAAGAACTGCACGAAAAACTGCAAAAACTGGAGCGTAAAACATCACCGTTTGAAGAGGTACCAAGGGAAGAACGCAAAGCCCACTGGATAACTCCCGAACTTGTAGCCCAGATTAAATACAGTGAATGGACGGAAACAAATAGCCTGCGCCATCCGGTTTTTATAGCGCTGCGTAATGACAAGGAGGCGAAGGATGTAGTGCGGGAAATTCCAATTGTTCAAACTTCAAAAGACAAAACAATGGAAGAAGAAAAGCGCGTTGCTAAAAAAAAGGCTGAGCCAAAAAAATCAACAGAGGAAAAAACTGGCGATATGAAACCTGCACCTAAAAAAGTTTCCCCTAAAACAAAAAAAGGCTGGGATACTGATAAAGTACCTGTTACGCATCCTGAAAAAGTGTTTTGGCCGGAACAGGGCCTTACAAAAGGTGACGTTATAAAGTATTATGATACCATGGCGGAATATATTTTGCCCTACATTAAAGACCGCCCGCAAAGCATGCGCCGCACGCCCGATGGTATTGTTAAAGAAGGCTTTTTCCAAAAGAATGTGGCGGGTATGGTGCCGGACTGGGCTTTGACGGAGAAAATACATTCGGAATCTACAAAAGAGGATATTGAGTTCCTGATTTGCAACGATAAAGATACGCTTATCTATATGGCAAACCTGGGCTGTATCGAAATCAACCCGTGGAGCAGCCGTGTGGGCAGCCTCGATAACCCTGACTATATAATTTTTGACCTCGACCCGAATAAGGTTGGCAGTAAGGAGTTAGTTACAACCGCCAAAAAAGTAAAAGAAGTGCTTGATGGACTCGGTATTAAAGGTTATTTAAAAACTTCAGGAGGTAAGGGGCTGCATGTGTTTATCCCTATAAAGCCGAAATATACCTACGAGCAAAGCCGTGATTTTAGCCATATCATAAGCCAGCATGTGCACGACGCCCTGCCCGATATTACCAGCCTGGAGCGTATGCCTAAAAAACGCATTGGCAAAGTGTACCTCGACTTTTTACAGAACGGCAAGGGTAAGACGATGGCCTGCGCTTACTCCCTCCGCCCGCGTGAAGGCGCTACCGCCAGCACCCCGTTGGATTGGGATGAACTGGACGGTAAATTCAACCTTAAAAAGTACAACATAAAAACGCTTCCAAAACGTGTAAAAGCCAAAGGCGACCTATGGGCTGATTTTTTTGACAATGCGATTGATTTGGGGGAAGTGCTGGGGAGGATGGAGTAGCTATACCCGACTGAAACAAATACAAATCCCTTTTAGCCCCCGATTGCAGCAACACGAGCTTGCGAACTGGCGAAGCATATCCCCTACGCAGGAGGGATAACAGTAGGTGTTAAACCATTGTACCGGGGCAAACTATTCCGTATCTTTGTAGTAAAAGCTATTGCAAATGAAATTTCAGGTTGTATCAGATTATAAACCCACAGGCGACCAGCCCGAAGCGATAAAACAGCTGGTACAGGGCATTAAAGCCGGTGAGCCGTTCCAGACGCTGCTGGGTGTAACCGGCTCGGGTAAAACCTTCACTATGGCTAACGTGGTGCAGGAAGTGCAAAAGCCTACATTGGTGCTGGCCCACAACAAAACCCTGGCCGCGCAGCTGTATTCAGAGTTTAAGCAGTTTTTCCCGAATAACGCGGTAGAATACTTTGTGTCCTACTACGACTACTACCAGCCCGAAGCCTACATACCGTCGTCGGGCACTTATATAGAAAAAGACCTTTCGATAAACGAGGAACTGGAGAAGATGCGCCTAAGCACCACTTCTTCCCTCCTTTCCGGCCGCCGCGACGTACTTGTGGTGGCTTCGGTTTCCTGCCTGTACGGTATTGGTAACCCGGTGGAGTTCCAGAAGAATGTGGTTTCCATAGAGAACGGACAGGTAATAAGCCGTACTAAATTGCTGCACAAACTGGTGCAGAGCCTGTATGCCCGTACTGAGGCCGACTTTACGCCCGGCACCTTTCGTATTAAGGGCGATACGGTAGAAGTGTTCCCAAGCTACGGCGATGAGCCATTCCGCATACATTTTTTTGGCGATGAAATTGAAGAGATAGAAGCCTTTGATAAAGTTACATCGCAGGTTGTAGAAAAATACGACCGGCTGAACATTTACCCGGCCAACATGTTTGTTACCAGTCCCGATGTGCTTCAGGGCGCCATATGGGAGATACAGCAGGATTTGGTTAAGCAGGTCGACTACTTTAAAGAAATTGGAAAACACCTTGAGGCCAAGCGACTTGAGGAACGTACCAACTTTGACCTGGAGATGATTCGCGAGCTCGGGTATTGCTCTGGTATTGAGAACTACTCAAGGTATCTTGACCGCAGGCTGCCGGGAACACGCCCGTTCTGCCTGCTGGATTATTTCCCTAAGGACTTCCTCATGGTGATTGACGAAAGCCACGTTACCGTGAGCCAGGTGCATGCCATGTATGGCGGCGACCGCTCGCGTAAGGAGAACTTGGTAGAGTACGGCTTCCGCCTGCCTGCCGCAATGGACAACCGCCCGCTAAAGTTTGAAGAGTTTGAAGCGCTCCAAAACCAGGTGGTATACGTGAGCGCTACCCCGGCAGACTACGAACTGCAAAAAAGCGGCGGTGTATATGTGGAGCAGGTCATTCGCCCAACGGGGTTGCTTGACCCGGTGATAGAAGTGCGCCCAAGCATCAACCAGATAGACGACCTTATTGATGAGATACAGCAGCGTGTGGAACTTGACGAGCGTACACTCGTTACAACCCTTACCAAGCGTATGGCCGAGGAACTTGCCAAATACCTGACAAAGGTTGCCATCAGGTGCCGCTATATTCACAGTGAGGTAGATACGCTGGAACGTGTGGAGATTATGCAGGACTTACGCAACGGGTTGTTTGATGTGCTTATAGGCGTTAACCTGCTGCGTGAGGGGCTCGACTTACCCGAAGTGTCGCTTGTGGCGATACTGGATGCCGATAAGGAAGGGTTTTTAAGGAATACGCGTTCGCTGGTGCAAACGGTGGGCCGTGCCGCGCGTAATGTAAATGGAAAGGCCATTTTATATGCCGATAAAGTAACCGACAGTATGCAGCGCACCATAGACGAAACCCTGTACCGCCGCGAAAAACAGCACAATTATAATATTGAGCACGGCAAGGTACCGGTGGCGTTGAGCAAGGAAGTGAAGCGAAACGTACTGACTAAGAGCCCGATTACATCCTACCACTACGACAATACGCCCAAAGCTGCAGCGGAACCGGATACAGCTTATATGTCTAAAATTGATATAGAAAAAATTATCCGCGAGAAACGCAAATCGATGGAGAAAGCCGCTAAAGAGCTTGACTTTATGCAGGCTGCAAAATTGAGGGATGAAATTAAGGTGTTGCAGGAGAAGGTATGACGATTATTTTGAATTAGATATTTTAAATTTTGAATTGAAGATTCACTCCTGCCCTATATAAAACAAAACCTGCTAATCAGCAGGTTTTGTTTTATATAGGGCTATAACACCATATTCCCCCGCGTGCGTATCCGCATTATGTAAAGTTTAACATTGCTTTTATGCAACCGTTTGGTTGCATTTATTATATTTGTAAATATAATTTGATTTATGAAAGCGACTGTACGACGGGATGTGTTCCAGGCCATAGCCGACCCTACCCGCAGGGGCATACTGATACTACTGAATGAAAAGGAAATGACCCCGAACGCCCTGGCCGAAAAGTTTGACACTACACGGCAGGCGGTTTCCAGGCATGTAACTATTCTGCAGGAATGCGGTCTGGTAACGCCAAAACAATCTGGCAGGGAGATTTATTATATACTGGATACCGTTAAAATGAAAGAGGTAGACCGCTTCCTGGAGCCATTCCGGAAAATGTGGGAAGATAAATTTTCGCAACTTGACAACGTATTATCAAACCTTAAATGAGCAATTATGATACCCAACAACGAAACAAAAATTGTAAAAGGCGCCACGGCCAATACACTTGTGGTAACCCGCAGCTTTAACGCACCGGTAGAGAAAGTCTGGCAGGCCTGGACCGATAGCCGCCTGCTTGACGAATGGTGGGCGCCCAAGCCCTGGAAAGCCGTAACGGTAGAGTTTGACTTTACCGAGGGCGGCCACTGGCTATACTACATGCTGGGGCCTGAAGGCGAAAGGCACTATTGCCGCGCCGATTATAAAACCATCGAGCCACTTAAGCGCTTTAGCGCTACTGATGCGTTTACCGACGAGAATGGCGTACCAAACAGCGAGATGCCCAGTACACACTGGGAAAATAACTTTATAGCAAACGGTGAAACTACCGATATAGAGATTGTGCTGACCTATGCCAGTGAAGCCGAGCTTGAAACGATTGTTTCTCTAGGCTTTAGAGAGGGGTTCTCTATGGGGCTTGCCAATTTGGAAGAACTTTTGGCGATCAAATAATTATATATCAGTCCACTACAAATATGTTTTTGTGGCGGACTGGTATACCTTAATCACTGCTTTTGCTGTTTTTCTTATCCCTTTTAGCTTCCTTTTTTTCCTTTGCAGTTTTAAGTGGCTCCTTCTTGCCTGTCTTTTTTGTATCCTGTCCTTTTGACATAATTTTTTAATTTAAATGATTCATAATTCAACTCATTTGTAATGTAGTCAAATTAATATCGGCATGGCTTTAATTAACCTTTCATGTAAATAATACTTAACATTTATATTACACCGTTTGTTTACTTTAGTGAACTAATTTGTATAAAATTGCAGCTTTTGCATTTATGAAAAAATTACTCCTGGCCCTACTCGCTTTTTATATGTCGGCAACTGCCTACTGCCAAAAAAACAGGCCTGTACAGGTAGCCTTTTTAGCGGATGTGCATTTACAGGATTTGTATGGCACTTTTAAAGATACCGTTTATCCAAAACTTATAAATCCGCAAAACAATAGACCCCTACTGATGCGCACGATGGACAGCCAGCTGCACAGTACACGTATTTTCAACGAAAACTATTTTGCCTTCCTCGCGGCGCTGGACGATATTGCAAAACGGGGCGTAAAACTCGTTGCCCTGCCCGGCGACTACAGCGACGACGGCCAGCCTATACACATTCGCGGCCTGGTTGAAATACTCCATCAATATTCCGATAAATATGGCATGCGTTTTTTTATCACTACCGGCAACCACGACCCTGTAGGCCCGTTTGATACCCCCGCCGGTAAAAACGATTTCCTGGGTGCGGGCGGAAAGAAACAGCCGGTATACAGTAATGTTAGCATGCATACCGAAGATGTAAAAACCGAACTGCCAACAATCATTACCAATGATATCTCGACTATGGGCTATGAGGGCATTACCGCCCAACTGAAAGATTTTGGGTTTTACCCCGATAGCAAAAGCCTATTTTGGGCAACGCCATATAGCAGTTATGATTATAGCAATTACACCTATACTAAAGCTTTAAGTGAGGCCACATACCAGACCCGTAGGTATGAAATTACTTCAGGTAATAATATTCCAGACGCAACCTACATAACCGAGCCGGTAAAAGGCCTTTGGCTGCTGGCAATTGATGGTAATGTATACCTGCCCACGAAGAATAAAAGCAGCACCCGCGCTTGGGTAGAATACCACGGCGCGTCCATTGGTTATAACAATGTGCTGCAGAACAAGGTCCATCTGATTAAGTGGGTAAAAAACATGGCTGATGAGGCTAAAAAACGCGGCAAGGTATTGATTGCCTTTAGCCACTACCCTATGGTTGATTATAATGACGGCGCTTCCGCGGAAATTACGCAGCTTTTGGGCGAAAGAAAATGGCAGATGGAGCGCCTGCCGGTAGATGCCGTGGCACAAAGTTTTGCCGATGCGGGAATCAAAATACACTTTGCCGGGCACATGCACATTAACGATACGGGGGTATACCACGGCAAAAACGGCAATAACCTCATTAACATACAAACGCCGTCGCTGGCAGCATACATACCGGGTTATAAGCTGCTCACTATTACCGATGCTACCCATATGGAAGTCGAAACCATAACCATTGATGAGCTACCGCGGTTTAACGAGCTTTTTGAATTGTATAAGCAAGAGCATACGTTTTTAGAAAGCATAGGCAGTAAAGACATTTGGGACGAAAAAATACTTGAAACCAAAAGCTACCATGAGTTTACGGAATATCATCTGAAGGAACTGGTACGTTTGCGGTTTATACCGCAGGAATGGCCGAAGGAGTTTACGGATTACTTTACTAAAGCTACGGGTTATGATTTGCTTTCAAAGCTTGTAGCCGCTAAGGAACTCGATAGCACGCTAAAAAAATACAGGCTAAAAGCCGAAGACTTTAAAGCGTGGACAGGGTCTGACTTTATGGTCGATCTCTACCGCCTGCAAAGTGCCGATTGCCTGGCACTGAAAGATATAAGTAAAAATCGCATGGAGCAGTACAGGCTAATTATAAAATTATCAGGCAGGGAGCAGTCAGGCAAAAATGAAATTGACATACAGTGCGGCTTATTCTACTGCATTTTCAGTAAATTGCTAACGGGCGACCCGGCAGGAGATTTTAAGATAGATACTAAAACCGGCACCGTTACTGAGATAAAGTAAATAGAAAGTGTACTAATCTTGCATATCAGTTAAAAATCTTAACGAGCATTTCCTTCAGCAGGTCGTGGTTGCTTATCGATGCCGCCCCTACCCCTTTGCTTTTTACATCCACATCGCGAAGCGTGCTCACAATTGCGCTTACCTTTCGCATTGGGTAATTGCGCAGTGCCACATCATAATCTTTTAAAAAATAAGGGTTTACCTTTAGCATCTTGGCAGCGTTGCCGGGGCTTTTATCCTTTAGCCCATGGTACTGCAACAGCTGCGAGAAAAAACCAAACACCAGCCCCACCGTCATTACCAGCGGGTTGTCTTTAGGGTTCTGGGCAAAATAGTCGGCTATCTTATAAGCCTTAAGCTGGTCTTTTTCGCCAATGGCCTTGCGCAGCTCAAACACGTTGTAATCTTTGCTAATACCTATATTCTCTTCAATATGGTGCGGGGTTATCATGCTGCCCTTTGGTAAAATAATGGCCAGCTTATCGAGTTCGTTATTTATTTTCCCAAGGTCGGTACCCAGAAATTCAACCAGCATGGCCGCGGCTTTTGGCTCTATGCCATAGCCTTTACCGCTAAGCACACGTTTTATCCAGTCGCCCACCTGGTTTTCATACAGTTTTTTACTTTCAAAAACCACCCCGCTCTTGGCAAACAGCTTGGTCACTTTTTTACGCTTATCCAGCGTTTTATATTTATAGGCAATAACAAGCACGGTACTGGGTTGGGGGTTTTCGGCATAATTTTCAAATTTGTCTATATTCCGGCTCAGTTCCTGTGCTTCCTTAACAATAACCACCTGGCGGTCGGCCATCATGGGGTAGCGTTTGGCGTTGCCTACCACATCTTCCACGGTAACATCCTTGCCGTACAGTACCATTTGGTTAAAGCCTTTTTCCTCTTCAGTAAGTATATTATTTTCAATATATTCGGTAAGTTTATCTATATAATAGGGCTCCTCGCCCATTAAAAAATAAATGGGCTTTATGTTGCCTGCCTTTATATCGTTTACAATTTTAGTAACTTCGTCCACAGTATTGTTGTTGCTGATTATTTACCGAAAATACTACCTTTGCACCATGCAAAAGCTCAACTTTCCGGAGTATACATTCCGATTCAAAAATAGTGAAAATAAGGTCGCCATTTTTGATGAGATTCGTAAAAAGTTTATTGTGCTTACGCCCGAAGAATGGGTGCGCCAGCATGTAGTGCGCTTTTTGCTGAACGACAAAAAGTTCCCTAAATCGCATGTAAATGTAGAGAAGATTGTAAAGATAAATGGCATGAACAAGCGCTACGATGTGGTGGTTTTTAACCCCAACGGCAGCATTTACCTTATTGTGGAATGCAAAGCTCCCGCGGTACCCATATCGCAAATAACATTTGACCAGATAGCCCGTTACAACATGACACTAAATGCCACCCACCTCATGGTAACAAACGGATTAAACCACTACTTTTGCAGGATGGACCACGAGGCAGAAAAATACATCTTTTTAGAAGATGTACCACCGTATATACCACAAAATTAAATGGATAGCATAGCTGTAGTAATACTCAACTGGAACGGGAGGGCGCTGCTGGAACAATTCCTTCCATCGGTAATAAAACATTCTGAAGGCGCTGTTATATATGTAGCCGATAACGCCAGTACCGATGATTCGGTTGCTTTTGTAAAAGAGTACTATCCACAGGTTAAAATAATACAGAACAAAGGCAATTTTGGTTACGCTAAAGGCTATAACGACGCACTTCTTGAAATAGAAGAGGATATTTATGCGCTGGTAAACAGCGACGTAGAAGTAACCGAAGGCTGGCTCAACCCCGTGCTTGACCTTTTTGAAGCCGATAACGAAACGGCTATCATTCAGCCTAAAATACTGGATTACAAGGACAAAAAAATGTTTGAATATGCCGGTGCCGCCGGAGGTTTTATTGATAAATACGGCTATCCGTTTTGCAGGGGGCGCGTGTTTGAAACCATTGAGCAGGATAATGGCCAGTATGATGATACTGCTGAAATATTCTGGGCATCAGGGGCGTGCTTTTTTATCCGGAAAGATGTATATCGGGAACTCGGCGGCTTTGACGAAGATTTTTTTGCACACCAGGAAGAAATCGACCTGTGCTGGCGCGCATGGAATGCAAACTACAAGGCGCGTTTTTGCTACAAATCGGTTATATACCACGTAGGCGGGGCTACACTCAATGCGGGCTCGCCAAAAAAGACATTCCTCAACTTCCGCAACTCGCTGTGGATGATGGCCAAGAACCTTCCGGCAGGAAAATTATTTCCGGTGCTCTTTATACGAATGTGTTTTGACGGCATTGCGGTGGTACGATTTTTACTACAGGGGAAGCCTGCACATTTGTGGGCGCTACTACAAGCCCATTTTTTCTTTTATTTAAGATTATTTTATTTCTTAAACAAAAGAAAATCAATTAAGTCCAAAAATTACTACAAAAAAAACAGCATTGTTGTTACATATTTTCTTAATAATGGCAAGAAGTTTGATTCGTAATTTAACAATAGTTTATACATATATCCGTTAGTAATTTAGAGATTAATAGTAATTTTGTTAAAATTTTAAACCTGTAATTATGAAAAGAACCGTCCTAATGCTTTCATTAGTAGCGCTGACGCTTGGGTCTTGCGGTACAAAAAAGAAGATTGCTGCGCTGGAAGCCAAAAATAAAGAAATCCAGGATTTGCTTAATACAGCAACGGTAAAGCTTAATACGTGCCTTGCGGAAAAAGACCAGCTTACCGGACAGGTAGATTACCTTAAAAAAAGTAATTCAGACCTGATAAATACTACAGCAAACATGACGACCCTTACCTCTAAGGGTGCAGAAAACCTTGAAAAATCGCTGGAGAGCCTTAGGGAAAAAGACCTGAAAATAACACGTTTACAGGATGCTATTACCCGTAAAGACAGCGTTACACTTGCACTGGTTACCAGCATTAAGCGCGCGGTGGGTGTAAACGACCCGGATATCGACGTGAGTGTTGAGAAGGGTGTAGTTTATATATCTATTGCTGATAAGCTGCTATTTAAAAGCGGCAGCTATAACGTAACTGACAGAGCAAAAGAAATTTTAGGAAAAGTAGCCAAAATAGTTCAGGACAAACCTGATTTTGAATGCATGGTTGAAGGCCACACGGACAATGTGCCTATTAAAAACCCTGTGCTTCAGGATAACTGGGACCTTTCAGTTAAACGTGCTACGTCTATCGTAAGGATATTACAAAACGATTTTGGTGTAGACCCTAAGCGCCTTGTTGCCGCCGGTCGTAGCGAGTTTGTGCCCCTGCAGAGCAACTCAACACCTGAGGGCCGTGCTACAAACAGGAGGACAAGGATACTTGTACTACCTAAAATCGACCAGTTTTATGACATGATCGAAAAAGAAATGAAAAACCAGCAGGGTAAATAATCTAACGATTTACTTCGCTAAACTATATGAGGCTGCCGCAATGGCAGCCTTTTTTGTTTATCAGCCGCGACCCGAGCGTGGCGAACAGGCGAAGCAATTCCACCAATTGACACGAATTTCGATTAATGAAATTTGTGTAATTAGTGGCTAAAAATTTCTAAAAAATGTTGCAAATTTGCCTCATCTAACAAACAACATCGCAAAATGCCAAATGTATCTGAAAAAGGCACGAAAATGCCTGAATCTCCTATAAGAAAGCTCGTACCTTACTCTGAAGCAGCAAAAAAGAAAGGCCATAAAGTATACCACCTTAACATTGGCCAGCCGGATATCAAAACACCGGAAGTAGCGCTCGAAGCTATTAAAAACAACAATATCAGCATATTAGAATACAGCCACTCCGCCGGTTTTGAAAGTTACCGTACTAAACTGGCAGCATCTTACCGGCAGCACGGCGTTAATGTAAACGCAGCCGACATTATTATAACCACAGGCGGCAGCGAAGCACTGCTCTTCGCACTTGGCAGCACATTAGACTATGGCGACGAAATAATAATCCCCGAGCCGTTTTATGCCAACTATAATGGCTTTTCGGTAGCATCGGGAGTAACGGTGGTACCGGTAATTTCTACCATTGATGAAGGCTTTGCCCTTCCCCCTATTGCTGATTTTGAAAAACTGATTACAAAAAAAACAAAGGCGATACTGATATGCAACCCCGGCAACCCTACCGGCTACCTGTATACACAAGAGGAAATAAACCAACTTGCCGAACTGGTTAAGAAACACGACCTTTTCCTTATTGCTGACGAGGTTTACCGCGAGTTTACCTATGACGGCGATAAGCACTATTCGGTAATGAATGTACCGGGCATTGAGGAACACGCTATAATGATTGACTCGGTATCTAAGCGTTACAGCATGTGTGGCGCGCGCATAGGCTGCATTGTCTCTAAAAACAAACAATTGATGGCCACGGCAATGAAGTTTGCCCAGGCGCGCCTGAGCCCGCCCACGTTTGAGCAGATAGCCAGCGAGGCCGCGCTTGATACCCCGCAAAGCTATTTTGACGAGGTAATTGCCGAATACCGTGAGCGCCGCGATACCTTAGTAAGCGAACTGGATAAAATTGAAGGTGTAAAAGTTGCCGTACCTAAAGGCGCATTTTACTGCATAGCAAAACTTCCCGTGAAAAGCGCCGACGCGTTCGCACAATGGCTATTGGAAAGCTATGACAATAATGGCGAAACAGTAATGGTGGCACCGGCAGCTGGTTTTTACTCTACACCGGGTGTGGGGCTTGATGAAATACGCATTGCCTACGTACTTAAAAAAGAAGACCTCATACGTTCTGTAGCTATTTTAAAAGATGCGATAGCAACGTATAATGCGCAGTAGAAAGCCAGAAACAAGTTGAAGGGGAAGTAAAACCGTTTCAAACCTTATAAAATAACAAAACCCACTCCGTAATGAAGTGGGTTTTGCTTTATATGGTAAAGTAGGAATTATATATGTATGGCCCTGTTTTCGGTAGCGGCAAGTGCAGCTTCCTTAACAGCTTCGGCATAGGTAGGGTGCGCGTGAGACGACCTTGCTATATCTTCGGCGCTTGCCTTAAACTCCATCGCAACAACTGCTTCAGCGATAAGGTCGGCAGTACGGGCTCCTATCATGTGGATGCCAAGAACCTCATCAGTTGTGGCATCGGCAAGTATTTTTACAAAACCATCAGTATCCATACTCGCACGGCTACGGCCAAGCGCCTTGAACGGGAAGCTTCCTGTTTTATAGGCAACGCCGGCTTCCTTAAGCTGTTCTTCGGTTTTACCTACAGCAGCAACTTCAGGCCAGGTATACACCACGCCCGGTATCAGGTTATAGTTGATGTGCGGTTTCTGTCCGGCAATAACTTCCGCTACAAATACGCCTTCTTCTTCGGCTTTGTGGGCAAGCATCGCGCCTTTAATTACGTCACCTATGGCATAAATGTTTGGTACGCTTGTCTGTAAGTGGTCGTTAACTTCAATCTGCCCGCGCTCAGTGATTTTTACACCGGCTTTATCGGCAGCAAGGCCATCCGTAAACGGACGGCGCCCAACTGATACCAGCGCATAATCGCCGTCAAGGGTAATAGTTTCGCCTTTAGCATTCTCAGCCTGAACCTGCACGCCTTCGCCCGCACGCTCTACCGATTTTACTTTGTGCGACGTATAGAACTTCATGCCCTGTTTTTTAAGTACTTTGGTAAGCTCTTTACTAAGGCCGGCATCCATACCGGGAATGATACGGTCAAGGTACTCTACCACGCTAACCTGTGCACCAAGGCGCAGGTACACCTGGCCCAGCTCAAGGCCGATAACGCCGCCGCCTATAACGATAAGGTGTTTGGGCACTTCTTTCAGCTTAAGGGCTTCGGTAGAGGTGATTATTTTTTCTTTGTCAATTTTTATGAATGGCAGCGACGATGGCTTAGACCCCGTAGCAATAATGGTGTTCTTAGCCTCGATAACTTCAGATGAGCCGTCGTTTTTAGTCACTTTAACGTGGGTGGCATCTTCAAATGAACCAACGCCTTCAAGAACGGTAATCTTGTTTTTGTCCATCAGGTATTTGATGCCGCTAACGTTCTGGTCTACAACGCCCTGTTTGCGGGCTATCATCTGCTCAAAGTTCAGCTTTATTTCGCCTTCAATATCAATACCGTGCTCTTTAAAGCTTGCGTGCGCATCGTGGTAGTGGTGCGACGAATCAAGCAGCGCCTTGCTGGGGATGCAGCCTACGTTAAGGCAGGTGCCGCCCAGGGTGGGATATTTTTCGATAATAGCAGTAGAAAAGCCTAATTGTGAAGCGCGGATGGCAGCTACATAACCGCCGGGGCCCGAACCTATAACGACAACGTCAAATGAACTCATATTGATACTAGTTTTATGCGTTTGAAATTTTGTAAGGCAAATTTAGGTAATAACATTTAATTGGGGGTAAAGAAAAGGTTGTAAATTGACTAAAAATATAAGCCACGAATTATATCAATTTAACGAATTTGTATTCTGTTTCAATCTTTTTCCGAATTAGTGAAATTAGCAGAGATTTAGGATAGATGCATTGCTAAAAAGAAGCCACAAATTACACCAATTTCACGAATTCAGGAATATATAGAATTAGTGAAATTAGCAGAAATTCGTGGCAAAAAATAAAATACTATTCCTTTAAATACGTATCAAAATAATCGGCGATTTTCTGGTTCAGGTGAAAACGGTCCCTGCCGCGCACGTTGTGCTCATGCGTTGGGTACAAAAAGTAATCGACCTGTTTATTCGCCTGGATACACGCCTGAATAAACTCCATGCTGTGCTGCTGCACCACCACGTTATCCTGCGCCCCGTGAATTACAAGCAGGTGCCCCTTTAATTTTGGTGCTTTGTTTACCAGGTTGGTTTTGTTGTAGCCATCAGGGTTTTCCTGCGGCATATCCATATAGCGCTCGCCATACATCACTTCATAGTATTTCCAGTCGATAACCGGGCCGCCTGCCACGCCTACTTTAAAGGTATCGGCATGGTCAGTCATTAATGAGGTAGCCATAAAGCCGCCAAAACTCCACCCGTATACCCCTATCCTGTCTTTATCTACAAAGGCTTTCGATTTCAAAAAGTCGACGCCCTTCATCTGGTCGGCCATTTCGTTAACGCCCAGGTTGCGGTGCACCACATGCTCAAAATCGCGCCCGCGGGCATCGCTGCCACGGTTATCCAGTGTAAACACCACATAGCCGCGCTGTGCCATATAATAATCAAAAAGCCCTGCTCCGCCCAGCCACTCGTTGGTAACCAGTTGCGCGTGCGGCCCGCCGTATACATACAGCATTACCGGGTACTTTTTAGTAGCATCAAAGTTGGCCGGGTAAATAATACGCCCGTTCAGCGGGGTTTTGCCATCGGCGGCGGTTATGGTAACCAGCTCCATTTTTGGCAAAACGGTTTGCCCGGCGTATGGATCTTCCGCTTTAATTAAATTAGACGAAAGGCCTGTATTTAAATTGAGTATGTCAACATCATTAGGTGTAACAGGGTTATTAAAGCTGTCTTCCGCCAACGCACCGTCGCTGCTTACAATGGCGTTATGCGTACCTGATAGTTTGGTCAACTGCTTTGTAGCACCGGACTTCAGGTCGACTTTATACAAATGCCTGTCCAGCCCGTTGTTTGTGGCGCCAGTATAAAATACGCTTTTAGCCGCAGCATCAAAATTCAACAGCTCGGTAATTACTACATCTTTATAGCCCAGTTTTTTAATTAGTTTGCCCTTAGTGTTGTACAGGTACAGTTGCTCGTAACCGTCTTTCTCGGTACGGTATAAAAACTGGTCCGGATGGCCGGGTACGAATGTAAGGTCGTGCAGTGGTTCCACATAAGTGCGGGACTGTTCCTCAAACAAGGTTGCAATAAAGTTACCCGTAGCAGCGTCATATTTGTTCAGCTTCAGGTGGTTTTGCTCACGGTTCAGTACGCCCACGTATATCTGCTTGCCATCGGGCGACCAGGTAACGCAGGTAAGGAACTGCTCTTTATCGCCTTCGGTTTTAAGGGTAATATTTTTTTCGGTAGCCAGGTCGTATACCACAAGGGTAACTTCCTCGCTTTTCATACCTGCCATAGGATATTTAATCTCCCTTACATCAGCTATCCGCGCGTCCCACTGCACCAGCGGAAAATTAGCCACCATGCTTTCGTCCTTGCGGTAGTACAGCAGCTTATCGCTGTTTGGGCTCCACCACATGCCACGGTTAATACCAAATTCCTGGCGGTGCACATAGTCGCTGCCGTTTACAATGCTTTTGTTACTATCATTAGTAACAGGGTAAACCGTTTTTTCATCAGAAATTATCATGATGTTATTCTGGTTCAGCCACGCCAGTAACTTACCATTTGGCGAAATAAAATTCCCCGCTTCAGGAATATACCCAAATGCCGATGTTACGGTTTTACTTTCTACATCATAAAGAACGGCATAGGCCATACTCTCTCCTTCGGCAGTAAACTGTAGCGTGTTTTTATCTTTCCATTTGTAGGCATACGGAAACATATCGAGTTTAAACTTCTCACCGGGCACTTTTGCGGCCAGTGCGGTGAGCAGGTCCTCTTTATCTACCAGCGTAGTTTCTGCCCACTTATCGGCTTCGCTGCGTACGGCAAGCTTGGTGTAGGTTTCGTTAAGGTAGGTAATGCTGTGCGTATCAGGGCGCCAGCTCTGGCTTATAAGGCCTTTTGGGGCAAACTGCTGGTATGCGCCGTAAGTGGCTTCCTGTATGGTAAGGTTTTGCTGTGCGGTAGCCGCCGCGCCCGATAAAAGGAACAGCCATACTAATTTATTCATTTGTATTTATTTTGGAGGGCTAAGATAAGAAATTTAGATTTTTGTGGAGGGAGGATTTTCGGGTGGGGAATTTATTATATTTGAAGAATTTTACAATTTAAACCATACATTAACCAATAATCTTAATTATCATGCCTCTTAATGTTGACTTACTTAAACCGATTCTTGAAACAATTGACTGGATTAAAAAAAATTATGTTGAAATGAAAAGTGATGCTGAAAAGTATAAACTTAACACTATCATTGAGGACATTTCAACATTGATAATTCACAAAAATGAATATCTATATCGATTAAATGAGGTTAAAAATTCTGAAGAGGAATTAAAAGAAGAGATTAAAAAAAGCCTAAAAATTGCTGAAGCAGATATCACAAAACTTTTAATTAGCATTAGGGATACAGAATTGAAAGCCAGCACTGTAGGACTTGAGCTAAATATAAAACTTAATACTGCTGCAAATATTAAAATGTCAGAAATAGAAAGATTCAATAACCTTTTGAATGGTTCAATAGATACTGATATAAATACAATAATTGAAACATTATCTTCTTATAAAGATAAATGGATAGAAATTGGAAAGGAAATAGAAACCTTGAAAAAGAAATAATCAATCTTATCAAATTTAATAATCAAAAGACAACTTCCAATTATAAGCAACGAATTACTATTACTTAATGTAAAAGACAATTAAAGCTTTAGCAATTTCATAGAGTTACTGAAACTTGGAAGAAAACCCTAAAGATTGGGAAAATAATATGTTGCCACGTTTCTTATAAGCATTAACAAACTTTATGCAGAAGGTTATATTTTAAAGCAGCTAAATAACAAACATACCTCTATTAATTTCTAACCCAAACTTAAATTTAACCAAAAAAAATCACAATCACACTCACTAAACCCACAACCATTACGTTAAAACATTAAAAATAATTTTAACATTTTATCCATACTATAAATATTGTTCTTATTTTTGGAAAAACCAGTGAGAATAATTTAGAACACAAATACACCATGCCCCTATGGATAAAATTACCACGCTAACCGGCTATGAGCTTATAAAGGGTGTGTTTGACGAAATGATGGCCCCGGGCAACGTACGCCCGCAATATGATAAATTCATCTCATCGTTTACCAGCCTGAAAGACGGCGAAGTAGACCTTAAGAACGAACTCGCCCAAAAGCTGTTCATGACGCAGGGCATCACCTTTACGGTGTACAGCAGCGGTGAGGGCATCGAAAAAATATTCCCCTTTGATATCATCCCCAGGATCATTGAGGCCGCCGAATGGGACCATATCGAAAAAGGTATCAAGCAGCGCTTAAAAGCGCTCAACATCTTCCTTAAGGACGTATACCACCAGCAATTTATTATAAAAGACGGCATTATTCCCGCGTCATTAATCTACTCCTGCCCTAACTTTTTGAGGGAAATGGTAAATGTAGATGTGCCTTTTGATATCTATTCGCACATCAGCGGCATCGACCTGATACGTGATTATGATGGCTCGTATTATGTATTGGAAGACAACCTGCGTACCCCATCCGGCGTGAGCTATATGCTGGAAAACCGCAACATGAGCTACCGCATCTTCCCGAACATACTACCGGAGAATAAAGTCCGCCAGGTAAAAGACTACCCCGATTTGCTGATAAAAAACCTGTTGGCACTAGGCAACGAAAAAAGCAGCCGCCCTACCGTGGTGCTCCTCACGCCGGGAATATTCAATTCCGCTTATTTTGAACATACTACGCTGGCAAGGCTTATGGGAATTGAGTTGGTTGAAGGGCGTGACCTCGTGGTGCAAAACCATAAGGTGTACATGAAAACCACTAAAGGCCTTAAAAAAGTAGACGTTATTTACCGCCGCGTGGATGATGAGTTTATCGACCCATTAGTATTTAGGCCGGATAGCGTACTGGGTGTTCCCGGCCTGTACCACGCCTACCGCAAGGGCAACGTAGCCATAGTAAACGCCATGGGCAACGGCGTGGCCGACGATAAGGCCATCTACTCTTACGTCCCTGACATGATTAAATACTACCTAAACGAGGAGCCGATATTGAAGAGCGTACCCACCTATAAAATGGAAAACCTCGACGAGCGCAAATACACCATAGAGAATATACATAACATGGTAATAAAGCGCACAAACGAGAGCGGTGGCTACGGCATGCTGATAGGCGATTGCGCTACCGATGAAGAGATTGCGACTTTTATTACTGAGATTAACGCCCAGCCACGGCAGTTTATCGCGCAGCCCATCATTAAGCTGAGCACTGCGCCCTGCTACATCAACGGCAAGCTGCAGCCCCGCCGGGTAGACCTTCGCCCCTATGCGCTTTATGGGCCAGACGGTATAGACATAGTGCCGGGCGGCCTTACACGCGTGGCGCTTAAGGAGGGTTCTATAGTAGTGAATTCATCGCAGGGCGGCGGCAGTAAAGACACTTGGGTTATCGACTAATTTTAAACGAACACATACCACTACATGCTTAGTAGAGTAGCAGAAAATATTTTCTGGATGAGCCGCTATATGGAGCGCTCTAACATCCACCTCCGTAACCTGCAAACGCTGTATATTGCCAGCCAGGACGGCCTGCCCGTTATCAGTTGGGAAAACATTTGTAAAGAATACCAGAGCGCCGAAACCAAAATTAATTGCTCATCTGCCGGCGAAATTTTGCAGGCCATAGTTTTTGACAGCAACCTTGAGCTTTCGCTGTGCAACAATATTCTGCGTGCCCGCGAAAATGCCCGCAGCGCCCAGGACCACATTACAAAGGAGCTGTGGCAGTCACTCAACGATTTTTACCACCAGATGCGCAGCCCGATTTTAAAGGCACAAATAGCCCATAACGATCCCATAACAGTGTTCGACCAGTTTATAAAGCAGTGCATGCACTATTATGGCACCGTAGATAACAGCATGTATCGCGGTGAAGGCTTCCTGTTCCTTCGCATCGGCGGTTTTATAGAGCGTGCGCTGCAATGCCTGCTGCTGCTAAAACGCCAGCTGCTTATCTCTGATTTTTCCAAGCCCGAAGCCGTTGATGCCGTAAGCTGGCGCTACCTGCTCATTTCGCTTAGCGGGTACGAATATTACCTGCAAACGCACGCCGGTACGCTCAACGCAAAATCTATCTACGAGCAGATTTTGTTTGAGGAAAACTTCCCGAATTCGGTTACTTATGCCCTGCAACAGATTGCTTCCTTCAGTAAAAACCTTAAGAAAAGCAACCTCGAAGAGCAAAAGGATAACCTGGAATATGTTACCGGAAAAACCATGGCCTACCTTAAGTACAACAAACCCGACGATGATATCGACTCGCAGCTGGAATTTGTAACCAATCTTGAAGCCGGCATACAGGACATAGTTCAGGCCTTTGATAAGCATTACTTTAAGGTAGCCTATTAATATCTTTTGGTTAAAAAAATGCCCGATACGCTTTAAAATTATGATATTTGCCCTCCACAAACATAACATGAAACACGCACTATGCCGCTGTACCATATAAAACACATTACACGCTACCACTACCCTGAGGCAGTGACCGACAGCGCCAACCAAATAATCCTAAAACCACAGGACTCTGATTACCAGGAAGTAAAAAGCCAGGTTATCAGCATAAAGCCATCTGCCCCGGTTGATTATTTTTTAGACTACCTAGGCAATACCGTGGGTGTATTTACCATAGTAGAGCCGCACTATACGCTGGAAATCATCAGCAACCTGGAGGTAGAAACACGTGCCATTCCCCAGCCGGAGCCTACTGTAATGCCGCACGAAGAATGGAAAACACTGGCAGAGATTAACAACAACTATGAGTTCATGGACTTCTGTAAGCCGGAGTTTTATGAGGCCAGGCCGGAAATTGAGGCCGTGGTAAAAAGCTTTTGCACCGCAGATACTTCGGTATACGAAACAATTACAAGCCTTTCGGCCTATATATACAACAACTTTACCTATAAACAGGGGGTTACCACAATAGAAACCGGTATTGACGAAATCTGGGCGCTTAAGGCCGGAGTATGCCAGGATTTTGCGCACTTGTTATCCGAAATGCTACGCCTTTTGGGTATCCCGTCGCGCTACATCAGCGGGTTTATTTGCCCCGCAGATTATGAGATACGCGGCGAGGGCGCTACGCATGCCTGGGTTGAGGCGTTTATACCCGGTTATGGCTGGTTTGGCATTGACCCAACCAACAATTGCAGCGTAAGCGATGGCCACGTGAAGATAGCCTTTGGGCGCAACTTTAACGACTGTACACCGGTAAAAGGAACGTATAAAGGTACGGGCAGCCACACCCTAACCGTTGCAGTTAGCATAAGTAACGATAAAAATGAAACAGAACAGCCCATAGCGCCGGTATACATAGCCGAATCGCCTAAGCCTTCAACAAATATGCATATGAACTCCTACCAGAAGTTCCTGGATATGCAGCAACAACAGCAACAGCAATAGTTCGCAGTAATCAGTGGTCAGTTTGCAGTCACTATAAAAACATAAAAAAATCCGTTTCTCAAAAAAGAAACGGATTTTTTATATTTGTTTGAATCTGTAAATTACTGTATCGTTTCTATAGTAATTTCTTTACCGCCATTTTTGTTTTTAAGCGCTGCCATAACGGCATCATAATCGTTCACATCAACAGTGCTTGAAAAATAGCCTGGCACTATCACCACCCTAAAAGACTGGTTTTGGGTATAGGCAGGTGCATCGGCGAGGTCAAAGTTAGCATCCATGATAAACAATATGTCCTCACTTGAAAAGTTGAAATCGTAATCCACTTCATCGTCGCCATCAAGATAAAGGGTGCGCGGTATAGGCTGTTTTACTATAAAGCCCTCGTCGTTTACAATCCTGTAAACAAGCACTACATCACTCTCAAAAATAGTTGGCTCTAAAGGGTATAATACGGTGTAGCGGCCGGATCCGTCTGGCGCGAAATCTATATTACTCAGTTCAAAAACTTCGGCAATAGTATCGTTGTCTACCGCCACATAATCGTCGTCGTTGTTACAGCTTGTAAGCGTTAATGAGCCCAGGGCTGCAAAAAGTAAAAGTATCTTTTTCATAACTTTAAATAGGTTTATAATTATTGTTTACGAAACTATTCCAAAAAATGCGCCAAAAAAATTTATTTAGGTAAAAATTAGAAAAAAACTTTATTTCTTTGCAATATGAGTATAAAAATGCCAACACTTTTTATGGCAATACTGGGTGCTACCCCACTCGGGCGCAGCATAGAGCAGCATGATGTTTACTTTGGTATTGGCAAGACTATCAAATCGTTAAGAGACGACATGTATGCGTTTTGGCCTAATGCAGGGCAGTTGCACATCGACTCCTGGCGTGCGGTAACTATTGTAGGAAATTATGACATAAAAATAATTCCTAAAAGCGAAGGTGTGCCACAAGATGAAAAATTATTCTTCCTGAACCTTGGCGGTTACCGCCCCGGAGACCTTGAAGAATACCATTATAAAGTACTGGTTGTAGCTAAAAAAATGTCGCAAGCTATAAAAATGGCAAAGCAGACCGCATTTTATAAAACCTGTGGTTTTAAAGGCGCTGAATCGCACATTGACCAGCAATATGCGCTGGATGTAGACGATATACACAACGTATCGGACTTACTCTCACCCGAATTAAAAGAAAAGTACCACATACAAATTACGCCTTCTGCATTTGCAATCGAAGATGAGCTGCACGTGGGTTATGTAAAGTTGGGGCCACAATAATGTTTTAGCTTATTAAAATACCTTGGCTGCGACATCAGTGGTTATAAAATAATGAGCAGTACCCGGAGTACCAGTTAATCAAATTTTCAATAGGCAAACTGAACCAGGCAGTCACTATTGGCAACTGCATATATAAAACGCTGATTGCCATGATAAAAATATTATTTTTCCACTAAAACTAACAATGATGCCCGCAACGCACCTTAAGAAGAACTGGTATATCCTCGTAACAACAACTTAATCTATTTGAGAGTTTTCAGATAAGGTCAGTAGTTGCAATGTGCAGGAGTGATGGAAACATTTTATATCAATTATGCAACAAGTTATCTGTACTAAAAATCTGATATACTGTTAGAAAATTTATCCCTGAGCAATTGCAGCTTCGGGTTGATGTAATTCTCACAAAATGGGCGGTTTGGGTCGGTAAAATAATAGTTAAGCTGTTCCTCCTTATTCAGCTTAAAATCTGCAAAGGGTAACACCTGTGTGATAATTGTCCTGTCAAACTCAGCTTGTAATGCTGTTATGGCAGCTTTAGCCTCGGCAGCGTCATCTTCATTAAAGGTGTAAATGGCCGACCGGTATTTACCACGCATGCTGTGTAGGGCAGTGCTGCTGTGGGTATGCAGGTGTATGGCAATGAGAACCTCAAAAGATATTACTTCAGTATTAAATTCCACCAAAACACCTTCTGAAAAATCTGCGCTTTCGCCAACAGATGAAATCCAGCCCTGTTCTACTTTAACCACACCTTTAAGCGACAAAAAAACCGCCTCAGTACACCAATGGCAGCCTCCGCCAAACCCTGCTTTCTTGATCATACATTCGCCTCCGCGGTATATTTAAGCCTGTCTTTAAAAAGCTGTTTAAACTTTTTAAGCTTAGGGTCTATAACCGCCTGGCAGTAACCCTGCTGGCTGTTGTTTTTATAATAGTCCTGGTGGTACTCCTCTGCTTTATAAAACTGTTCAAACGGAGAAAGTTCGGTAACAATAGGGTCGGCATACGCCTCCTGCAGTTCGGCAATTATACGGGCAGCGGCTTCTTTTTCTTCAGCATTGCGGTAATAAATAACGCTGCGGTATTGCGTACCTGCATCAGCGCCCTGCCTGTTTAATGTAGTAGGGTTGTGTGTGCTCAGGTGTATGCGCAGCAAGTCATCAAATGATATTTCATCGGGGTTGTAGGTAACCTCAACAACCTCAGCATGGCCGGTTATGCCGCTGCATACCTCGCGGTAGGTGGGGTTGTCTATTTTACCGCCGCTGTAGCCGCTCTCTACTTTGCTAACGCCTTTAAGCAATACAAACACTGCCTCAGTACACCAGAAGCATCCACCGCCAAAGGTAGCCTTCTTTTCATTGCTTTCTATTTTCTTAAGCGACACCGCGTTCATGCAGTATCGTAGCCCGCTGGGCTTAGGCCCGTCCGGAAACACGTGCCCCAGGTGGGCGTCGCAGGTGTTGCACAGCGCCTCTATACGCACCATGCCGTAACTTTCGTCTTTATGGTAGGCAACGGCATTATCTTTAATAGGCTGTGTAAAAGACGGCCAACCGGTGCCGCTTTCAAATTTTTCGCCACCGTCAAACAACGGTGTGCCGCAGCACAGGCAGGCATATTTTCCGGGTTCAAACAGCGAACACATTTCAGAACTGTGGGCGCGCTCCGTGCCTTTCAGGCGTGTAACCCTGAATTCTTCAGGGCTTAGCAGCGCGTGCCACTCTTCGTCGGTTTTGATAACCCTGTTGTCAGGCGTGGGGTTACCGGTAGTGGCAAACTTAACTATGTCAATCCATTTTAGCATGATAAACTCCTTTTTTAATAGTTATAAAATTACCCATTTATTGTATAAAAACTGTGCCAAAGTGCAATAAATAAACCGCTACATAAACTTTGCAAGGCGCTCAAAATCTTCATACTTTACATCTACCAATTGCATTTGTATTACCTGGTAATCAAAACCGGAAGTAACTATTGTGGGCAGGTAGTTTTGCGAAAGCATTTCGCCGGCTTCGTGCCATACATCATCTTCTGTTAGTATGCTGCCAGATTCTACCAGGAACACGTTTTTATATGGGGTAAGGCGTTGCAGTATATGTTCGGGGATAAGTGGTGTATCGGCAAGCATAATGAGGCGTGCCGATTTTTGCGCTACGGCGTTTTGCAGGGCAGCCCTAAAGGCGTCGGTATGGTGGGGCAGGCTCAACTCACGGCCGCCGGGTATCAGCAGCAGTGTAGTGGTAAGGGCATCAGTTTGCATCAGGTGCGATTAATTTTCCGTCGAAATTACTACACGTGCTATAAATTGCGAAGCAGATTAACATTACATAGGGAGTACCACAACATACTTTAACTATTGTTTGATTTTACGTTGCTGGTCGGCCATAAAAAAACTGCCCTATTGCTAAGGCAGTTTGTACTATAAATAAGGCGCTCTAATTAAAGTTGGCGTAATTAACGCTATCAGTTGTTCGTCGCTCATTTTTACCGAAGTGCTTTCATCAGCCTTTGCGTTTTTATACTGCGGCGTTTCCGAAAGGTATTTTATAAACTGCTCCTGGGCATCACCAGTGCCGGTAATGTGTATCTCATCTACATTTTGCATCACGGCAGCAATATTTTTAAAATATTTGTGCTGTAGCATAATCTCTTCGTTATTTTGTGCTTTCTCACTGGAGTTTTTCTCGGTAAGCGGGTAATCAATAGTAGCCAGTACTATAAAATCGCCACTGTCTATATCTTCCCTGCCTATTACAGTGGCATGGTGGTTATCCATCCATACGCCAAACTGCTTGCTGTTCTTAACGCTCATAATTGTTATTGTTTTTATAAAGATAGCGCTATTAAGAGGGGTTGTGGTTTTAATTGGGTTAAGATTGTGAGTGAATTGCCATTTTGCCGTGAATTAAAAACCAGTACCTTCGCTAATCAACAAGCTATTATGAAAATTGAAAAGGCACAAAAAGAAGACAGCGCTATTTTTACAGACATCACCTATAAGGGAAAAGCTTTTTGGGGATATAGTGTTGAGCAACTGGAACAATGGAAAAATGAACTGACCATTTCACCGGAATATATTGAGAAGCATGAAACGTATAAGTTGCTAATTGGCGAAAAAATCATTGGTTATTATTCATTTTGGAAAGTGGACGATAAAACCATAAAGCTGGATGATATTTTTTTGCTCCCGGAATATATAGGCAAAGGCTATGGCAGGATTTTAATGCTGGATTGTATTGATAAATCGAAACTGCTTTTTGTGAAAAGGATCATTTTAGATGCCGAACCTAATGCGGAAGGTTTTTATAAACGTTTTGGGTTTGAAACGTACAATAGTCTGGAGTCGTCTATTAAAGGGAGGTTGCTGCCGCAGATGGCTTTGTATATTTAATAAGCATTTCATAAAATCTCTATTAATCCTTACCTTCGCCTTACAAAAGCACTTGGATGAACAACCTACTCGAAACCCCCATAGAATACCTTAAAGGTGTGGGCCCGGCACGCGGCGAGCTGCTCCGGAAAGAGTTGGGCATCCATAAATATGCCGACCTGCTCAACCTGTACCCAAACCGCTATATAGACCGTACCCGTTATTACAAAATTAACGAACTGATTAACAGCGGTGCCGAGGTGCAGATAGTAGGTAAGGTTATCCACCTTAAAACCCTGGGCGAAAAGCGCACCCGACTGGTAGCCACCTTTACCGATGGCACCGGCGAAATGGAACTGGTGTGGTTCCAGGGGCAAAAATGGATACGCGAAAATCTTAAACTTAACCAGCCTTACGTAATTTTTGGAAAGGCTACGGCTTTTAACGGCGTGTTCAACATGGCGCACCCCGAGATGGAACCCCTTGCCGAACACGAGGCCAGCCTGCGTAGCGCCATGCAGCCCATATACCCCAGCACCGAAAAACTTGCCCAGCGCGGCATTACAAATAAGTTGGTAAACAAGATGATGCAGCAGCTCTTTACCGAAACGCAGGCACTATTTACGGAGGTACTGCCCTCTGCCCTGCTTGCCGAACTCAGTTTACTGCCAAAAAATGTGGCGCTGTTTAACATCCACTTCCCTAAGAGCCAGGAGTTACTGGCTAAAGCGCAGTTCCGGCTTAAGTTTGAGGAGCTGTTTTTTATCCAGCTGCAGCTGATTACTAAAAACCTGGTACGCAAACACAAGATAAAAGGCCACCCCTTTGGTAACGTGGGCGAGTATTTTAATAACTTTTACAACAACCACCTGCCGTTTGACCTTACCAATGCCCAAAAGCGCGTAATAAAAGAGATTCGCAACGATATGGGCCAGCCCGCCCAGATGAACCGCCTGCTGCAGGGCGATGTGGGTTCGGGTAAAACAATAGTGGCATTTATGAGCATGCTGCTGGCACTCGATAACGGCTTCCAGGCTTGCCTTATGGCGCCTACTGAGATATTGGCCAACCAGCACTTTATCGGCCTTAGCGAACTTGCCGCCCCCATGGGCATCAACATTCAACTACTTACAGGTTCTACTAAAACCGCCGAACGCCGCATCATCCACGAAGCCCTGGAGAGCGGCGAACTGCACATCATCATTGGCACCCATGCCCTGCTGGAAGATAAAGTACAGTTTAAGAGCCTTGGCCTTGCAATTATTGATGAGCAACACCGTTTTGGGGTAGAGCAACGCAGCAAACTCTGGAAGAAAAACGACATTCCACCCCACGTGCTGGTCATGACTGCTACGCCCATACCGCGTACGCTGGCCATGAGCCTGTATGGCGACCTCGATGTCTCGGTGATAGATGAGCTGCCTCCGGGCCGTAAGCCCATACAAACCGTACACCGGTACGACAGTAACCGTTTAAAAGTTTGGAAATTCCTCAAAGATGAAATTGCCAAAGGGCGGCAGGTGTACATAGTGTACCCGTTAATTCAGGAAAGCGAAAAGATGGACTACAAAGACCTGATGGACGGCTATGAGAGTATTTCGCGCGACTTCCCGCTGCCGCAGTATAGCGTAAGCATAGTACACGGCAAGATGAAACCATCAGAAAAAGACAGCGAAATGGCGCGATTTGCCGCAAATAAAACCAATATTATGGTGGCTACCACGGTGATTGAGGTGGGCGTTAACGTACCCAACGCCAGCGTAATGGTTATTGAGAGCGCCGAGCGCTTTGGCCTGAGCCAGCTGCACCAGCTGCGCGGGCGCGTGGGCCGCGGTGCCGACCAGAGTTACTGTATATTAATGACCGGCAACAAACTGGGCAACGATACAAAGACCCGCCTCGATACCATGTGCCGCACTAACGACGGCTTTGAGATTGCTGAAGTAGACCTTAAGCTGCGCGGCCCCGGCGACATTATGGGGAAACAACAAAGCGGTGTGTTAAACTTGCAGATAGCAGACCTTGTTAAAGACCGCGACATACTGATGCTCGCCCGCCAGTATGCCGTTGCACTTCTTAAAGAGGATGCACCCATGATAAAGCCCGAACACGCCGCACTGCGCCATGCCTATATTGAGTTAACTAAGAAGAAGAATATTTGGAATTACATCAGTTAAATACAAAGCCTTTTACAACCTTCAACCATGACTTACCACAAGATTACCTTGCCCGTCGCACTGCTTTGCCTGCTTCTTTTAACAGGCTGTAGCCCGGATGATACTCCGGAACCTGAAAATTATCATAACGGGTATGAACCCGGAATTGTACTTACATTTGATGATACCTATGTAAACGAATGGTATCAGGCAGACCAACTGATGGATAATTATAACTGGAAAGCTACTTTTTTTATTACCCGGTACGCCGGGTTTAGCCCTGAAGAAAAACAGCGGCTGCACGAACTTAATAACAAAGGCCACGAAATAGCCGGCCACGGGCTTAACCACCTTAAGGCAACCGACTATATGGCCCAGCATGGCATTGATGCCTATATTAACGATGAGATTACCCCGATGCTCAGCATTATGGAGGCTGACGGATTTACCATACGGAATTTTGCCTATCCCTATGGGGCACGGAATGCCACTCTTGACACCCGGCTATTGCAACAGTTTGATATTATAAGGGGCACTACCTACGGCAGGCTAAGCCCTCAATCACAAAATTGCTATTATACGGGCAACAGGCTGGTATACGGGCTGGGTATAGATGACAGCTATACGCAATCAGACATTGAATATTTTAAAACACTGATGCAGTATGCTAAAGAAAACGGCAAGATTATTATTTTTTATGGGCATAAAACAGTACCAGACGTTAGTGGTGATTACCAGACATCATACGCTATGCTGGAAGGCATTTGCAAGTATGCACGGGATAACAACATAAGGTTTTATACCCTCTCTGAGCTGAATAATCTCGCGCCACTGTAATATTTAGATACTGATAATAAATTGCTGGTTATCAAATATAAATGATAATCATACCTGACATTCAATAAGAAAAAAAATGTTGGGAATTAAATTTTGTAAATACTTCATATATAGCACGCAACCATTCCTTTTCAACCGCATCTTTTAGCTATAACCAATTCATTTTTATACACATGAAAAAGATTTTATTTCTATTAGCGGTAATTATAGGCCTTGTGGGTTGTAATAACAATGATAATGACCAAGTGGTTAATAACAGCGTTATAGGGCAATGGCAGTTGGTGGCAATACTTGCCGATCCGGGTGATGGTTCGGGTACATTTATTACTGTTGACAGCCAAAAAAGGCTTACTTTTAATGATGATGGCACGCTAAACAGTAACGGGAATATTTGCAGCATGGATACTGCTACAGATGTAGCCACAAATGGAACGTATTCTGAGGAAAATCATACCATTACCGGAAGCTGTGGCGTTGCGCCCTACCCTATTACGTTTGAGTTTGACAGCAACGGCAGCCTTATACTTAACCATCCGTGCATTGAGCCCTGCCGCGAAAGATATGCGCGGATTATAATAGATTAAGCAGCCGGTACAATTAAAAAGATGATATTTTTTAAGCAAAAGCCAATCATAGCGCTTTATCGGTGTTAACAAAACATAAACACATTTAAATATCTCGATTTTTATATGTAATTTTGGTTGTTACAATTAGACAACAGAATTACTTTATGAAAAATATAAAAATAAGTGTGCTCGACCAGTCGCAGGTGGCGCGAAACAGTACTGCACACCAGGCGTTAATGGACAGCGGCAGGCTGGTACAACTTGCCGACATACTGGGGTTTGAGCGCTACTGGGTAAGCGAGCACCACAACTTTAAGCTGGTGGCGGGCACTACTCCTGAGGTACTTATCCCCTACCTGGCAGCACAGTCGGCACGTATACGTGTTGGCAGCGGCGGCATCATGCTGCCCAACCACAGCGCACTTAAAGTAAGCGAGAATTTCGGTATGCTGGCCACGCTTTTCCCCGGCCGGATAGACCTGGGTATAGGCCGGGCACCGGGTGGCGACAGGCTTTCGGCACAGCTGCTTAACCCTGCCAATACCTTTAGCGAAAAAGACCTGTACCAGCAGCTTACCGATGTTAAGGCATGGCTGAGAGGCGAAGAACTGCCCGAGACCGTACACGAAAAAGTTAAGGCCTACCCCATACCCGAAATTATGCCCGAATTATGGATGCTTACCAGTAGTGGTGGCAGCGCGCAGTTTGCGGCACATTTTGGCATGGCGCTCTCTTTTGCGCATTTTATAAACCCTCAGGGTGGCCCCGAAGTAGTGGCGATGTACCGCGACAGCTTTAAACCGTCGGCGGAACTGGCAGAGCCAAAAGTAAATGTAGGCATCTTTGCTTTTTGTAATGAGGACGAAGAAGTTGTGGCTAACTGGGTTACAGATTTTGACTACCGCATGCTGCATATAGAAATGGGCGCTACGGGCGATATCCTTTCACTGGAGGAGATCAAGGCAAAAGAGTATAACCCGCATGAGCGGGCACGCATAGCCTGGAACCGTAGCAGGTTTATAGCCGGAACGCCTGATGTTGTAAAGCAAAAACTGGAAGCCTTAGCCGATGCTTATAATAGTGATGAAATAATGATAGCCACCTGGGCCGATACTTTTGAAGACCGTAAACATTCGTATGAGTTGATAGCGGAAATGTTTTATAAAAATGCGTAGCCTTTAAGTAGGGATTCCCGCCTGTAGCGCGCTTTGAACGAGGCGAAAAACAGATTCGCTACTTTTTCAAAAGTTCCGCAAGCTGCCCTGTAAGATTCTTTCTTGAATAATATTGCAGCCCAATGGCGTTCGATTTGAGTGTGCCTTTTTTATAGTCGGCAAAATAGGCTTGCAGGGTTTGTTTTATTTTGTCCTTATCGGCATACGTAGCAAACACACCTGTGTTTGTAGCGCGCATTATTTCGGCAAAATCTGCGCCTTCAGGCCCTATACCCAGGATGGGCCTTTCAGAAACCATATACTCAAATAACTTACCGGGTATAATGCATTTGGTTTCCTCCCGGTCTATCTCAACCAAAAGCAACACCTGGCTTTTACGTTGCTCGGCTATAGCTTCGCTATGAGATATATAGCCAAGGTTATTTACATAACTGCTTAAACCATTTTTCTCGATAGCGTTTAGTACTTCCCGGCTCACGGCGCCTATCAGCTTTAGCTGAAAATCGGTTTTAAAACCGGCATCTTCAGCTATCAATTCTGCCAGCGCCTGCCATAGCGCCTGAGGATTACGCTCACTTAAAAAAGAGCCTATATGCGCCAGCGTAAACTTTTCATCCAGTGGCGGGCGGGCTACCTTTTCGGTATCGTAGCCGTTGGTTATAACAGCAATAGGTGTATCGGTAAGGGCCTCAAATTCTTTTTTAGTAGTAGGGCTGGTCACAATAATAGTATCAGCGGTATTAAGCACCTCGCGCTCCATATCCTCATGGCGCTTTTGTGCCGATTTGCCGAGTTTTAATTCTTTATGGTATCCAATAGTAGTCCACGGGTCGCGGAAATCAGCAAACCAGCGTACACCCAGTTGTTTTTTAAGGCCAAGCCCAATAAGGTGCAGGCTGTGCGGTGGCCCCGTAGTAATTATAGTATCAATATTATGTTTTTTGATATAATCAGAAAGGTAGGCTGTTGACGGTTTTACCCATAGCACACGGGCATCGGGTACAAAGAGGTTGCCCCGCACCCAAAGCATCAGCCTTTGCATGAGCGACTGTTTCTTCTTATCAGGGATGATACCGCTGCTTATTTTTTTTGTGTTGCCTTTGCTAAATGCCGAAGCCCACGAATATGGCTCAACAATCTTGTGCTTCAGTATTTTAGTACCCGGCTTTACTTCAGATAAAAACCCTTCGTCAATAAGCGGGTAAGTTGGGTTTTCGGGAATGTATACTATTGGTTCTACATTAAAATCCGGCAGGTACTTAACAAACTTAAGCCAGCGCTGTACCCCCGGCCCACCCGCAGGCGGCCAGTAATAGGTTATTATGAGTACTTTGTTTACAAGACCCTTAACTCCCGAAGGGGGAATTTGTTCACTCTTATCCATAAAATTAATTTATGGGTTACGTTTTTCAGGGCTTATCTTGCCTTTAGGGGGTTGGGGGGCTTGCTTTTTCCGCTCATACCATACCCCTGCCCCGAGTAACACGAGGAAGATAACAAAACTGATAAGGGCTATTGTGCTTCCGGTTTTTACCACCTGCGGCTCAAATTTAAACTGTATTTTATGCTTGCCGGCGGGTACTAACAACGCTCGCAACGTATAATCGGCCTGGTAGTGCGGTGTCAGGGTGCCATCTATGTAGGCGTTCCAGCCTTTAGCATAATACATTTCGCTAAACACGGCAAAGCCTTTGTTCTTGTTTTCCGACGTATATTCAAGGTCGTTAGGCTCGTACGATGTAAGCGTTATTACAGCACTACTGTCGCGCGCAAACGTTGTTTCGGCAACAGCTTCAGGGAATTTTTCTTTATTAATAACCGCAACGTTCTTAACGTCAAGTTTTAGTGTTTCTTTTAGCTCGTCATCGGCGGTAGCCACTGGTTTTATATTGCTTACAAACCAGGCCGGGCCGGCTGCGTTAGGGTTAGCAACAGTTACATATCCGTCGTTATTCTGCAATAATAAATACTTTACATTCAGCAGGTCAAGCACCGGTACAGGCTCTTTTAGCGATACCGTTTGCTCATCTATATTTTTAAATATTGGGGCAAAATCATCATTACTGCCTTTTTCAAAGCTGTAGGTAAACAGTTCGTCTTCCCTGCGGGGGCGCACCGCGCTGTAGCCTCCCACGGCCTGGTGAAAATAAGAGGTACGTGCCTGCTGCCTGGCAAACGGGTCATACACCCTAAAATGCGATGTATCAGCCATTATCTGTGCATCAGCAGGGGTAATTTCAAACGGCTCCTCCATCTTGCGTGCAGAGACAAAATCATCAGCGTTTACATAATTACGGTCAAAAGTAAACAGGTCGGCTACAATAAGTAAGCCCACTAATAACACGGCAACCGTTTCGTTAAATTTCTGTTTCGTAAACAGCCACAGCACTAAAGCCGCCGCCAGCGTATACAATAGCGAACGCCAAATATCGCCGGTATACATCTCCATACGCTCCTGCTTAAGTGCCTCAAGGTAGCCCGGCCCTATCTGCTGGAACGCCTCCTCGCCAAACATGCCCCGTGCATAATCGGCATCGCGCAGGCCTTCAAAGTTAAAGGAGCCTTTCAGGGCATATAACCCCAGCAAAATTACCACCACTACCAGCGCACTCTGCCACAGGTAGGTAAACTGCTGCTTTTTATCTTCAATTTTAAAGAAGGTTTGCAGCCCCATAAACGCGAGTATCGGGGCGCAAAGTTCCAGTATTACCTGTATGGATGATACCGCCCTGAACTTATCATACAGCGGAACGTAGTTTATAAAAAATTCGGTTAATCCGCTAAAATTCTTACCCCACGAAAGTAACAATGTAAGCAACGCCCCCGCCAGGAATGCGTATTTTATGTTTCGCTTATCGGCAAAAAGCGCAAATACCGCAAGGAAAAACACCACAATACCTATATAGGCCGGCGCCTCTACTATAGGCTGGTCGCCCCAGTAAGAGGGTATCCTTTCGGTATAGCTTGCCGCCTCTGTAGGGGTTGCCCCAAGGCTAAGGAAAAATTCATATATCTTACCGTCTTTACTGCCCGATTCGCCGCTGCCCCCGCCAAAAAGGCGTGGTACTATAAGGTTAAAACTTTCGGCCTTGCCATAGCTATATTCTGTAATATAGCCGTAATCCATAGCCGCGTCAGAGGTTACCGGCTTATTATCGGGCTTAAAGGTAAGCTCGCTTTTGCCGCGTATGCTGTAGTTTGTATATTCGGCAGTAGCCATAAGGCTGGTGGCATTAAGACCCAGTGCCACAATACCGGCTATTGCAAATACCCCCAGCGAAATGCCCAGGTGGCGGTATTCTTTTTTCTTAATTATTTCTATAACATAATAAAGCCCCACAAAAAACAGCAGGAACAGCAGGTAATACGTCATCTGGAAATGGTTGGCGTTTATCTCCAGCGCGGTTGCAAGCAGCGTGAGCAGCCCGCCAGCAATGTATCTTTTTCTAAATACCAGTATAATTCCGCCCAGCACCAGGGGCATATAGGCAATGGTATGTGCCTTGGCATTATGCCCCGCACCCAGTATTATTATAAGATAGGTACTTAAGCCAAAGGCAAGCGCACCAAAAAACGCCTTAAGCGTATCTACTTTTAGGATGCGCAACAGTATAAAAAAGCCAAGGAAATACAAGAAAAGATAATCGGCAGGGCGTGGCAAAAAGCGGATAACGCTGTCTATAGCCTTTATATAATTGTGTGGGTATTTTGCCCCCATCTGGTAGGTAGGCATACCGCCAAAGGCGCTGTTTGTCCAGTACGGTTCCTCGCCGTTTGCCTTTCTAAAATCGTTTTGCTCTTTAGCCATGCCTGTATACTGGGCAATGTCTGACTGGTAAAACGCCTTATTGCCCTGAAGCACCGGGTAAAAATAAATTAGTGCAACAATGATAAAGCCAAGTATGGCCAGGAGCTGCGGGTAAAATCTTGTGATATTTTTCATGTACAAAATGCTTTTCGCCTAAAAGTAAAAAACGGCGTGAAGATACTTATTTTACTTTAAACCGCACAGCCGTACCTGTAATTTGCTACGCGGGTAAATTATTGCAGCATCGATAATGAACGTAAATTTATGAAAATACATTTTATATATAATCATACTATAAATAAGCGTTAAATCAAAAATGCTTTTAAAGCAATGAAATTATTTTAATTATATTTGTTTGTAATGAATACAAGCACCACTATATAATGAGCGATACAGCAACCGCCACTACTTTTTTAGATAGCTTACGCAAGGCCACACAACAGTCACACACTGCGTTAGAAGCTTTACCCCTTTCTGCATCCCTTCTAAAACCCGATGTTACCAATGCCGGATACACTAATTATCTTACGCTAATGCGTGATGTGGTTAAAGATGCCGAAGAAAATATATTCCCCGCGCTTAGCCGTTATATCCCTGAAAATGAAATCCGTAATAAAACGCATTTTATAGAGGCCGACCTTGAAACACTGGGCAGCACCATGTCAGGATACACTAAAGTATTTACGGCTGGTAACCCACACTTTTCTCCTGCTTTTGCATTGGGCATACTGTATGTTATTGAAGGATCATCATTGGGCGGAAGGGTAATTTTAAAGAATATAACTGCCGTATTAGGCCACAATTCAGAGAAAGGCGCCACCTACTTTACCGGCTACGGTAACCAGACGGGCAGCCACTGGAAATCATTTTTGGCCGCGCTGATACAATTTGAACAGGAGAATAATGCCGGTGAAGAAATTATAGCCGGGGCAAATTTTGCTTTTGAGGCCATACACACACATTTTAGCACAAGCGCAAACTAAGACTTTTATGACCTTTAAAGATATTGTAAACCGCGATATTGTAAACCTTACTAATTGCGAGCAGGAAGCTATACACATACCTGGCAGCATACAGCCGCATGGCTTCTTGCTTGGCCTTAAAGAAGATGCCCTGCTTATAGACTACTGTAGTGCCAATACGGCCGAGTACTTAAGCCTTTTCCACAGCCAGCTGCTGGGTAAAAAGTTTGAGGACGTATTTGGCAGCGAAGCTGCTGATGCACTAACGGGATATGTTGCCAAGGGCCTGATGCTTAGCAGTACATTGCTGCGGCTTACCCTTGCAGGTGTCGATTTTTTATGCACGCTCCATAAAAATGATAACGGTATATATATACTCGAATGCGAACCTGTAAGCCTTGACAGTAAACCTGCCCATGAGGTATACGACCAAACGTCGCAGTTTTTGGGCTATATGCACGAAACGCACACCCTGAAAGAATTATGCCAGCTGGTTGCTAAAGGTACCCGTAAAATTACAGGCTATGACCGTGTAATGATATACCGCTTTGATAAAGACTATAACGGCGAAGTATTTGCCGAAAGCTGCCGGGATGACCTGGAACCTTTTTTAGGGCTGCATTACCCCCATACCGATATACCTGCGCAGGCGCGCGAACTTTATAAGCGTAACCTGCTACGCCTTATTTCTGACATTAATTATACGCCCATCCCTGTTTTTACCATTGATGATGCCGAAGGCAAAAACCTCGACATGAGCCTTGCCATACTGCGCAGCACATCGCCCATACATGTGCAATACCTGCACAATATGGGGGTGGGTGCCACACTTACCATATCATTACTCTATAAAAAGAAATTGTGGGGCCTTATTGCATGCCATCACTATTCGCCAAAAAACCTAAGCCCGGAAATACGGCTTGCGGCGCAGTTGCAGGGCCATTTCATCACTTCTCAAATTGACGTGCGCGAAGCATCGGAAGAATACGAGTATGCCCGAAAAAGCACCATTGCCACAGAGCGCATGAACAGCCATGCGCTTCTTAAGGTAGCTGACCTGCAAAAGATTATAGAAGCGCCTCAGCTACTTGAACTATGTAACGCGGCGGGTGTATCTATAATTTTTGGCAGCACAGTATTTAAACACGGCTTTACACCTGACGATGGTAAAATATGGGAACTTGCAGATTTTATGGCAAGGCATACAGCGCACGGTACATTTAATACCAATAAACTGATTGATTACCTGCCCCACTTCCATGTTTGTGACGATGCGTCGGGGATTATTTACCATTCGCTGGATATTGATAACAATAATTGCATTATATGGTACCGCCCTGAAACGCAAACTGAAGTAAACTGGGCCGGCGACCCCAATAAATCTATAGAAAAGGATGAAAATGGACTAAGCCCACGGCGCTCATTTGAATTATGGAAAGAAATTGTAGACTGCATGAGCAAGCCCTGGCTACGCCCCGAAATTGAAAGCGCGGCATCATACGCGTACAGCCTGCAGCGGCAGTTAAACCTGCTCATTATGACGCAGGAGGAAGAAAAATACCGTAAGCTGAGCGAATTGCTGAAGCAAACCAACAGCGAACTTGAAAACATAAACTGGATAAGTACCCATGACCTGCAGGAACCGTTGCGTAAAATACAGCTTATTGCATCGCGCATACTAATACGGGAAAAAGAGATACCGGAAACAGTAGAAGATGCCATAAAACGTATGAACAATGCTGCAGGCAGGATGCAGACGCTGCTTATAGATATATTAAAATATACCCGCCTTAAGCATACTGATGAAGCGTTGGTAAAGGTTGATATGAATGCATTGCTGGAAGATGTAAAACTGGATATGGCTGAAACCATTAGCGAGAAGAATGCCGAAGTTATTGTAGGTAAATTGCCTGAAATTAAAGGAATACCTTTTCTGCTAAAGCAACTGTTTAGCAACCTCGTGGCAAATTCTATAAAATATGCCGCAGCAGACCGTAAGCCACAGATAAAAATCACGGCAAGCGACGAACTTCAGGCGTACAGGCCTGACGAGCCGGAAACCCTCTACCGGGTGTTTTATGTAGCGGATAACGGTATGGGGTTTGAGCAGCGCTATGCCGAATCGATATTTAACATCTTTACACGGTTACACGATATACCAAATCATAAAGGCTCTGGTGTGGGGCTTGCGCTTTGCAAAAAAATAATGCAAAACCATAACGGGCATATTGCGGCATCAAGCGCTGTTAACCAGGGTACTGTAATAAGCCTTTACTTCCCTGTAAGCTATGAGCAGGCGGGTGGTACTGCCTAACCCAAATGTGTAGCTTTTATCCGCAGGGAATTAGTTATTACCGATACCGAACTCAGGCTCATGGCGGCCGCAGCTATCATAGGCGACAGCAATACCCCAAAAAACGGGTATAATATTCCGGCAGCCACGGGTATTCCCACCGTATTATAAACAAGGGCCAGCAGTAGGTTCTGCCTGATGTTTTTCATTACGGCATGGCTCAGCAGCCGTGCCTTTTCCACCCCCTGCAGGTCGCCTCTAAGCAGTGTCAGCCCGGCACTTTCTATAGCCACATCGGTACCCGTTGCCATGGCGATGCCAATGTTAGCCTGCGCAAGTGCCGGCGCATCGTTAATACCGTCGCCCGCCATGGCTACAATTTTTCCATCAGCCTGGAGTTTTTTAATTTCAGACTGCTTATCTTCCGGCAGGCAATTGGCTTTGAAGTGTTTTATACCCACGGCATCGGCCACGGCCTTTGCGGTGTTTGCATTATCTCCCGTAAGCATTACCACATCCAGGCCGCTGCTTAAAATATCGGCTATTGCCTTTTTGCTGCTTTGCTTTATAGCATCGGCAATGACTATAAAACCTGCGGCTTTACCATTAATGCCAATTATGGGCACGGTTTTACCCCTGGCCTGCTCCTCTTCAATTTTTTGTATAGCGTTTTGCCCAGGGTCTATGTTTGCATCTTTTAATAAAGCAAGAGTCCCTACCAAAACTTCTTTGCCGTTTACTGAACCCTTTACCCCTTTTCCAGTTATCGATTCAAAATTAGAAGCCTCATTAAGGGTAACCGTGTTATCAGTAGCATAGTGTACCATGGCATGCGCCAGCGGGTGCTCACTCTGCCGGTTTAGCGTAGCCGCTGCGCTAATTATTTCGGCTTCTGTAAAACCATCAAAAGCCACTACTTTTTCTACTGATGGTTTGCCTTCTGTCAGCGTACCTGTTTTATCCACAATCAGTACATTGGCTTTTGCCATAAGCTCCAGCGCCTCGGCATTTTTTATAAGTATGCCATGCTGCGCGCCTTTGCCTACCCCTACCATTATTGACATAGGTGTGGCGAGCCCCAGCGCGCACGGACAGGCAATTATAAGTACTGCCACAGCATTTACAAAACCAAGCGCATAGCCCTGCCCTGCCCCCCAGATTGCCCATGCAACAAATGTAATAACTGCCACAGCAATAACTATTGGCACAAAATAACGGGATATTTTATCGGCCAGCTTTTGTATGGGCGCGCGGGAACGGCTCGCGCTGTTTACCATTTCTATAATTTGGGCAAGGAACGTTTCGTTGCCCACATGCCGCGCTTCCATCAAAAAAGAGCGCCTGCCGTTTATAGTACCCGCCGTAACAGAATCGCCAGTCTTCTTATCCACCGGTACAGGTTCGCCTGTTATCATAGCTTCGTCTATTGTGCTTTTACCTTCGGTTATAACGCCGTCTACAGGTATTTTTTCGCCGGGGCGTACCAGCAAAATATCCCCAACCATAATATCGCTGATATGTATTTTACTGTCCTTGCCGTTTTGTACCAGCGTAGCTTCGGTAGGCGAAAGTTTTATGAGTTCTTTAATGGCCTTACTTGTGCGGGTATAGGCTTTGGCTTCCAGAAGCTGGCCCAGTAACACAAGGGTAAGTATTACCGTAACACTTTCAAAATAAAGGTGTACACCACCGTGGTGGCCCTTCATTTCATCCGGAAAAGCAGATGGATATAGGAGCCCAACAATGCTGAACAAAAATGCCGCCGCTGCCCCAAGCCCTATAAGGCTGAACATATTGAGCCGCATACTGCGAAACGACTGCCACGCCCGCTCAAAAAACATCCGGGTAGCATAAAACACTACAGGTAACGACAGCCCAAATTGCAGCCAGTTTGATACATTTTGGGAAATAACCCTGCCTATAGGGTTACCGGGCAGCATTTCGCCCATGGCTAATATAAAAATGGGAATGGTAAAACCTGCGGCTATCTTAAACTTGAAAAGTAATTCTTTATAAGCGGTATCTTCTTCTTCGGCCTGTGGGTTTATGGGCACCAGATCCATACCGCAAACGGGGCAGCTGCCGGGTTCATTTTTTACGATTTCAGGATGCATGGGGCAGGTATACTGTCCTTTTTTAGGGCGTGTTTCAGGTACCTTTTCAAGGTTCATGCCGCATACCGGGCAATGGCCGGGTTTGTCGTATACCTTATCGCCTTCGCACATCATAGGGCAATAATAGGTTGGTTTGTTTTCCTCAGCATGGTGATGTGGGGCTGTGTCTTTATCAATTATATGGTTGTGAGTCATTTTATTTGTAGTTTGTGGATGTATTACAAAGTTAACCCTTATTGATTAAAAATCATGTTGTTGTTGCCCCGTAAGGACAATGATTTTGTTATATGCCTGGTTATAGAAGGAATCTGTAGCTACCGGGTTCTTACCGCATTGCTGTATTAGCACAAGGTGGTACCGTCTGAGGCACCTGTTGCTCGTATACACAATTTGTTAATAAACAGATATATAGCCTTGTTTTACGGTATTAACCCTAAAAGCACTATCTTTGCGCATTAATCTTAATACTTTGTACCGTAAAAAAGGTACTGCAACTTAATGAAATTTGAAGACCTTAATTTAATACGCAATATACAGCAGGCGCTTACCGAAGAGGGTTATGAAGCCCCCACCCCCATACAGGAACAGGCCATACCTATTATATTAGCCGGCACCGACCTTGTAGGCTGTGCCCAGACCGGCACCGGAAAAACCGCTGCCTTTGCCATACCCATAATAAATAACCTGCACCGTATAGTAGGATCGGCTACTAAGGTAAAATACATACGCGCGCTTGTAGTTACCCCTACCCGCGAGCTTGCCCTGCAAATAGGCGAAAGCTTTGATACTTATGGTAAGTACACTAACATTCGCCAGCTTACTATCTTTGGCGGTGTTAACCAGGTAAGCCAGGTAGACCAGCTTAAAAAAGGGGTAGACATACTGGTAGCCACACCCGGACGCCTTCTCGACCTGCACAAACAGGGCCACATAAACCTTGACCACCTGCACCACCTGGTGCTCGATGAAGCCGACCAGATGCTGGATATGGGCTTTATAAACGATGTAAAAAAGATAATAAAGCTTACGCCAGATAACAGGCAAACGCTTTTGTTTTCTGCTACAATGCCTATTCCCATAAGGGAACTGGCCGATAGCTTCCTTACCAAGCCCGAGTATGTATCGGTTACACCGGTTTCATCTACTGCGGAGAATGTTAAGCAACAACTCTATTTTGTAGATAAGGGCGATAAGCGCAAGCTGCTCTACCACCTTATCCGCAACGAAAACCTTAATAACGTACTGGTATTTACCCGTACCAAGCACGGTGCCGATAACGTAGTTAAAGCCCTTAAAAAAAATGGTGTTGAAAGCGGAGCCATACATGGTGATAAATCGCAAAATTCACGCCAGCGCGTGCTTGATGCCTTTAAAAACAAAGAGATACCCGTACTGGTAGCTACCGATATTGCAGCGCGCGGTATAGATATTGAAAGCCTGCCGTATGTTATAAACTTTGACCTGCCAAACATACCGGAAACTTACGTGCACCGCATAGGCCGTACCGGGCGTGCAGGTAACAGCGGTATTGCCATATCTTTTTGCGGGCGCGATGAGCAGCCGTACCTTAAGGACATAGAGAAGCTTATAAAAATGAAGATTAAGGTTATCGAGGGCCACCCGTATCCTTATGGCGCGGAAACAGAGGCGCCCGAAGGACAAAAACCTGATTTGCGGAACAAAAACAAAGCGGGCCAGGGCGGCGGACGTCCAAAACAAGGCGGTAACAGTAATAGCGCCAATGCTAATAATTCCCGAAAATCGGATGCTTCTAAAAAAAATAAAAAACGCTGGTACTAACCAGCGTTTTTGCTTTATAATAAATACTATTTTTGCAAAACACCTGTTATGATTTACATGAAACAAATTGTATTTATTTTTTGCCTGTTTACAACTTTTACCTGGTCTCAAACTGCCCCCGCTAAGAAGGGTGCCGGCGAATGGGACCAGCTTGATAAAACCTTTATAAGCCTTATTGAGGCGCTTACCAAGGCTAATGAAGCCAATTTTATAGCGCTCTCGGCAAAACAGATTGAGTGTACCGAATGTGCCGAGGCCGGTACCTATACCGGTGCGGGATACTATGTAGATCCATACGATTTTTACGACGGTATTTCTAAAAGCTTTACAAAATCAGCCATATTTAAGGCGCTTTCTTCCCGTGGCTACGGTTTTAGCGCGGTAACCCTTAAGGGGCTTAAAGTACCTTACCTGCCCGCCGCTACAGCCAAAGGGCTCAAGGTATATGATGTATGGATAGATACCTACCTGCCGGGCGAGGTTTCTAAAGGGCACCCCGGCACACGCCATACCTTCCGGTTTATAAAAACAGGTAACAAGTTTGTATTTTTCGGGCTTGCTTCTACATAAACAATCGTTCGCGGGGAGCAAATTAACAGCCTTTAAAAACGTATAATGTACTTACAATTGTTTATTTTTGGAGCTAACCATTAACACACCTTATTATGAGTATTACCTATCATTATGCCACTGTAGCTATAGCAATTGAACAACTTCGCGAGAAAGGTTTTACCGAAGATTTTAACCTTGACGGGAACTATCTTGTAAGCCAGGTAGGACGTTTTGGCGACAGCGATTTTGAGATAGCGCATGTTTACTTTTATGAAGGCGAATCTAACCCGGATGATGAAGCCACGGTTTACGGTATAGAATCCGGTACGGGCCATAAGGGCGTGTTAGTTACCGGAAATGATGTGTTTGCCGATAATGCCGAAAGCAGCATTATAAAAAAGCTCCTGCACCACAATAAGCCCGCAGAATAGTTGAGGGCGTTTTTTCAGTACCTGCTCACGGTAAACATTTTTAACTTTATTGCAAGCCTCATACTTTCCGTGGCATTTGGTTTGGGCTACTTCCCTGTGCTATTTTGCACGTTTGGGTTAGGCGTAGGTATTATTGTATATGGCTTTTACTTTAAGCAGCAATATTACTTTTATTACAACCTGGGCTTTACCAGGGCAAAACTGGTCAGGATGGCTTTTGTTACCAACTTTATCCTTTCAGCGCCGTTTATCATACTGCTTAACATTTTATAATGAACCGCCTTACGGTACATAACATCATAAAACACTTTGGTAAACGGGCAGTGCTCGATGCTGTGCATTTTGAACTACAGCAGGGCGAAATACTGGGTATCTTTGGGCGCAATGGTTGCGGCAAGTCTACACTTTTAAAGATACTTTTTGGTGTACAAAAAGCAGACGTTTTCAGAATGGGCGTTAACGGCAAAGCCCTACTGCAAAGACAGGTTATCCCTGATTGTATTATTTCGTACCTGCCGCAGGAATCTTTCTTGCCAACACATTTAAAAGTGAGGGATATTATACCCATGTATTTTTCCGGAGAAGGCCAGGACAAAATTTTCAATGCCGATGGTATCAATAAAATAGCCAATACACCTGCCGGCAGGCTTTCTATGGGCGAAATGCGGTATTTTGAGCTGTTGCTTATCGCCCACCTGCCCCAACCTTTTTTACTGCTAGATGAACCTTTTTCTATGGTAGAGCCATTATTTAAAGAAAAGATAAAAGAGCTTTTAATTAAACTTACCAATAAAAAAGGTATTATTGTTACCGACCATTATTATAAAGACGTGCTTGAAGTAAACGACAAAAGCCTGCTTTTAAAAGAAGGTAAACTACTTGCTGTAAGCAATGTAAGCGACCTGGCAGGGCATGGTTATCTGCCCTAAATATAAATTATACAAAATGAAAACAGTTTTTATAAGCCTTTGCCTGATGGCTGCCACTGCAACCGCCATGGCCCAGAATATAAAAGTAATGACCTACAACCTACGACTGGATACCGATGCCGACGGCGAAAACCGCTGGGGGCTACGCAAAGATTTGGTTGCCGGCCAGGTACAGTTTTACGAACCGGACTTTATGGGCGTGCAGGAAGCATTGCCGCAGCAAATGCACTACCTTGATGACACACTGGCCGCTTATGATTTCATTGGTGTAGGCCGCGACGATGGCAGGGAGAAGGGAGAATTTTCGGCTATATTTTATAATAAGGATAAGTTTAAGGCAGTGCAGCAAAGCACATTCTGGCTTTCGCCAACACCTGAAAAGCCAAGGCTGGGTTGGGATGCCGCCTGTAACAGGGTATGTACCTACGGGCTTTTTGAAAACACTAAAACCCGGCAAAAGGTATGGGTATTCAACACGCATTTTGACCATTTGGGCAATGTTGCCCGAATAGAAAGTGCTAAATTAATCCTGAAAAAAATAAATGAGATAAATAAAGACAAACTGCCATTTATACTTACAGGCGACTTTAACCTCGAAGAAACTTCTGAACCCATAAAGTAGCTTTCGCAAAACATGAACGACAGCAAAGCCATTGCCCAGCTGGTTTATGGCCCTGAAGGTACCTGGAACGCGTTTGACTTTACAAAGCCTGCTACCACCCGCATCGATTATATTTTTACTTCAAAAGACAAAATAAAAGTAAAAAAGTATGCCGTGCTTAGCGACAATAAAAACTGCCGCTACTACAGCGACCACCTGGCAGTACTTACCGAACTTGAAATTGTAAGATAGTAAATTATAAATCCCGACCATGAGCAAACTTTAGGATTTTCATCAGGGAAATGGGAAAAGTGTTTAAAGGGAATCGATTAATAAATAACCTATTGTTATTTATTAATCGATTCACAAAACAGTATTTCTTTTGGAATGCATTGAATTTGCAATCGCAAAGCCAATATTGACAAATACCATTAATACGGACAGTAATCCTATCCCTAAAAATATGAAGCAATTCATATCAAATTTATTTATAAATAAGAAAGACAACGGGACTATTAATAAAACAAGGTTAACCATCGATACTATTTTATTTACCCTTGCTTTAAAAAGCAACATTATCAAATATCCAAGAATAAAAATAATTATAAAGGTGATCACCGCAACTGGTAACAGATTGCAAATATCCCACGCCCAGCCTACTGTTTTGTTAACGCCGTAAGTACCAATTGCAGGATAGTCCTGAAAGAGGGATAATATAATTAAGCCGACTGCCAGGAAAACAATAATACACATCAGGCCCAATAACGGGCCTGATGGTTTTGAGAAATTTATATTCATACTATTTTAGATTGCCACGCTCCGTTTCTCCGCTCGCACCCGAGGGCGTAGCCTGAACGGACGAAGTAATGACAGGCTCGTAGGGCTTTTTTCGACTTTAAAACTTTAGGCTTTATAAACTTTATGGCTTAGTTTAGCTCGCGTGCTCAATCTTTTTATACGCCTCAATAACTTTCTTAACAAGGCGGTGGCGCACCACATCCTTATCGTCAAGGTAAATAATGCCTATACCGTCTACATCCTTAAGAATAAGCAACGCCTCTTTAAGCCCGCTCATGGTACTACGTGGCAGGTCAATCTGGCCGGGGTCGCCGGTAATCATAAATTTAGCATTCTTGCCCATACGGGTCAGGAACATCTTCATCTGGTTGTGGGTAGTGTTCTGGGCCTCATCCAGTATTACAAAGGCGTTGTCCAGCGTGCGCCCGCGCATAAAGGCCAGCGGCGCTATCTGTATCACCCCTTTAAGCAGGTAATCTTCCAGCGTTTGCGGCGGAAGCATGTCGCGCAATGCGTCATACAACGGCTGCATATAGGGGTCGAGCTTTTCTTTCATATCGCCGGGTAAAAAGCCCAGGTTCTCCCCGGCCTCTACCGCCGGGCGGGTAAGTATAATGCGTTTTACCTGCTTTTCCTTTAGCGCCTTTACAGCAAGCGCCACGCCCGTATACGTTTTGCCCGTACCGGCAGGCCCTACTGCAAACACCATATCGTTTTTGGCCATGTAGTCTACAAGCAGCTGCTGGTTAGGTGTCATGGCTTTTATAAGCTTGCCGCCTATGCCGTGTACCAGTATCTTATCGCTGGGGTTCATCTGCTCTACATTGCTGTCGCCGTGTATCACGCGCTCTATAACATTGTCGTCTATAGTATTGTATCGCGAAAAATGCAACATCAGGCGCTTAAAGCGGCGCTCAAACTCATCGAGCAGGTCTTTTTCGCCAAATGCCTTAAGGGTCGTACCACGCGCTACAATCTTCAGCTTGGGATAATACTTTTTTATAGTTTCAAGATGGGAGTCCTGGGCGCCCCAAAAGTCTTTTGGGGCAATGTCGGTAAGTTCAATAATCCGTTCGTTCAAGCAAGTAAAGTTTTAGTGTGAATTTATAGCTATATTATTAGTAGCTTTGCAATCAAATTTAGTGAAATTTTAATCGCGGTACTTATAAAGTTTTACACAATTTTATGTCAATAATTACCCTTACTACCGATTTTGGCCTGTGCGACCACTTTGTGGGCGCGCTGAAGGGCAAACTGGTATCGGGCTGTGAGGGCGCGGTAATTATTGACATATCTCACAATGTAGATTTATTTAATATTCCCCAGGCTGCATATATAGTGGGCGCTTCGTGGCGCAGCTTCCCGGCGGGCACGGTACACCTTATAGGCGTGGACGCCGAACTTAGTAAGGAGAACCGCCATATAGCCATGCTGTGGAACGGCCATTATTTTATTTGTGCCGATAATGGCATACTCACCCTGCTAACGGAAAACATACTCCCTGAGAAAATAGTTGAAATAAACATACACGGCCGCCTGCCCGACGGCAGCGGCGCCATGGATGTATTTGCCACCGTAGCCTGCCTGCTTGCAAAAGGCGGCTCACTTAACGTGGTGGGGCGGGAAATTGCCGGCCTGAAGCACATACTGGAAATGCACCCGCAGGTATCTACGGATAAAACAAGTATAAAAGGCAACGTAATATACATAGACCACTTTGGCAATTGTGTAATAAACATCACGCAGAGGCTCGTAAAAGAAGTTGCGAAAGGCAGGGACTTTGAAATAACCTTTGGTACGAAAGGGGTAATAAAAGGGGTGAAAAACGGCTACTCAGACTTTACGCTGAACGAGCGTTTCTCGCTAAAAGATTATGAGGGCGAAAAGCTGGCGGTATACAATGAATCCGGTTACCTGGAGATAGCCATCTTCCGCAGCAACCCGCATACGGTAGGTTCGGCAAAAACGCTGCTGGGGCTAAAGTACAGGGATGTAGTGACGATTACATTTAAAGCCCCCTAGCCCCCAAAGGGGGAATTACGCACGGCCGAGTGAAGCTGCTCCCTCTCCGAATGAGAGGGTTGGGGAGAGGACAAAGGCATGGGAAGAGACTGTTATATAAAATAAAAAAACTGTATGTTTGTACGCATTGTAAAAATGGTGTTCCTGGAAGATAAAGTGGCCGATTTCCTGCTGAATTTTAATACTGTAAAGGAGCAGATAAGAAATGTGCCCGGTTGCCGTTTCTTAGAACTGTACCGCGACAAGGATAAACCACAGGTGTTTTTTACATACAGCTACTGGGAGCGCGAACAGGATCTTGAAAACTACAGGAATTCCGCGCTTTTTAAAAGCGTTTGGGCCGATACAAAACCGCTGTTTGCACAGAATGCCGAAGCGTGGAGTGTGGATAAGCTGGTGAGCATGGAGTGAGTCAAAAGTCATAAAGTCCTCTCCCCCGACCCCTCTCCTTCGGAGAGGGGAGCCGAGAACGGGTACAGGGCGGACAATCCGCAGCCAAACATTCGAGTGTAGCTGCTCCCTCTCCTTTGAAGAGGGCTGGGGAGAGGATAAAAAAGGATTGCACGCACAATCTACTTTGGAGGGAATTTAAAGTTAAAATTAAAAGAATTAATAGTTAATGAAAGCATTATTGCTACGAGAAATCAAGTCCTTCTTTGGGTCGCCCATAGGCTATTTGGTTATTGCTATATTTTTATTGCTCAACGGGCTGTTCCTGTGGGTGTTTGAAAACGACTTCAATATCCTGAACAGCGGCTTTGCCGACCTTGGCCCGTTCTTTACCCTGAGCCCGTGGATACTTATTTTCCTGATACCGGCGGTAACCATGCGCAGCTTTTCCGACGAAAAAAAACAGGGCACGCTGGAGCTGCTCTTCACCAAGCCCCTAAGCACATGGGAGATAGTGAATGGTAAATTCTTCGGGGCATTCATCCTTATAGTACTGGCACTCGTGCCTACCTTTATATATGTGTTTGTACTGTCCTACTTTGGTAACCCGCAGGGCAATATCGACCTGGGCAGTACCGCAGGTTCATACATCGGGCTGCTTTTCCTTGTAGGTGGTTATACCGCTATCGGCATCTTTACCTCTACCCTGTCAGACAACCAGATTGTAGCCTTTATCATGGCCGTATTTTTATGCTTTTTGTTCTACTTTGGTTTCGAAGGCATTTCAGCATTTACCGGAAGCCTTGGCACATTCGTTTCAAAACTGGGTATGGATTACCACTTTAAAAGCATCAGCCGTGGCGTTATCGATACGCGCGATGTGCTGTACTTCATTACCATTGCCGTGCTGTTCCTGTCGTTAACCGTTTACAAACTTAAATCGCTTAAATGGTAATGGAAACAGCTAAACAAAAAAACATCAAACAGCTTGCCGTTACTATAGTTGTACTACTGGCACTAAACTTTGTAGGCGGATTTATCTTTAAAAGGCTCGACCTTACTAAAGACAAACGCTATACATTGTCTGACACTTCGCTTGAATTGGTAGAGTCAGTACGGGAGCCTTTGTACATAGACGTATTTTTAGAAGGCGAGTTCCCCGGTGAATTCCAGCGCCTGCAGGATGAAACGCGCCAGCTGCTACAGGAGTATGAAGCCATTAACCCTGATGTAAAGTTCAACTTTTTTAACCCGATTGATAAGGCGGAGAGTTCGGCAGAAACCAAACGCGAACTTATTTACACCATCTTTAAGATGGACAACCCTAACCTGCCGGAGAAAACCCAGGCCGAGGTAAAAAAGAGTATTGAAGGCATTACCGATATTGATAAGGCGATTTTTGACACCTTTACAGGCAGTGGCATGAAGCCCGCCGGCGTAAGCGTTAACGACAGGGGCAAGCAGAGTGAAACCCTTATTTTTCCGTGGGCAATAGCTACGTATAAGGGTAAAACGGTTAAGATTCCGTTGCTTAAAAACGTGCGAGGCGCCAATACCGCCGAAAAAGTACAGGGCTCGGTACAGCACCTTGAATATGCCTTTGCCGATGCGTTTGACAAGCTTATCCGCGAAAAGCAAAAGAAAATTGTGGTGCTTCAGGGCAACGGCGAAATGCCCGGCCTGTATATGGGCAGCCTGATAAAGCAGTTGCGCGAAAGCTACCATATCGGGCCATTCACGCTTGATTCGGTTGCTAAAGACCCTATGAAAACGCTTAAGCACCTTCAGGAATATGACCTTGCCATTATAGCCAAGCCTACACAGGCATTTACAGAAGAAGAAAAACAGGTGCTTGACCAGTATATAGTAAACGGCGGAAAAACCCTGTGGATGCTGGATGCCGTGCAGGTAGAGATGGACAGCCTGTATAACGAAACCGGGGTTACCCCTGCCCTGCCGCGCGACCTTAACCTTAACGATATGCTGTTTAAATATGGCATACGCATAACGCCCGATATTATTAAAGATGAAATGGCAACGCCGCTTAAGCTGGCCACCGGCGCACAGGGCAGCGCCGCCCAGTACCAGCAATACATCTGGAGGTTTGCGCCCTTTGCTTATCCGGATTCCATCAACCAGAACCCTATCGTGAAGAACCTGGGCGGTGTAAAGTTTGAGTTTGCCAGCCCCATAGATACCCTAAAAAACGGCATTAAAAAGAACGTACTGCTGGCCTCATCGCGCTATTCTAAAAAAGTGGGCACCCCACTTGCGGTACGCCTTGATATGGTAGCCGAGGAAACCAGGCCTGCTGATTATACCGGCCAGGGCTTCCTGCCTATGGCAGTGCTTCTGGAGGGGAACTTCCGCAGTATGTATGAAAACCGTTTGCTGCCGTTTAAAGACCCGGCGTATAAAGTAACCGGAAAGCCCGGCAAGATGATCGTGATTTCTGATGGTGATGTGGCAAAGAACCAGTTCGACAAAAATGGCGAACCGCTGGAACTGGGTTATGACAAATGGACGGAGGAATTTTATGAGAACAAGGATTTTATGCTGAACTGTGTAAATTACCTGCTGGACGATAACGGACTTATTAACATCCGCACCAAAGAGGTAGAACTGCCCATGCTGAATACCCAGAAAGTGTATGACAACTACCTGTATGCAGAGCTTGTTACCGTGGGGCTTCCGCTTTTAGTACTTGCCTTGTTTGGGGTACTGTTTACCTGGCTGCGCAAAAGGGCCTATAGCTCACCGACATAAAAGTTAATAAAAAAGTTTCGCTTTTAGCGCGCTTTACGATATATTTGCTATCCGTTTCTGTAAGGGAACAAAACCAATAAATAAACCGAGATGAAATTTATAGTATCGAGTACATATTTGCTAAAACAGCTACAGGTGCTTAGCGGCGTAATAAACAGCAGCAACACCCTGCCTATTTTAGACAACTTTTTGTTTGAACTTAACAATACCGAATTAAAAGTATCGGCTTCAGACCTGGAAACTACCATGTCGGCAACCCTTACCATCGATTCTGACAGTGTGGGCAGTGTTGCAGTTCCTGCAAAACTATTGCTTGAAACCCTAAAAACCTTCCCGGACCAGCCGCTAACCTTTACCGTTGAAGACAACAACACGGTAGAGATAAGCTCTAATTCGGGTAAATACGCGCTGGCCTATTCATCCGGCGACGAGTTCCCGAAAGCCGTACAGCTTGACGACCCATCGTCTACCATAGTACCTGCCGAGGTGCTGGCCACAGCCATAAGCAAAACCATCTTTGCAGCCGGTAACGACGACCTTCGCCCGGTAATGTCAGGCGTGTTCTTCCAGTTTTCACCCCAGGGCCTAACCTTTGTAGCAACTGATGCGCACAAGCTTGTAAAATATGCCCGTACCGATGTAACGGCATCGCAGGTGGCAGACTTTATCATGCCAAAAAAACCGCTTAACATATTAAAAGGCATACTTGCTACATCAAACAGCGAAGTTAGTATAGAATACAACGATGCTAATGCTACCTTTTCATTTGACAATTATGTGCTAACCTGCCGCCTTATAGATGGTAAATATCCTAATTACGAAGCCGTTATCCCTAAAGAAAACCCTAACAAGCTGCTTATAAGCCGCAGCCAGTTTTTTAGCTCAGTACGCCGGGTGGCCATCTTCTCTAACAAGACTACCCACCAGATACGCCTTAAGATAGCCGGTACCGAGCTTAACATTTCTGCCGAGGATATTGATTATTCTAACAAAGCCGAAGAAAGGCTAACCTGCGACTACCAGGGCGACGATATGCAGATAGGCTTTAACTCGCGTTTCCTTACCGAAATGCTTACAAACCTGCAAAGCGACGAGATACAACTGGAAATGTCGCTGCCTAACCGTGCGGGCATCCTTACCCCGGTGGACGGGCTGGATGAAGGCGAAACCGTAACCATGCTTGTAATGCCGGTTATGCTCAATACCTAATATTTAACTAACCCTAAATATCCTGATACCCCAAAGCAGCCTGCTGTTGTTGGGGTATTTTTTTTGCCAATATTTTGCCAATATGAAGAAAAAGGTTTTTCCTCAATAAAAATGTAACACTGAAAACATATTTTGTTTATTTATGTTAAATCGTTTTATTTTTATTTAATAATTGTATATCGATAACAACTATTTTGGTACTTTTAAATGCTAAATATATATAAATTTTCTTATGAAAAAAATTACCTTAATTTTCATGCTCTTCATAAGCGCTGCCGGCTTTGCCCAGCTGCCTCTTGAAGGTTTTGAAGGTACATGGACACCACTTACCGGAACGGCAGGCCCGGCGGGCCCTACCGGGTGGTACATTAAAAATGTTGCCGGGCCTGCACAAACCTGGAACCAGGCTACAAATGGCAGTGCAACACCTGTTACCTTTGGTACCCATGCGGCTTACCTTAACAGGGAAACCGTAGCCCCGGCAACCGTAACCGAAGACTGGCTGATAACGCCCCAGTTTACGGTTCCTAACAATGCCCAGCTCAAGTTCCAGTCGCGTTTAACACAAAATAACGACCAGGGCAGCAACTATAAAGTAATGATAGGCACTGACCCTACCAATGCAAGTACGTTTACCGACCTGCAAACCTGGACCGAGCTTACACTTAATACAGTGCAGCTGGAATACCAGGAAAAGGTGGTAAACATACCGGCTGCTAATGTGGGGCTGCCGCGCTATATAGCCTTTGTAATGACCGGGAATAATGGTGACAGGTGGCTTGTAGACGAGGTGCAGGTTGTAGAACAATGTTTTATACCTACCGCACTGGCAGCTAACCCGTCAGGTACGTCAGCTATACTAAGCTGGACAGGAAGTGCTACAAACTATGAGATAGAAGTTGTACCCTTTGCCAATAACTTTACCGATGTAGGCGTAGCCACTTCAGGCGCTACTTACACAACCCCTGCAACGCTTACCCCCTCTACCGCATACAAATACCAGGTAAGGGCAATATGCGCACCGGGCAACTACAGCGCATGGGCAGGGCCTTTTGAATTCAGCACCTCGCAAATTGCGGGTACGCTAAACTTTACCGATGGTTTTGAAGGGGCACTGGAATGGTCGTTTGTTAACGGCACGCAAACTAACCAGTGGGTTTACGGCACGGCAACCGCTAATGGCGGCACGCATTCATTATATATATCTAATGATGGAACAAACAATACCTACACCACAGCCCCTGCCTCAGCTACATCTGTGGTGCAGGTTTACCGTGATATACAAATGCCCCCTACAGTAGACCAGTTTTCGTTGTCGTTCGACTGGAAAGGACAGGGCGAAAGCTGCTGCGACTACCTGCGTGTATGGCTTGCCCCGGTATCATTTACACCTACGGCGGGTACACAAATAACAGCAAACCCTGCAACCGGCTTAGTGCAGATAGGCGGAAACTTTAACATACACGGGAATTGGCAAACCGTTACTAATACCATTAACGCCGGTGACTATAGCGGAACGGTAAGACGCCTTATCTTTGAATGGATAAATGACTTTAGCGTGGGTACGCAGCCCCCGGCCGCAATAGATAATATTAACCTTACGCTTATTACATGCCCGGCGCCTGTTAACCTCGCCCTGAATGGCATAACGCAAAACAGCGCAACCGTTGGCTGGACAGGCCCTACAAGTGTATCGCCTACATTTGATTTTTATTTTTCTCAAAATGCTACAGCGCCTACACCAGGTACCACGCCTACATCAAATGTAACTTCACCCACCGTTACACTCCCGGGCCTTAGCCCTTCTACCACCTATTATTTTTGGGTAAGGAGCAACTGCAGCTCCAGCGACAAAAGTACCTGGACGGGGCCATTGTCGTTTACAACTTCTGTTATAAATGATAACTTTGATGGTGCAATAGCGCTTTCTGTAAACAGCGATGCTAACTGCACCTTAACGACCACAACTGCATTTACCAGTACTACAAGCTCTGCATTAGCGCTACCTACATGCAGCACATATACCACTAATGGCCCGGATATATGGTACGAGTTTACAGCAACAAACAGCACACAAACTTTAGCGCTTTCAAACTTTGGCGGAACCGCGCAACCCGTGGTAATTAGCGTGTATGAAGGTATACCTGCCAATGGAGGGGAACTGTTTTGCAGTGCTAATAATGCTGTTAATATGGTAGGCCTTACACCGGGCACTACCTATCTTGTGAGGTTAACATTAAATCCTTCTTCCACAACGATAAACCTGAACACGACTTTCAATATTTGTGTAAGTACACCTTCTAACGATGCTGACACCAATTGTGAAATTACTACTATAAATCCCAGCTTTGAGCTTCCGAACATGGCACATACCAATTCCGGACAGGGGCCAGACTTTTTTAATGACAATGTTGTTCAGGGATGGAGGACAGGAGCAAACGACCACATTATGGAATACTGGATAGAGCCAAACTATGAACACCAGCCTGCTTACCATACAAATACCGGTACCGATTTATTTGTTAACTGGCCTGCTTCCCCTTCTGCCAACAGCGACCAGTTCATAGAGCTAAACGCCAATGCAAACCAGGGTAGCACCATGGGGGTTTACCAGGACTATGTTGCGGCTCCGGGTACTGTCTTTGTGGTAAAATTTGCCCACAGGGCAAGGAACACGAATTACGCCAGCGCAAGCTACGCTTCATCAGGTAATGTTATCGATGTAATGCGTCTTATGGCAGGCCCCGTGCCGGCTCCCGGCCAAACACTTGCTGAGTTAATAAACAACAATAGCTATACACAGGTAGGTACTAACTTCAGCACCTCTGCTAATGGTGTGCCATCGGGTTATCCTGGTATTTCAGGCGCCAGTGTGGCTAATGGCGGTAATGGTACTGCATGGGCATACTACGGTGCAGATGGTTCCCTTACATATACTGTACCTCCGGGGCAAACAAGTACGCGTTTCTTCTTCCAGGCAGTATCTACTTCCACACCTAATACCAGTGTAGGTAACTTCCTCGACGCAATTACCTTTACGGCTAATAATGCCATTACGTCTACAAACCCCGCTGTTGCAGACTGTGACCCTACTACTACCACTATCTTTAACTATGTAGATGTTTCGGCTACCGGCGGCGGTACATGGACAGCGCACGCAGACAACCCTTCGGCTACGACAATTGCTAATCCGACTGCAAACAGCACCACCATTTCAGGCTTTACCGTACCCGGTACTTACCTTTATGATTGGACTACAGCCTATTGTACTAACCTTTTGACAGTTACTTACACGGCTCCGGATATTGATACGCCTACAGCACAAACGGCGTATACATACTGCGAGGGTGCTACAGCCACAGCGCTCACAGCCACTCCGCTTGCAGGGTATACATTAAATTGGTATACCGCGGCCACAGGCGGAACAGCTACAACTACCGCCCCTACTCCTGATACTTCGGTGCCAGGTACCACTACCTATTATTTAAGCCAGTCATCAACTGCCGGCGCGTGCGAAAGCCCAAGGCTGGAAATAACGGTAACTGTTAACGAAGTTCCGGATGCACCGGTAACTGCTGATGTAAGCTATTGCCAAAATGCCGTTGCAACGGAACTGACAGCTACAGCAACCACAACTAATACACTAAACTGGTATACCGTACCTACAGGGGGTACGGCGCTGGCCGCCGCGCCTACGCCCGGCACATCGGTAGTGGGTACCACACCATACTATGTAAGCCAGACAACACCCGAGGGCTGCGAAAGTTCAAGGGCTACAATAAATGTTACGGTAACAGCCCCTGCTACACAGGTTACTGCGTTTACACTGCCAGCTTCGGTATGTATAGCAGGCACAAACCCTGTAGCTACACTGGGTGGCACTACAATAACGGGCGGTACATTTACATCTTCTGATGCCGGCCTGGTTATTGATGCAACCACAGGCGAGATAGACCTTGCACAAAGCACAGCGGGTGCTTATCAGGTAACGTATACCGTAGCCGGAGACGTAGCCACTTGCGTTGCGCTGAGCAGCAGCACACAGCCTATAACCATTACACCACTAAGCGCACCGGTTACGGGCTTCCAATACCCGGCACTGTGTATTTCGGCGGCAAACCAGCTTCCGGTACTTGATCCCGGCTTTAGCACTGGCGGTACATTCACCTCATCAGACCCTGCCCTTGTGATAGACCCTGCAACAGGCGAAATTAACCTGGCTGCCAGCACTGCCGGTAGTTACACAGTAACCGTTACGTTTACGCAAGATGGCGTTAACTGTACCGCTGCCGCAACAAATACAGCTCCTGTAACCATTACACCGCTTGCTACACCAGTAACCGGATTTAGCTATGCCGCAACGTGTGGGCTTGCTACAACGCTTAACCCTGCATTAGATACTAACTTTGCAACCGGCGGCACATTTACTGCCGATGCAGGCGTTAGCATCAATGCTGCAACAGGTGTTATAGATGTAGCAAACACCACACCGGGTAACTATAATGTAACCTATACCCTTGCACAAAACAACGCTGCCTGTGTTGCCGGTGCAACGGTAACCGTACCGGTTACCATTACCACACCTGCCGTACCGGTAGTAAGCTTTACGTATACCGATGTATGTGCCTCTGCGGCTAACCAGCTTCCTGTATTAACCACAGGCTTCCAGGCGGGCGGTACCTTTAGCGCACCTACAGGCCTGTTTATAAACGGCACAACCGGGGAAATAAACACCGCGGCCAGTGTTCCAGGCACCTACATTGTTACTTATTCTTTTGCTGCCGATCCTGTTAACTGTATCGCTGCTAACAGCGGCACATTTACTGTTAACATAACACCGGTGATTACCCCGGTAACCGGTTTTGAGTATGACCCTGCCTACTGCTTCGGCACAACAAGTGTTACTCCAGTTTTAGATACTAACTTCTACACGGGGGGTACCTTTAGCGTAACAGGCGGCCTTACTATAAACCCTGCAACAGGTGAAATAACTAACCTTGCAACGGCTGCACCGGGCAGTTATACCGTAACCTATACCGTACCTGCAGACGCAGCAACGTGTAATATGGGTGGCACTGACACGTTTACCTTTACCATAAACACAGAAATTACATTTGAAATAACCGGAGAATGTAACGGTGCTGCCTATGTGCTTACCGCTATGCCTACTAATACCTCTTACGACCCTGAACTTGTTTTGTACCAATGGAGTACAGCAGGCGGAACACCTGTAGGTACAGACAGCGCAGAGTTTAACGTTACCGACTATGTAAACAGTACTTCGGCGATAGAAGCCTTCCCAATGGATTTTGTACTTACTGTAACGTCTAACGGCTGCGACGAACCCTTAACCTATACCGTGGAGGATATTTCATGTGAAATTCAGCGTGGAATTTCCCCTGGCGGTTCTGAAGGTATGAACGATTATTTTGACCTTGCTTCGCTTGGTGTTAAAAAGCTTACCATATTTAACCGCTATGGCGAAGAGGTATATGCTAAAAACAATTATACTATAGAATGGGTGGGCCAGACTGATAAAGGCCAGGAACTGCCAACCGGAACATATTTTTATGTAATAGACCGTAATGCAGGCGAAACCAAAACCGGATGGATTTATATTAACAGGCAAAATTAAACATTGCTGATATTGCTAAACTGCTTAAAGCCCCCGCTAATCGCGGGGGTTTTTGCTTTTAAATACTACACTACGTTTTTCCGCAAAACGCATTCCTGATTTATCAATCTCAATGCTAATTATCACACAATATGGCAAAAAGGGCTTAAATAAATGTTAAGTAACCTTTTATAAACCCATATTGTATACATGCTTTGTAAATTTATGCTGAACAGCCTGGCGGCCTTACCCCACTGGCGAAAACAAGTTTGATGAAAATAATTACCATTTCTTACAGGCTCCCCCTGTCTATTAAAAAACAAAGCCGTAAAACCACCATAACACAAAGCGCGGGCGGGCTTGCTACAGCCATAATGTCATACTCAGAAAGCAGCAGTAAAAACCTTACCTGGGTAGGCATTGCCGATTTTGAAAAAAATACCTGGGAGAACAACAAAAATAGTTTCCCGAAAACTTTTGAGGTAGAACCTGTTTTCCTTGACAAAAAACTTAACAAAAATTTTTACAACATATTCAGTAATTCGGTGCTATGGGCATTGTTCCATTACTTTCCGTCGTATATGGAATATAATGACGAAGCCTTTGAAGCCTATAAGGCCGCTAACGAAATTGTAGCCCAAAAGGTTATAGAACTGTATGAGCCGGGCGATGTGGTATGGATACACGACTACCATTTTATGGGCCTTGCAAAACTGGTTAGGGACAGGTTCCCTGAAGCTAAAATTGGATATTTCCTTCACATACCCTTCCCTAATTTCGAAATCTTCAGGATGCTGCCGAACAAGGTTAAACGCTACATCCTCGAAGGAGTGCTGGGTGCTAACGTGGCGGGTTTCCATACGTGGGATGACACCATACACTTTGCAGAATGTGTAGAAAAAATACTGGGCCATACCCAGAGGGCATTTGTATTTACCCAGGACAGCCACCGCACCCGCGTAGGCTCCTACCCTATAAGCATTGACTTTGACAAGTTTCAAGACGCTTTTGATAAGCCCGGCGTAGTGGCCTACCGCGACGAAATAAAAGAATTGTATCACGATAAAAAAATAATCTTTTCGGTAGACAGGCTCGATTACAGCAAGGGCATTAACAATCGGTTGTATGCCTTTGAGAACTTCCTGCAACGCTACCCTGAATGGGAAGAAAAAGTAGTGTTCCTGCTCGTTATAGTACCCTCAAGGGAAGAGATAGGCAAGTATGGCGAACGTAAAAAAATGATAGAGCTAAACGTGGGCCGCATTAACGGCGCCATGGGCAATTATAAATGGACCCCCGTTGTTTACCAGTACCAGTCGGTTGATTTTGAAAAACTGATTGCGCTGTATACCAGTGCCGATGTTGCCCTTATTTCGCCCGTGCGCGACGGTATGAACCTCGTGGCAAAAGAGTATGTTGCCGCCCGTAAAGACCTTAGGGGAGCACTTATTCTCAGTGTAATGGCGGGTGCGGCAAAAGAACTTCAGGAAGCCATTATAATAAACCCTTTTGATACAGAACATATAGCCGATAAAATAGACCAGGCCCTTAAAATGGAAGGTGCGGAACAGCAACGCAGGATGGAGCGCATGCAGCTTTACCTTAAAAATAACGATGTTTTTTTATGGGCTACAACACTTTTAAACGATATTGAAACAATGCAGGAACATGATAATACAGCCGTGGCCCTTGATGGGCAGGCAACACAGGAAATACTATTAAAATTTGAAACCGCCCAAAAACGCCTGCTGCTGCTGGATTTTGACGGCACACTGGTTACCCTTCAGGCCAGGCCCGAAATGGCTGTACCGGGTGATGATGTAAAAAATATGCTGGGCAGGCTGGCCGAAGACAAAAGGAACGAGGTGTGGATAGTAAGCGGGCGCGACAGGCATTTTCTTGACAAATACCTGGGTCATTTGCCTATAGGCCTGATTGCTGAACATGGCGGCTGGATAAAGCGCGGCGAATGGGAACCTGTAATTAAGGAAGTAGGCAACTGGAAAAATAGCGCCATGCAGATAATGCAGAAGTATGTAGACACAAATGCGGAAAGCTTTATAGAAGAAAAAGAATTTGGCGTGGCTTGGCACTACCGAAATGTTGAAGACCGCCAGGGTTTTTTAACGTCGCGCGAACTGTTAACGTTGCTAAAGAACCACATGTACAACAGCCCTACACAAATTATAGACGGTAATAAGGTTATTGAAGTAAAACACTTTATGGCCCATAAAGGTACTACCTGCAAAAACAATGTACTTAGCGGTGATTATGATTTTGTACTTGCCATAGGTGACGACAAAACCGATGAAGACCTTTTTGAACTGCTTACCGGGGCAAATGAATTTTCTATCAAGGTGGGTAAAGGGAATACCGGGGCTAAATACCGTATCGATTCGGTAGATAAAGTTTTAGGATTTCTGGGTAAACTGTAAGGTAATACCGATACAAAAATCAAAGGTATTCTTTTTTTAATTTCTATCTTTAGCCTATCCAAAAACAGATAGTATACTATGAAAAAACACGTTGCTTTATTTTTACTGCTTCTTATAACCGGAGTTTCCTTTGGGCAGCAAAAAGCTTACGAAACCAAAGCCAATATTAAATATTACCCCGAAGCATCATATAAAGGCGATGCTTATAAAACCGAACGATGTGTGCTCGATGTGTATTACCCAAAGGATAAAAAAGGGTTTGCAACCATTTTATGGTTTCACGGGGGCGGTATAACAGGCGGCAGCAAAGAAATTCCCGAATACCTTAAGGATAAAGGCTACTGTATTATAGGGGTGGGATACCGCCTGCACCCTAATGTAACAGCGCCTACCTATATAGAAGATGCTGCGGCTGCCGTGGCCTGGGCGTTTAACAACATTGAAAAATATGGTGGCGACCCCTCACTTATATTTTTATCGGGACACTCCGCCGGGGGATATTTAAACCTTATGGTGGGGCTGGATAAGCAATATCTTGCAAAATATAATATTGATGCCAACACAATAGCCGGTTTAATACCCTTTAGCCCACAGTGCGTTACCCACTATACCGTGCGTAAAGAACAAGGCATCCCGGAAAAACAACCCACGATAGATAAATTTGCACCCCTCTTTCACGTCCGTGGCGATGCCCCTCCCCTTTTGCTGATAACCGGCGACAGGGAAATGGAACTATTGGGACGATATGACGAAAATGCCTATATGGCACGCATGATGAAGCTAAACGGGCACAATAATACTATCCTGTATGAGCTTGATGGCTTTGGGCACGGCAATATGCCGGAACCGGCCTATCCGCTGCTGCTGAAAGAAGTATCGCGTATTGTAGAGCTGAGGAAGAAATAGTTGGCAGTGTTCAGTGGTCAGTACCCAGTAGCTTCATTCAACCCGAAACCGCATTTATAGTTGCGACTGAACACTGAACACTACTCCACCACGTCGAGCTCTACTTTAAGGTTATTGATAATAAATTCCTGCCTGTCGGGCGTGTTTTTACCCATGTAAAATTCCAGAAGGTTTTGTATGGATGTAGCGTTATCCAGCATTACCGGATCAAGCCTTATGTCCTGGCCGATAAAGTGCTTAAACTCGTCTGGCGATATCTCACCCAATCCTTTAAAGCGTGTTATTTCGGGCTTACCTTTTAGCTTTTCTATGGCAGCGCGACGTTCGTCCTCACTGTAGCAATAAATGGTTTCCTTTTTATTGCGCACACGGAACAGTGGTGTTTGCAGTATATACAGGTGGTTTTCCTTAATCAGCTCCGGGAAAAATTGCAGGAAGAAGGTTATTAGCAACAGGCGGATGTGCATACCGTCAACGTCGGCATCTGTAGCTATCACGATGTTGTTATAGCGCAGGTTTTCCATCTCCTCTTCAATATCCAGCGCAGCCTGTAGCAGGTTGAATTCCTCATTTTCATATACAATCTTCTTGCTCATGCCATACGAGTTCAGCGGTTTACCGCGCAGGCTGAATACCGCCTGGGTGTTTACATCGCGCGACTTGGTTATCGACCCTGAAGCTGAATCGCCCTCGGTTATAAACAGGGTGCTCTCCATACTACGTGGGTTCTTGGCATCGGTAAGGTGTACCCGGCAGTCGCGCAGCTTTTTGTTATGCAGGCTGGCTTTTTTGGCCCTGTCGCGCGCGAGTTTGCGAATGCCGCTCAGTTCTTTGCGCTCACGTTCTGCCTGTAGTATCTTTTTAAGCAAGGCATCGGCAATCTCGGGGTTGCGGTGCAAAAAGTTGTCGAGTTTGTTTTTAACAAAATCATTTACAAACGTACGAACGCTCGGCCCTTCAGGCCCCATATCGGTAGAACCCAGCTTGGTTTTGGTCTGCGATTCAAACACCGGCTCTTCTACTTTTACACTTATCGCGCTCACAATAGACTTGCGTATATCTGAAGCCTCAAAATTTTTGTTGTAAAATTCCTTAATAGTGCGCACTATCGCCTCGCGGAAGGCACCTAAGTGTGTACCGCCCTGTGTAGTATTCTGCCCGTTTACAAACGAATAATACTCTTCGCTGTACTGGGTTTTACTGTGTGTCATGGCTATCTCTATATCATCATCCTTAAGGTGGATGATATCGTACACGCGGTCGTCTTCATGTATGTTTTCAGAAAGCAGGTCCTTAAGGCCATGCTCACTAATGTATTTTTCGCCGTTATAAATTATAGTCAGCCCCGTATTGAGGTAACAGTAATTTTTGAGCATTTTAATAATATACTCATTACGGTATTTGTAGTTTTTAAATATGGTTTCGTCGGCAGTAAAGCTCACCTTAGTCCCCTTGCGGCGCGTGGTTTCAACAATCTCTTCTTCGCTGGTAATATTACCGGCGGAAAATTCGGCGGCCTTCATTTGGTTATCCCTAACGGATTCTACCCTGAAATAGTCAGACAGGGCGTTAACCGCCTTGGTACCTACCCCGTTCAACCCCACCGACTTTTTAAACGCTTTAGAATCATACTTACCGCCGGTGTTCATTTTGCTCACCACATCTACCACCTTGCCCAGCGGGATTCCCCGGCCATAGTCGCGAACGGTAACGGTTTTATCCTTCAGGGTAACCTCTATGGTTTTGCCCGTACCCATAACAAACTCATCGATAGAGTTGTCAATAACCTCTTTTATAAGGATGTAGATGCCATCATCGGGCGATGAACCGTCGCCCAGCTTACCGATGTACATACCGGGCCTCATCCGGATGTGTTCTTTCCAGTCGAGTGATCGTATGTTGTCTTCGTTATATTGGGTTTCTTCTAACATGGGGATGCGCTATTTTGTGCTAATATAGCACATCGTGGGAAGAAATAAAAGTAGGTAAAAAAGTTTTGCCACGAATTTCTCCAATTTCACTAATTGATTCGTGGTAATTGGTGTAATTCGTGGCACTATCTAAAAAGTTCTTTTATTACCGCTCTACACTATAGGCCGCAATGCTCTGCTTATTTACAAAAATGGTAAGCGTGCCGCCGGTTTTACTAACCAGTACATTAAACTCGCCGATACCATTAGTAATTTTTGGCTCGACTTTGCTGGAATAAGCACCGGTAGTGTACTGGTAAGCCACCTCATCGGTAGGTTTTATACCTATGATTTTAAAGGGAAGCATCCCGGCGCCATTAGGCCGTATCACGCCAATAGCGGGCGAAACCAACTGGTAACTTAAATCATAATACAACGGCAGCGATGCAAATTCACGGTCGCTTTTATTGGTAAGCAGCCATTTTTTATCATCCGGGAAATGGTTCAGGAAGAACGCATCCGGACTTGTAAAAAAGTAGTTGTCGTCAAACTTAAACCCAAACTTATTGGTATTACCGGTAATGCCCCCCGAACCCCAGGTAACGTCTATGAGTTTCCATTGTCCGTTAATTTTTATGGCATTCCAGGCATGGTTGCTCTGGGTGGGCAGTTTGCCAATGTCTTTAGGGAGAATCTTGGCGTTGCCATGTATTACTTCTGTTTCAAGGTCTAATTTGCGGGCGGTGATGGCATAGAGCATGGCATAGCCGTGGCACACCCCTTTTTTAGATTTAAGCGTAGTATTGGCAAGGTCGCTTTCAATGGCTGCGATTTTAGCCAGGCGTTCGGCCTCGGTGCTGTAGGAGTACTTTAAGGGCTTGCGGCCCATAGCCCCAGGCGAGGTATCATAACGGATGTTGAGCGCTATCCAGGTAAAAAGGGCGCGTGCCTTTTCATCATCGCGGCTAAAGTCGGCGCTAATGCGCGATGCCAGCCTGTCGATGCTGTTATAGGTTGTGGGATAGGTTTTAACAGTGTTGTCTACTTTAGTATAATCCTGTGCATGGGCATACCCAACACACAAGAGCAGCAAAAGCAGGGTGCGAAGTTTAGATATGTTTTTCATGCTTAGGGTAAACCAAATACTTTGCCAGTTTTTGTTAAAAGGTTCTGAGGCACTTAGTTTCTGAGGTGTTTAGGCCTAAGAACCTTAGAACCTCAGCACCTCAGCCCCTGCGCTATTCATACTGATAAAATATCCCTTTATCATAGGGTGTCCATAATGCGGCTTTTTGGTTTCCTGCCTTGAGCCCCTGGTTAGCCCAGGTGTTGCAGGTATAGAACAGGCTGTAGCGGCCCTGCGCTTCATAAAAAGCGTCGTACTTGCCATAGCTGTGCCCGCTTATCCATTGCATTTTTTTGGCATCGTCTAGCTCAAAGCTTTCTTCTATATATTTTACAAGGCCGGCATAATCTTTTTTGGTAATCATTATTTTTTTGCACTCGGCATCTTCCTTCAGGCTTTTGTAAAACTTAGTATGCATGGCCGAAGAGCCCAAATAAAACGCCGCCTTAAACGCGGTGCTGGCCTTGAGGTCGCTCCATTCGGGCGTGTCGAGGTAAAAACCTTTATCGCCCCAGCCAAAGGCCACGAAGTTAGCCACGGTATCTTTAGCCAAAGTCTGGGTAAAGAGTATATCTTTAGTCCAATCTTTAACATCGTTTTTTAGCGGCACTACAATATCAGTATGCACGCCGTTTGAGTTGATATAAATGGGGATGTCGCCGCCCTGTGTGGGGTGGCTGTTTACGGGGATGCGGTACAGCAGGAACACCGATAGTAAATACAGCACCACAAATGCCACAATGCCCAAAACAAACCGTAATGTAAAGCGGAGGATGCGCTTAACCTTCTTTGCCATAATCAAAATCGTGGATAATGGCTTTTAACGCGTCATCGAGTTCTTTATTGGATATTTTGCCTGTTTCTGTATCAAAATTTTCATTGAACGAGGGCAGCGAGAATGTAGCCCTTATGTTGCCACCGTACCACTTAAGGCTAATCTGCGCGGCCTGTAGCGCGTTTTTACCGGCATTGCGCCCGGGAGAGGTAGACATCAGCAGCATGGGTTTGTTATCAAACACCAGCTTTTTTTGGCGTGAAGCCCAGTCGTATATGTTCTTAAAGGCGGATGTCATACCGGCATTGTGCTCGGCTACCGAAAGCACGATGATGTCGGTTTGCTCTATTTTTTCATAAAACTGTTTTGCTATGGGCGGCTGGCCCACCCGTTTTTCTGTATCTACGCTAAAAAGCGGCAGTTCGTAATCATTAAGGTCGAGTATTTCGGTATCCACATTTTCAAAAAGGCCGGCGGCATAGGTAGCGAGTTGCTTGTTGATGGAATGTTTGCTGCTGCTCCCTGCAAAGGCGAGTAATTTCATAAGGATTGATTTGTTGATTAACGTTATGCCTAATTTAAAAATATTTGCGGGTATAACGATAGGAAACTTGATTATATTTGAATTATAAAACAAAAAATAAGCACAATGCAGTCAACCCCAACCCAAAAGAAATTAAAGCGCAAAATAATTATCATACGGATTATAGGCATTTTACTGATAGCGATTCAGATGTTGGGCTACCTGGGTAATATCGATGAGCCCATGCCTGAAAGGCCGGTCGACGAACTTATAGGTTATTATATTGGTTATAACCTTTTCCTGTGGATAGGCATTGTTTTACTTATATGGTCTTTTAATGTGGGGAAAAAACTGAAGCAGGTTAAACGGGATGAGATGATGGAGGGAATTGGAAGTGATATATAACAGCCCTGGGGATTAGGTAAATAAATAGTAAATAATGAAAAAAATAAAGGTAAGGGTAATACTAAAAGGTAACTATACCCTTTTTACACCACGTAATTTTTCTGTCTAATCTGTTTTTTGCGGCGAAATCAGGCGGATAGTAAGTTAATTTGCTCCTGTAATTTATCTCTGTTTTGGTCGCTTTGATTTGCAACATATTCATTTACTACACCCATTAGTACTCTCAACCCTGCGAAATTATGAGGTAGTAAAAATGAAGTATTTTGCATTATGGAAATCTTGGTATTTAAGAGAGCGGACTTATCAGTTGTATTTGACAACTCTATTAGCAGTTTTATTAGTTTCTGTTTCATTTGAAAATTATTTTAGTCATGTTCAGATTTATCAACTGTCTCCACAGTTTTAGATGCGTTAGGTTGTGGGACAAGATTACAATCTTTAAATAACGCAATTATAGAAATCACAATTGCAATGACACTTAAAATGTAAGTATGCCATCGTGTGTTGTAGAGATGTCTGTTTTGGCTTATTGTAGTCTCTAAATTATCTATTTCTAATTTTTCCCGCTTTTTAATCCATTCTTGCTCTTGCTCTATTGCTTTGAGAAAGTTGAAATGACCTCCTGCTTGTTTAACTGTTCGGCCTAAATCTGTCATTGAGACTCTCGAACTTGACCTAATATTTGTGATATAGTTCATTTGCTTAAGTACAGCCTCTATTTCAAAGTCAATCCTTTTCGCCCTTTTGTCCTCAAGCTGATTTATAAATGTATCTACCATAAAATCTTGATAGTTTGGAAAAAGAATCATTAGCTTATCGATAAAGTTTATGATTGCGACCTCCTTGGATTCTGGAAAATCGACTGGGGATTGTGCATTTATTTGAGCCATACTTTTGATTTTTAGCAGCTATTTCCAATGTGCGTTTATGCCTGGTACGCCAAAACTATTCATAAAATCAATTAGCATGTCTCCCGCGATTTTACGTACCTCTTAAATTTCAATTTCAGATAGATTATTTTTTTGGGTGTAATCAGTAGCCAAAATTTGTAGTTATCTATCTACTTCTGCCAATATTGGCTGAATAGCACTTAATTGTTTTAGCAATCCTGCCACGCTGCCCCCACCGCTCTTAGGTACGCGATGTCTGTACTTTTCTAGTGCAGTATTAACTTGCTTAATAAATTCCTCCATTTTAAAATATTTTAGGGTTACAGTAAATTTACCTTAAAATGAAATACTTACAACACAGAGTTATCCACAACAGTAAGAAGTTATGCACAAATAAAAAACCCACCAATTGGCGGGTTCTATATCGTAATTCGTAATTTGAAATTCGTAATTATTTACACATTAAATCGGAAGTGCATTACATCACCATCCTTAACAATATATTCTTTACCTTCTACCTTTAGCTTACCGGCTTCTTTAACCTTGGCTTCGGTGCCGTAGGTAACATAGTCGTTATAGGCAATAACCTCAGCGCGGATAAACCCTTTCTCAAAATCAGAGTGGATAACACCGGCAGCCTGTGGCGCGGTATCGCCCACCTGTATGGTCCAGGCGCGAACCTCTTTAACACCGGCGGTAAAGTAAGTTTGCAGGTTAAGCAGCTTGTATGCCGAACGTATTAGTGCGCTGGCACCCGGCTCGGTAAGGCCAAGGTCTTCCAAAAACATCTGGCGCTCTTCATACGTTTCAAGCTCGGTGATATCGGCTTCGGTACCTACTGCGAGGAACATTACTTCGGCGTTTTCGTCCTTAACCAGTTCGCGCACCTGCTCTACATAAGCGTTACCGGTAGCGGCAGCGGTTTCGTCTACGTTACACACGTAAAGCACCGGCTTGGTAGTAATCAGCTGGAACTCCTCTATAAGTTTAGCCTCATCATCATTGGCAGGCTGTACCGTGCGCGCACTTTTTGCCTGAAGCAGGGCCTCGCGTATCCTGTCCAGCAGGGCAACTTCGGCCTGGGCCTCTTTGCTGCCTACTTTAGCGGCTTTCTTCGCTTTTTCAAGGCGTTTTTCTACCGTTTCAAGGTCTTTAAGCTGTAGCTCTATATCTATGGTTTCTTTATCGCGTATGGGGTTTACGTTGCCGTCTACGTGTATGATATTATCGTTATCAAAACAACGCAGTACGTGTATTATGGCATTACACTCGCGGATGTTGCCCAAAAACTGGTTGCCCAGGCCCTCGCCCTTGCTGGCGCCTTTTACAAGGCCGGCAATATCTACAATATCTACCGTGGCAGGCTGTACGCGTTCCGGGTTTACAAGCTCCTCCAGCTTTGCAAGCCTTGGGTCGGGCACGTTTACCACGCCCACATTAGGCTCTATGGTACAAAACGGGAAGTTGGCACTCTGCGCCTTAGCATTAGACAAACAATTAAAAAGGGTTGATTTGCCCACGTTTGGCAATCCTACAATACCTGCTTTCATTTTTAGGGTTGTTTTTTCAGGGTGCAAAGATAGGTTTTTTAAAGCTGCTGAGCAACTAAGTTTCTAAGCTTCTTAGCCGTTGCTGCTAAGCGGCTTAGTAGCTTATAAGCTTAGCCGCTCTTTTATGAACACTTTATACTTTCCTTACCACTCCCTTTAACATATCAAAAGTACCTTTGTATCAATAACTTATAAAAACAGATATTATGAAAACTTTAGCAGTAGCCATATTACTTGCGGCAGGGTTTAGCGCCACGGCCCAGGTTAACCAAAACGTAACTAAGGAAAGCACCACTACAACCGTAACGGTAAATAACGGCACCGGTAAACCTAAAAAAATTACCAAGACCGAAACCACCGAGGCCAAACAAAACATAGAGCTTAAAGATGCCGACAGCCAAAAGCTGAATAAAGAAGTGAAGCAGACACCCGTACAGGTAAGCCAGAGCACCACTATTAAAGGCGATGGCATTCCCACCTATTACGAACTTAATGGTGAACGTTATGTTTTTGTAACCGATCATGATGGGTACCGTATATCATCGCCATCAGTTAAGGAGTATGGCCTGGTACGGAGGACGTCAAACGGGCAATATATTTTCCGTACCAAAACCGGCACATCTGTGGGTTATTTTGACGGGAACGGAAATTTTGTAGTAGAAACCTATGATGATGCTACCGACGGTTTTACAAAAGAAACCTACAGTAAGGTAGTTGTACCCGCAGAGCAAAAATAAAGTTTATATTCAGTTGCTATGAATAGAAAAATCCTGAGGTGTATGCTTCAGGATTTTTTGTTTTTAAATCTCCGAGATTGTCGAACAATCCAAAAATCTAATAATACAAATATTTAGACGAACAATCTGAAATCTAAAATCTGAAATCTTCAATTACTCATCGCCGTGTAAAAACGCTTGCCTGTTAAGCAACGTCTCTTCGCTCTCTACGTGGTTATCGTCCGGCACACAGCAGTCTACCGGGCATACGGCGGCGCACTGCGGCTCATCATGAAAGCCCTTACACTCGGTACATTTGCCGGGTACTATGTAGTAAATATCGTCGCTTATGGGGGTAAAAGGCGCGTCGGCATCTACTTCCTCGCCACTTGGGAGTACTATTTTGCCGCGTAGTTTGGTTCCGTCTTTATAGCGCCAGTCGTCGGCGCCCTCATATATAGCGGTGTTAGGGCACTCCGGTTCGCAAGCCCCACAGTTTATGCATTCGTCTGTTATTATAATTGCCATGGTGGTATCTCTATATTAATACGTAAATTTGCAGCAAAATTACGTCCAAATCCATTCATAAACAAGCCTAATGACGTTAACAGAAACAAAAAAAGCGTTTGTACAGCTGGGTAAATTCCTTAGCCAGTTCCATTTAAGCGGCAGCCAACCAAATGAGGCCGTGCCGTTTAACGAACCTTTTTATGCCGATTTACTCGAACTCATACAATTATCCCAGTCGCACAACGGATGGTTTACCCCGGAACAGGTATATTTTTCTATCGAACAATGGGCCGAAGCGCTTACCGAAGAAAACCTTGATAACTGGCTGGCACAATACAAGCTTGACACTATCCAACCCAGAACCGTGGCACTCATACTGGCCGGCAACATACCGCTGGTAGGCTTCCATGATTTTTTGTCGGTGCTGGTATCAGGGCATAATGCATTAGTTAAACTGTCGTCTAACGATAAATATTTGCTGCCGTTCCTGGCGAAGTACCTTATTGCGGTTGAACCAAAATTTGCCGAAAGGATAACCTTTACCGAAGGCAAGCTTGAAGGCTTTGATGCCGTTATTGCAACCGGCAGCAACAACACCGCCCGCTATTTTGAATATTATTTTAAGGGCGTGCCAAACATTATCCGCAAGAACCGCAACTCGGTAGCTGTGCTTACAGGGGATGAATCGCATGAGGAACTGGTAGCGCTGGGGGAAGATATCTTTCGCTACTTTGGGTTGGGCTGCCGCAACGTATCAAAGCTTTTTGTGCCGGAGGGTTATGATTTTACCAAATTCTTTGAGGCCATATTTACCTACGGCGATATCATCCATTATGAAAAGTATGCCAACAATTACGACTACAATAAAGCCGTTTTCCTGATGAGCAACTTTAAGCTTTTAGACAACGAGTTCCTAACCATTAAGGAAGATACCAGCTACGCCTCCCCTATTTCGAGCGTTTTCTACGAATATTACAAGAGTATTGGTGATATTGAAGCAAGGCTTGATGCAGAACACGAACAGATTCAGTGCATTGTAGGAAATTCCGGTATTAAAAACAGTATCCCTTTTGGGCACACCCAAAAACCGGGCCTGTTAGATTATGCCGATAATGTAGACACTATTTCGTTTTTGTCAAAAATATAGCTGAATTATTTATAAAAAATTTAGTGCTATTTCCTTTCATAATTAAGAAATTTGTGGCACTTTATAAGTCAACACCATGAAAAAACACAACTTTAGCGCAGGGCCATCTATCCTGCCACAGGAAGTATTTGAAAAATCGGCACAGGCAATTTTAGATTTTAACGGTTCAGGGCTTTCCATACTCGAAATTTCGCACCGCAGTAAAGACTTTGTTGCCGTGATGGACGAGGCCCGTGCCCTGGCATTAGACCTTCTTGGCCTTACCGGCAAAGGCTACCAGGCTATATTTCTTTCCGGCGGCGCATCGCTGGAGTTTATCCGCGTGCCGTATAACCTGCTTACAGAAGGTGGTAAAGCAGCCTACCTTGATACCGGTACCTGGGCTTCGGCAGCCATTAAAGAAGCTAAGAAGTTTGGCACTACCGAGGTTGTGGCTTCCTCTAAAGACCAAAATTACAACTACATCCCTAAAGGATATACCATACCTGCCGATGCAGATTATTTTCACTGCACCAGCAACAACACCATTTTTGGTACGCAAATGCATGAATTCCCTGAAACGGATGTGCCATTGGTTTGCGACATGAGTTCAGACATTTTTTCACGTGAACTTGATTTTAGCAAGTTCGGCATCATCTACGCCGGCGCACAGAAGAACATGGGCCCTGCGGGTACAGCCCTTATCGTAATTAAGGAAGAACTTTTAGGTAAAACCGGGCGTAACATCCCTTCATTGCTTGATTACCAGCAGCATATCGATAAAGAAAGCATGTACAATACCCCTGCTGTATTCCCCGTATATGCTGTGTACCTTACACTGCAATGGCTTAAAAACCAGGGTGGCGTTAAGGCTATCGAAGCTAAAAATAACGAAAAGGCAACACTGCTGTATAACGAAATAGACCGTAACCCATTATTTTTGGGTACGGCCAAAGCCGAAGACCGCTCTAAAATGAATGTTTGCTTCCTGCTTAAAGACGAAGCCCATACTGAACAGTTCGACAAAATGTGGAAAGCAGCTGGCATCAGCGGGCTGCCGGGACACAGATCGGTAGGCGGCTACAGGGCATCGATATACAACGCCATGCCGATAGAAAGCGTACAGGTACTTGTAGATGTAATGCAGGAGCTGGAGAAGAGTGTAGCCCCCTAACCCCCAAAGGGGGAATTTTAAGCAGGGTATGATTACGAGCACGCGTAGCAGATTTAAAGAATATAATTAATCGAAATAAATTCACGATCTTCAGGCTTCGAGTGAAGCTGCTCCCTCTCCTTTGGAGAGGGCTGGGGAGAGGCCCTAAAATTTAAAGAATGAAAGTATTAGCAAACGATGGTATCTCAAAAAGCGGCGTTATAGCCCTGGAAGATGCCGGTTTTGAAGTGATAACTACAAAGGTGGCCCAGGAGCAGGTTGCCAATTATATAAATACCAATGATGTTGCCGTACTGCTGGTGCGCAGCGCTACAAAAGTGCGTAAGGACATTATAGATGCCTGCCCGGGGCTTAAGATAATAGGCCGTGGCGGCGTAGGTATGGACAATATTGACGTGGAATACGCCCGCGAAAAAGGCATCCACGTGATAAACACTCCGGCATCGTCGTCTGATTCTGTAGCGGAGCTTGTGTTTGCCCACCTGTTTAGCGGCGTGCGCTTTTTGCACGACAGTAACCGCCTTATGCCCCTGGAAGGCGATACCAACTTTGAGGGCCTTAAAAAGGCGTATGCCAACGGTATTGAGCTTCGCGGTAAAACCCTGGGCATTATCGGCTTTGGCCGTATAGGGAGGTCGGTAGCACGTGTGGCGTTAGGCTTGGGCATGAAGGTTATCGCTTCGGATAAATTTGTAGGCGAGGCAGCCATCCGTGTAGATTTTTACAACGGGCAGTTTATTAATGTAGACATCGTTACCGAGCCGCTGGAAGACCTGTTTAAGCATGCCGATTTTATTACGCTGCACGTTCCCGCGCAGGATGGCGGTTATGTGATTGGCAAGCCCGAGTTTGAACTGATGAAAGACGGTGTGGGTATTGTAAACGCGTCTCGCGGCGGTGTGATTGATGAAGTTGCCCTTATCGCAGCGCTCGACAGTAAAAAAGTAGCCTTTGCCGGCCTTGACGTTTTTGAAGATGAGCCTACCCCGGCGGTACAGGTACTGATGCACCCTAACGTATCGCTTACCCCGCACATAGGGGCGGCTACGCTGGAGGCACAGGACCGCATAGGTACTGAGCTTGCCGAGCAGATAAGCAGTATACTGAAATTAGAGAAATAGAGTTTTTTTTATATAAAATAAAGGGAGTAATAGTCACACTGAGCCTGTCGAAGTGAGGCAATTGCTCCCTTTATTTTATTGCTGTGGGCATAGGAAGTACGAGATAAATAGGTTAATACGTAGTCCACCTCAACAGGCTCAGTGTGGCTACATATTAACCTATTTATCTTTACCGTACTGAGTGTAATTTTTAGAATATTCTATAAGTTTTTCCCAATCCTCATTTATAAGCGCCTCTTTTTTACGCCTGCTCCAACCTTTAATTTGTTTTTCTGTTGAAATAGCTATAGTTGGATCAGTGAACATTTCTAACCAGACTATTTCCACCGGCCTGCGCTTATACGTGTATGAAGAACTGTTCAGGCCTGAATTATGCTGCATGAGACGCTCATCTATATCGTTAGTGAAACCAGTGTAATAGCTCCCGTCTGCACATTTTAAAATGTAAACATAAAATAATCTCATGGTTGCGGTTTAAGAAAAATAAATATAGGGAAATATCTTTACAATATACAGTCAGGATGAGCCTGTCGAAGTCAACTGTATATTGTAAAGATATTTTGTAAAAAATTAGAGGAAATATTACCCGCACTTCGACAAGCTCAGTGTGACTAATATTTCCTCTAATTTTTTATCTCCTGTTTAAGTAAGAATGTTACCCCTTACTGTTCTTCCCGTTGTTATATTTTACCCTTTCCACTATGGGCTCCTGCTTTGGTTTTGAAAAGCTTTTACCCTTTGCGCCACCCGAAGGTTTTTTACCTGCGGGCTTTTTACCACCGGCCGCTTTTGGCCTTGGCCTTGGGGCCGGTTTTGCGCCGCTTTCTTTTGGTGCCGTGTTTTGTGCCACCTGTTCTTTATTTTTGGCAATAACTTCCTGCGGATCTTTAGGTGCATCCTTAGTACCACGCAGGTGGATGATGAGGCCGTTTAAGAAATAACGCAACACCTGGTCGCCGCACTCCATATAATTGGGGTGGTCTGCATTACGGAAAAATGCCCCTACTTCCGCTTTAGATATCCTGAAGTCGGCCAGCTCTATAATTTCCACTATCTGGTCGTCGCGCAGTTGCAGTGCCACACGCAGCTTTTTAAATACATCGTTGTTGTTCATCAACCTTATTTTTTGCAAAGGTAGCGGTTTTATTACTATATTTTTATTACATCAATAACAATAATGGCCTTTTAGGTTAGTAATTATTTTTTCACAACAATGGGTTTATTAACTTTGTGCGTAGCCCAAAAATTAATTTATATAACCTTCTTTTAAACTTCAAAAAAACAAACGCAAACCTATGTTAAAAAAATGTATCGCAGTTGCCGCAATTTTCTTTGCCGCCGCCGCCGTAAACGCCCAGGAAAAACCCGTTTACCTGGACGATTCAAAACCCCTTAACCTGCGCGTTGAAGATGCCCTGCAACGCATGACCCTCGAAGAAAAAATAGCTTTTATACACGCGCAGTCAAAATTCAGCGCGCCCGGTGTACCGCGCCTGGGTATACCTGAGGTATGGACTACCGACGGCCCCCATGGCATACGCCCCGAAGTAAAGTGGGACGAATGGGACCAGGCCGGGTGGACAAACGACCGCTGTACCGCATTCCCGGCGCTTACCTGCCTTGCCGCAACGTGGAATAAGGATATGTCATCCCTTTATGGAAAGTCGATAGGCGAAGAAGCGCGCTTCCGTAATAAAAATATATTATTGGGCCCTGGTGTAAACATTTACCGCAGCCCGCTGAACGGGCGTAACTTTGAGTACATGGGCGAAGACCCGTTCCTTGCCGGACAGATGGTAGTACCTTACATTAAAGGTGTTCAGTCTAACGGGGTGGCGGCCTGTGTAAAACACTTCGCGCTTAACAACCAGGAAACCAACCGTAATACCGTAAATGTAGTGGTAGACGACCGCGCACTGTATGAAATTTACCTGCCTGCCTTTAAGGCCGCGGTACAGCAGGGCGGCGCATGGTCTATAATGGGTTCGTACAACAAATATAAAGGCCAGCAAAACTGCCACAACCAGTACCTGCTTAACGATATACTAAAAGGCGAATGGGGCTTTGAAGGCGTGGTAGTGTCTGACTGGGGCGGCGTGCACGACGGTATGCAGCCTATATTTAACGGGCTTGACCTGGAGTTTGGCACCTGGACAGACGGACTAAATACAGGTAATACAAATGCTTATGACAACTATTACCTTGCCAAGCCGTATCTTGATAAAATAAAATCAGGCAAAGTAGGCACTAAAGAACTTGATGATAAGGTGCGCCGTGTGCTGCGCCTGTGCTTCCTTACCACGCTGGACAGGAACAGGCCGTATGGCTCTTTTGCCACGCCCGAACACGCGCTTGCCGGGCGCAAAATTGCCGAAGAGGGTATTGTGCTGCTGCAAAACAACAACAACCTGCTGCCAATTGACCTTAACAAAACCAAAAGGATAGCCGTTATTGGCGAAAATGCCATAAAAGCCATGACCGTAGGCGGCGGAAGCTCTTCGCTTAAAGCGAACTATGAGGTTTCGCCGCTCGACGGCATTAAGAATATTGTAGGCAACAAAGCCGAAGTGGTATACGCACGCGGTTATGTAGGCGATCCGAATAGCAATTATAACGGCGTGGTTTTTGGCGCCGACCTTACCGAGAAACGCCCGGCAGAAGAACTTTTGGCGGAAGCGGTAAAATTAGCCAAATCAGCTGATATAGTGATATTTGTGGGTGGCCTTAACAAAAGCCCCTACCAGGATGATGAGGGCTACGACCGAAAAGAATATGCCCTGCCCTATAACCAGGACAAAGTGGTAAGTGAACTGGCGAAAGCCAATAAAAACCTTGTTTTTGTAAACATTTCGGGCAATGCCGTAGCCATGCCGTGGGTTAAGCAGGTACCGGCCATTGTACAGGGGTGGTATTTAGGCACCGAAACCGGTAACGCGCTGGCAAGGGTGCTGGTGGGCGACGTTAACCCATCGGGTAAGCTGCCGTTTACGTTTCCCGTATCGCTGGCCGATAACCCTGCCAAGGCTGTAGGCGAATTTCCCGGGGGCGATGAGGTACACTACACCGAGGGAATATTTGTGGGCTACCGCTATGCCGATAAGCAAAACATTAAACCGTTGTTCCCCTTTGGGCACGGACTCAGCTACACCAGCTTCAGCTACGGTAAAGTGAGCGTTGATAAAAGCAAAGTAAACGCTGATGATAAAGTAACCTTCTCAGTAAAAGTAAAAAACACGGGGAAACGTGATGGCGCGGAAATCGTACAGTTGTATATCAGCGATTTAAAATCGTCGTTGACAAGGCCGGTTAAAGAGCTGAAAGGCTTTGAAAAAGTATACCTGAAAGCAGGCGAAGAAAAAACAGTTTCTATTACTGTGGATAAAGAAGCACTTAGCTACTTTGACGACAAAAAACATGCCTGGGTTGCAGAGCCGGGCGATTTTGAAGCCATTATAGGCGCATCATCGGCTGATGTAAAAAATAAGGTGAAGTTTACACTGAAGTAATCTGGATTTAGATATAATAAAGGCAGCCAATTGGCTGCCTTTTGTGTTTATATCTTCTATAGCGATTAGCGTTTTCGACCTGATATCCTACGGCTGTTGGTTTGTAATGCTGCTTCGGCGGTCTATCTCCTTTTGCAGCGTGTTCACAATTTCTGAATATTGCCCAGCCCACCATGTTGTGGTAGTTTTAAGAGATATTACTTTATAAATATTTGTAATTATATCTTCTAACAGTTCTGTTTTCCAATCTATTATATTCGCTGAAAATATTGAAGCTGAAAGATTCTCCGCAAGATATTCTAACTGCTTGAGGGTGGTAAGCCTCGCGAATATCGTCGCGCAAATTAAATCCTTATCTAAATATTTATTATCACAAAAAATAACCGGGTCTGCCAAAGCATAAAGATGATCGTCCGGCCACGTCCACATAGCAGCACAAAAGGTTACCGTTTCTGCCTTAGTCAAATTAGTAAGCAGATATTGAATATGAGGCTCATGCCCGTATGCCCATTCATCACCACGATCGTGGTAATGCGCTGTTATGTATTCTTCGATTAATAAAACAGGTTAAGTAAGCTCATTTTCGCTGATTTAGCATGCTACACATCCAGGTCAAACATTTTCCTGAGCATATCGAGCGCGGGGTTAATGGCCTTAAGTTTTTCATACTTTTCTTCAGGGGTAAACGCATGGCGTGATGATGTAGTTTCGTTTACATGCACTTCTACCACCACATCATGGTTGTGCAGCTTGCCGCGCAGGTAGCCCACAAGCTCGTGCTTATTACTGTCAAAGTCAAACTTACTGCCCGCATTAGGTAGTTCCAGGCGTATGGTAAACCCGTCGGCATCCAGCACAGGGTCATTAATCTGCATGTAGGTAGCCATTATTTTTTGCCCGCCGTCGCTCAGGCGCTGGGCAAATTTGTTCCACAACAGGCGCATATCGGTTTCGCTAAAGGCCTGTTTTGGTAACTCTTCGCTTTGGCGAATTACCGCTTTATGGTTTTCCTGCAACTCGCGCTTCTGCCGTATGCTTGCCAGCGAAAATGCGCTCACCCTCGGCGTGCCGTCGTCACTATCCTTAACTTTAACTATTACAGGCTTAACCACCTCGGGGGCCTCTACCTCAAGCTGTGCAGCGGGTAATGGCGTAATGCCATGTGGTCTTTCATGGGATGCAACAGGAACTTCTGCCGCAGGTACAGGTTTTGCATCCATGGCAACAGTTTCAGGAACAACAGTATCCTTAAAATAGTGGGGTGGGATTATAAACCCGTCAACTTTTTTTTTTCTCCATCAAAGGTGATGGAGGCTAGCTGCATGAGGCAAAGCTCTACCAGCAGGCGCTGGTTCTGGCTGGTTTTGTAGCGCAGGTCGCACTCATTTGCTATGTCAATACCCTGGAGCAAAAATGCCTGGCTTGCCTTTTGGCTCTGTATTTTATACAGTTGCTGTGCCGCTTCACCGGCTTCTAAAAGTACCAGCGTGGCGGGGTTCTGGCACACCATCAAATCACGGAAATGCGAGGCCAGCCCGGCAACAAAGTGGTGTCCGTCAAAGCCTTTTGCTAAAATTTCGTTATAAATAAGCAGTAGTTCCGGTATGCGGTTTTCCAGTATCAGGTCGGTTACCTTTACGTAATACTCATAGTCGAGTACGTTTAGGTTTTCAGTAACGGCCTGGCGCGTAAGGTTTTTACCGCAGTAGCTCACTACACGGTCAAATATCGATAGGGCATCGCGCATGGCGCCATCTGCCTTTTGGGCAATGATGTGCAGGGCATCGTCTTCAAAGGTAATATCCTGGCTGCGTGCCACTTCGGCAAGGTGCTCTTTAGCATCCTTAACGGTTATCCGCTTAAAATCGAATATCTGGCACCGCGATAATATCGTGGGGATAATCTTGTGCTTCTCGGTAGTAGCCAGTATAAATATAGCGTGGCGTGGCGGTTCTTCCAGCGTTTTAAGGAACGCGTTAAAGGCGGCCTGCGAGAGCATGTGCACCTCATCTATAATATATACCTTATACTTGCCGGTTTGGGGCGGTATGCGCACCTGGTCTATAAGGCTGCGGATATCATCAACCGAGTTGTTACTGGCGGCATCGAGCTCAAACACATTAAAGGCAAAATCTTCATACGGGTCGTCATAGCCCTCCTGGTTTATCTTGCGGGCCAGTATGCGCGCGCAGGTGGTTTTGCCCACACCGCGCGGGCCGGTAAACAACAGCGCCTGTGCCAGGTGGTTGCTTTCTATGGCGTTGAGCAGCGTATTTGTAATAGCCTGCTGGCCCACAACGTCTTTAAACGTTTGGGGGCGGTACTTGCGGGCTGATACGATGAACTGTTCCATGAAAGGCAAATATACCTCTTTTTATTTCAGATTTTTTATTTCAGATTTCAGATTTTTGCATGACTTATACACATCTGCGTAATCTGTTTTGTACCATTGTTTTATTGCCTGATAAATTTGCCGGTAATCCCGTTTACCGAAACCAGGTAAAATCCCGCCTTAAGCGAGCTTACATCTACTACCATCTTACTTGCCAACGAAGTATATGCTGCTACCTCTTGCCCCACACTGTTGTAAACCTTGATATTCAACGCGGTTCCGTTAGCATCGCTTATACTTAGATAATCCTTTACCGGATTTGGGTACAATACAAAATCATCTGTAGCAGCTTCTGCCCTATCTGCTGTTGCCTCACAATAATCTATCCTGGGGTTCTCCTCCTCATTATTACACGGAAACTCATAATTGCCCTGCGGGTACTGGGGCGCCGGATTAGCGTAGGAAACCAAATTAGCCATAGCGCCCGGCATTTCTACCTGCTCAGTGCTGCCGTGGCCTAAGGCTACATTTTTACCGGCTGTATTTCCGTTGAAGGAATAATCGATAAGCGCGTCGAGCAGGCGGTAGTAGGCGTAATAATCAAGCGCGTCAAACGCCGCGGAAACATTGGGCATGTTGTGTATTGCCTGATAGGTATAGCCGTTAACAGTAGACGATGGTACCGCAACAAAATCCTTTTCGGCGGCGGCCACGCCCAGGTGGTTAAACACGTCTATGGCCATGCGGTAGTCGTTCGTGGTATCTTCGTTAAAAACCTCAACCAATACTTTTGTATTATCAGGATAGTCAGCCAGATCATCGTTGGTAAGGTTATAGGCATACCATTGCGCCAGTGCATAAATAAACCTCCCCTCCTGCCCCCAGCCGTCTATAGTAAACAATTCGTGGCTGATGCCAAACGATGCCGCCCCACCAAAGGAGTGCCCCAGGAAACCGGCCTTAGATGTATCTATAATTTCGGGATAATTTTGGGCCGCTTTACGGAAACCGGCTATCAGGTTGGCATAACGCTCCGGCACCGTAACCGTAGCGAGGGTTTGGTAAGGCACAAAAACCACGGCATAGCCTTTTGAAGCGATAAAGTTAAGCACACCAATAATATTTTCCGGGTCGTTGCCTGCATAGGCATGGCTGTAAAAAATAGTTGGCACCGGTGTGGTAACGTCTGCCGGATGGTAAATATTTATGGTGTGGCCGTTAAAGTTAACATTATTAAAGGTTTCTACGGCAACAGGATGGCTACCGTTACTGCCATAACCGGAGGCCGGTATGGTGAAATTAGGGTCGGCATACTGGGCAAACGCGTTGGTAAGCGATGTGATGATTGCAAGGAGCACTAAAAATTTTTTCATGGCTTAGGGTAATGATATGAAGCCGTAAAAATAGCCATGATTTTTAAATGCTGTAAAACTTTTCCCCTTGACCGGGACAAATTTGAAGGTGAGCGGAAGGCAGGCACCGCCATAGCTAAAATACCAATAACCTGTACTGAAGTGCTCCGTTCAGTAAACCCGAAAAAAAACGGCTATTAAAAATAGCCGACAAAATTTATTCAAATGTGGAATACTTTTCCTATTACACTGATTTACAGCGACAACGTTTTACTCTAATTTCAACGTTTATGTTCCACTTTTATGCAAAATGTGTAAGATTTGAATTATGTTTGTTAAGTATCCATCTTGTTGATAACTTTTTACGATGTCCTGATTGTGCAATTTTCGAAAATTAAAATTTTTGAGATAAAACCAAATTTCTGACCCCTAATAATTACGCTACTACCTCCGCGATTTGCTCCAGGGTTAGGAGGTCGAGCAACACCTGCTCTGACGGATTAAGTTCGCCGGAATTGTGGGTTTCGGTTACAGTTTTAGTGTAATTCCATATAGAACCCTTTTCATAAGCCGCTACAACAGTGGGATGTACGTAATATTTTTTGCATACGGTGCGGGTATTGCCCAGCGTTTCGGCCACATGGTCAAATACATGTACTATGTTCTTTTTCAATTCGGCCGGGGTTGTAAACTCCCCCAGTTCCTGAAAGGCGCACAACGCATTGAGGCTGCCTGCCCACGCCCTAAAATCCTTAGCCGTAAAGTCCTCACCTGTAATACTTTTGATATAATTATTTACATCTGCAGAGCCTATAGTATGGTGCCCGCCATCGTGGTCATAATACTGAAAAAGTTCCTGCCCCGGCACCTCCTGGCATTTCTTTACAAGGCGCGCCATCCGGGGGCTGTGCAGCTTTATTTTATGCTTTACGCCTTTTTTCCCTACAAACTCAAACCATACATCGCTGCCACTGAACTTTACATGGCGGTCGCGCAGCGTGGTAAGGCCGAAAGAACCGTACAGTTTTTTATACGCATCATTACCTATCCGTATGTTAGTCAGCTCAATAAGCTTTACCACCAGCGCCACCACCTTTTCATAGGGCAGGCCATGACGGGCAAGGTCTTTCTCTATTTGTAAGCGTATACCCGGCAATGACTGTGCAAAACGCCTCAGCCTGAAGAACTTGCTTTGGTTGCGTATTTTGTTCCAGTCCGGGTGGTAGCGGTATTGCCTTCGCCCTTTGGTATCGGTACCGGTAACCTGCAGGTGGCCATTTTCATGGGGTGATATCCACACGTTTTCCCACGCCGGAGGTATTACCAGTTTTTTAATACGCTCTATAACAGCCTTATCCTTAATGGTAATACCATTTTCATCTTTATATAAAAAACCGCTGGCACGGCGCTTGCGGTAGTAACCTTTATCAGATTGCAACGCATAGCGCAGGCCTACGGCTTTTGCGGTATCAACAGGGTTACGCCCTATTTTTTCCAGTTTTTTTTGAAGGCGGTTCATTGCAGATTCTTAGGCTTCCCTGCTTTGAATAGTGAGCTGGTGCAGTGCCTTTGCCGCGCTTTTCTCGGTAAAAGCCCCTGCGCCGGCTACAAAAACCCCTTTTTCACCTTTATCAGATACAATGCCGTATACGGTAGCTTCGTCACCGGGGTCGCTCTCGCCCTCATAGCGGTAAATGTGCTCTATAGTAAATTCATCGGTGTGGTGTTTTATACGGTCTTCCTCCAGGTTAAAATCGGTAGTGAATCCCTTCTGCGCCAGTTCCTCAAGAGCCTTGGAAACAGTGGCATAATGATACATTTGTCTTTCCATGATGATAGTTTTTATCGTTTGCTTTATTTTATTAAAGTTAGAAATAAGAAGTATAGGGCCTCGCCAACGAAATGTTAAACATTCGGCCAAGGATTTTAAATGCTGCGGATTTATAGCCAACTGATTGCCTTAATTTAGCAACAATTTATTTTTAAATTCATCAAAATACAGTGGAAGTTTATTAACTTGTAATAAATTTGCCTTTGTACACCAACGTTTTTTGGGCAACCTATATAACACCTGATATCAACAATGTACGTTTGTAATAACGACATAAAACTGCCCGACCCCGACACAATTGTGTGGAAGTACCTGGACTTGTCTAAATTTCTGGACCTGTTGCTGCGCCGCCAGCTGTTTATGTCGCGCTCAGATAAGTTTGAAGACCAGTATGAAGGCACCTTTAGCGAACCCACTTATGAGGAACTTATAAAAATAGCCAAGAACAACCCGGAGTTTCTCGACAACTACAAAAGCCACCGTAAAAATGTGGTGATAAGCAGCTGGCACATAAACGAATATGAGAGTTACGCTATGTGGCAGATATTTACAAAAAACCAGGAGGGCCTCGCCATTCAAAGCACCATAGGGCGTTTGCAGGAGTCGCTCGCGCTGGAAACTGAATATGAACAGCACATCGGCGAGGTAGAATATATCGACTACAAAAAAGAATACATCCCGTTTGACAATAACTTTTTCCCGTTCCTCTTTAAGCGTAAAAGTTTTCAGTATGAACGGGAAGTGCGCATTATATCCGACCTTACAAAATACAACCTCACCATAAACGAAGGGGTAAAAACGGATGTGGACATCAATAAACTTATCGAAAAAATATATATCCACCCCAAATCGCAAAACTGGTACAAAAACCTGGTAATACAGCTTATGCAGCAGCTGGGCTTTAATTTCAGTATTGAAATATCAGATTTGGAGAGTGATATACTTATATAAGGTACTGAGCAACTTAGCCTCTTAGCTGCTACGCAAAGGTTACAGGCACGGTTTGCGAACTTGCTACAGTACCGTCTTTAAACGCTATGCTAACCGTAAAAATAACAGGCTCACCAGATGCCGATGGTGGCACTGTAGGCTTAAAGACCTGGTAATAAAGATAAAGCTGATTAGCTGAAGGTGGATAAGCCTTCTCTATAAACACATTTTCTACTGCCTGCCTTAAAACGGACGTATAACTATTGCCCGATACTTGACCGTTTGCAATTTCCACTGAATAATACCAGGCCGTGAAAAGATGCGACAGGTTAGTACCTGCCGGGTAATCTTCGGTATAGTCCCTGTTAGCGGTAATAGTTACCGAATCCAGCCCGGGGGTAAACTCATTTATATCAGCGCATGAGGTGGCGTATGCAGATGCACCAAAAGACAACCTGCCCACTTGGGAAAGCAGGTTTACATCGGCCTCAGGAAAATCTATGGCGATACAAAAATCGTCAAAGGCAAGGGTGTCCTGTGCTTCAAAATTTGTAACATTATATACCGTAGCGGTCAGATTTCCGGGTACTACCTGATACTTGTGTACATCTTCACAGCAACCTTCAAGCAGTACGGGAACAATTATAAAAATAAAGGCAAGCAATAGTTTATTTTTCATAGCAGGCTTGGTTTACTAAACAGATGCCTGATACATAAAAAGGTTGCGTGCGGTACAGGAATTTAATGTGCGATAGCTTCTACGGCTTTGGGGTCGTGCTTGTGCCTGAACATTAATGCAAAAGCTATAGCAATAACCAATGAATAGGCAGCAAACGACAGCCAGATGTTGTGCCAGTCTTTCATGCCATCGTGCATAAAATATTTATCAATAAGCAACCCGCTGATCCAGCTGCCCAGCACGGCACCAAAGCCGTTTGTCATCATCATAAACAAGCCCTGCGCGCTTGAGCGTATCTTAGAATCGGTAGTGGTTTCTATAAACAGCGAACCGGAAATATTAAAGAAATCGAATGCCATACCGTAAACGATATTTGACATGATTATCATCCACAAGCCGTTTTCCGGGTTACCAAAAGAGAAAAGCCCGAAGCGCAGCACCCATGCCAGCATACTGAACAGTATGACATTTTTTACTCCAAACTTCCGTAGGAAAAAGGGTATGGCAAGTATAAACAATGTTTCAGATATTTGCGATATAGAGATAATCATTGTAGAATATTCTACTACAAATGAGTCGGCATACTGGGGGATATTCTGAAAATCCTTCAGGTAAGTATCTCCATACATATTGGTTAACTGTAATGCCGCGCCAAGGAACATTGAAAATACAAAGAACAGCGCCATTTTATAATTGGCAAATAACTTAAAGGCATTAAGCCCAAGCATTTCAATAAAAGAAACGGCATCTTTAGACGCATTTTTAGGAGGGCACTTAGGCAATGTAAATGCATAAATCCCTAAAATGATGGCTACAATACCTGCAAAGTAAAACTGGTTGGCCATTAACGATTTTCCTGTAAATAGCCCAATTTGCTCCCCTACTTCTTTACCCCATGCAAGCGGTGAATGTTCATCGCTAAAAATGTTTGTAATCCACATGGCAACAATAAAGCCCACGGTTCCCCACACCCTTATTGGCGGAAAAACCTTGATAACGTCATAATCATTATCCTTTAATATCGTATAAGACAAAGAGTTTGAAAGCGATAACGTAGGCATGTAGAAACACATACCTAAAAGGAGTGCCCAAAAGAACGGTACGGGACTGTCAATCTGTGGCAGTATAAAAAGTACAACACCATACAATATGTGCAGGCTACCATATAGTTTTTCTATATTAACCCACTTATCAGCTATGATACCCATAAGTGTAGGCATAAAAATTGAAGCAATCCCTAAGGTAGAAAATACGATACCAAAATCGGCGCCGCTCCATTGTTTAAAACCAAACCCATACGTTCCCAGCGTGGTAAGCCATGCCCCCCAAACAAAAAACTGTAAAAAACTCATTAAAACGAGACGGTTCTTTATGCCCATAAGATGCTGTGTGTCTTAACATTTTATTAACGAACGTAAAACTATTACTATTTTTTGGTTTTTAAAATTTTACAGCAGTAAATATTTGAGATACGTAATATTTCGTGGGGCTTTTAATATCACTAAGAACGTTGCGAAAATATCACTGCAAATTAATCATGAGCCCGAAAAGGCTGGTGCTTGCCGCCAGTGTATAGCGGGAGTAAGAATAATCGAACCGGATTTTATTAAAACGTACCGAAAAGCCTGCCGATATGCCCGAAAACGTACGCTTGTCTACAAGGCTTAACTCTGCGCCACGGCGAAAGTTATAGCCTGCCCGTATGTTAAACGCCTTACCGGGAAACAACTCTGCACCCAGTATTACGTGGCGCAGCGCATTGTTAAAGAATGAAACCTTTTCCTCGGTAGTGCCGCCCTCTATATCCTGCTCTGCCCGGTTAGGATTGCTAAAGGCAATGTTCCATTGCTGCAGGTTTTCGAGTGTGATGTGCCAGCGGATGGGTACATTTTCAACTTCCTGGCTTATACCGGCTATAACTTCAAGTGGCAGAGGCTCGTTAGCTCCTGCGTAGGTAGTAAGCTGCGTACCCATATTACGCACGGCAAGGCCTATATTAATATCATTATCTTCATCAATATATATGGCACCTACATCAAGTGCCACACCAAGCGAATTGTATGTTTCGAGCGATGAAGAAATGAATTTTGCATTTGCGCCTATATGGATATCGGTGTACGGCAGGTTATACGCATAGCCAAAGGAAACCGCTATTTCACTGCCTGTAAAAGTGTTGGTTTTATTACCCAGCTCGTCATAGCCTTCAAAATCGCCATAGCTTACATAATTTACCCCCATGTGAAAGGTTTGCACGTGCCTGTCGTAGGTGTAGGCATACGCAGCCGTGCCATAAGTAACCTCCCCATAATAATTGCCGTAGTTTGCCGAAAGGTGGTTGTCCATCTCAGGGTTAATGGTGGCGGGGTTAAAGATACCCTGGTTTACATCATAATCATACAGGGTAACCAGCTTGCCCCCCAGCGCGGCCTGTCGCGGCGAAGTAACAAGGTTTAAAAACTGGTACGTATACTTACCCCCTATCTGGGCAAAAGTGGCCGTAGTGGCAAGCAGCAATAAATAAAGATACCTGTTTTTAAACATTTAAATTATAATGGCGATTGCTTGTATAACGCAGTTGCGAAGATATTATTTTTTTAAATAACAAAACGGCTAAAGATTTTAGCCGTTTTATTCATGATATTTGGCCTTACCTTACCTAGAGTTAATATCCGTTCGGTCATCCTATATTTGTAATTGGATAGATTTAAGAGAATAGAAAAAAATGATTAAATTTCA
>NZ_JBKJHD010000029.1:0-18041 GCF_046613695.1 Flavobacterium sp. RHBU_24 | reverse complement strand
CTCCCAGCAAAAAGAGGCTGAAGCCTCTTATTTCACCGTTAAAACAAACGATTTATTTTTCCCGAACTGTACTAAAATGTACTTACCTAAAACAAGGTCCTTTTCGGTTAGTTTATAGTCGGCCGTAATTTTTTCTTTATTTACCGCAACCGCATTAGCTGCAAGCCCTTTCCTGGCCTCCCCGCGCGACGGGAATATTTTGGTAACATCCGACAGCAGTTCTACAATGTCCTGCCCTTCGTTAAGCAGGTCTTTACCTATTTCCGCGTGGAAGAATTCACCGAAAATATCAGTAAAAAAATCCTCGCTCACGGCATTCAGCTGCTCGTAGTTGTATTTAGAAAACACAAACTCGCTCCTGCGTATCGCCTCTTCAAGCTGCTCGGGCCCGTGTACAAAAGTGGTAACTTCTTCGGCTAGCTTTTTTTGCAGCTGCCTTAAGTGAGGCGCCTCGTTATGTGCTGCAGTAAGCGCTTTTATCTCTTCCTCCGGAAGGAAGGTAAATATCTTAATGTACTTTTCGGCATCGGCATCGCTGGTTTTTACCCAAAACTGGTAGAATTTATACGGCGATGTTTTATCGGCGGTAAGCCACACGTTACCGCCTTCGCTTTTGCCAAATTTAGAGCCGTCGGCCTTGGTAATGAGCGGACAGGTCATGGCATAGCCTTTTGCGCCTTCGCCCTCGCTCATACGGCGGATAAGTTCGGTACCCGTGGTGATGTTGCCCCATTGGTCAGACCCGCCCAGCTGCAGCAGGGCATTGTGCGTTTTGTACAGATGGTAAAAATCATACCCCTGTATGAGCTGGTAGGTAAATTCGGTAAACGACATACCGCTACCGGCCTCACCGGTAAGGCGTTTTTTAACCGAGTCCTTCGCCATCATATAGTTAACTGTAATGCGCTTGCCCACATCACGCACAAAGCCGATGAAAGAGAACTCCTTCATCCAGTCGTAGTTGTTTACCAGTATCGGTGCATTAGCTTCAGTCGATTCGAAGTCAAGGAATTTAGAGAGCAGCTTTTTAATGCCCTCTACATTTTTATTCAGTGTAACCTCGTCCAGCAAATTGCGCTCATCGCTCTTGCCACTTGGGTCGCCTATCATACCGGTAGCGCCGCCTACAAGGGCAATGGGCCTGTGGCCGTGGTTATACAGGTGCTTCAGGATAATTATGGGCACAAGGCTGCCTATGTGCAGGCTGTCTGATGTAGGATCAAAACCTATATAAGCAGTCGTCATTTCTTTAAGCAGTTGTTCCTCGGTTCCCGGCATAATGTCGTGCACAAGCCCCCTCCATTGCAATTCGGCTACAAAATTTTTCATCGCTATAAATTAATTCGGTTGCAAAAATACAAAAACGTGCCGAATAGCGGACAGGTATTATGGCTATAGGTAAACTGTTTTGCTTAACTTTGTTTTTATGATATTAGTTACCGGCGGAACAGGATTAGTAGGCGGCCATTTGCTGCTGCGGCTGGCAGGCACCACCCCTGTAAGGGCGCTTTACCGAAACAAGGCAAACATAGATAAAACCCGTAAGCTGTTTATACGCCACGGAAGGCAAACGGCATTTGAAAGCATCGAATGGGTGCATGGCGATATTATTGATATTCCCGCGCTTGAGGAAGCTTTTGCAGGCGTTACCTACGTGTACCACTGCGCCGCGAATGTATCATTTGACCCTGCAGATGAAATTATTTTACGAAAAACCAATATAGAAGGCACGGCAAACATGGTAAATTGCGCACTGGCTTTTGGCGTGGAGAAATTTTGCCATGTAAGTTCTATTGCCGCGCTGGGCGATCCGCTGGTAAGTGGCGGCGTTATTACCGAAGAAACCGACTGGAACCCCGAAGTGAACCACAGCGACTACCAGATCACAAAATATGGTGCCGAAATGGAGGTATGGCGCGCCTGGCAGGAAGGGCTTAACGTGGTTATTGTAAACCCGGGGCTTATTTTTGGCGGCGGCTATGGCGACCAGGGCAGCGGTGCGGTGTTAAAATCCGTAAAGAAGGGGCAAATGTTTTATACGACGGGTACTTGTGGCATTGTCGCTGTAGAAGATGTTGTTGAGATAATGGTCCGGCTGATGCAAAGCGATATAAATGGAGCGCGCTACACGGTGATTGCCGAAAATATTAACTATAAAGACTTACTTGATACTATATCCGTCGGCATGGGTAAAAAAGGCCCCTCCATAGAAGCGTCTAAACTGATGCTGGCTGTGGGCTGGCGTATCGACTGGCTGCTGAGCAAACTCCTACATCGCAAACGCCAGCTTACCCGCCACATGGCAAAATCCGCCTATAGTACTAACCCGTTTGACAACAGTAAAATTGTTAACGAACTGGATTATAAATTTAAGGATATGAGACCGTACCTTAAGGAACTGGCCGCGGAGTATTTGACGGAATAAAAAAGCAGGATAAAAATCCTGCCTGTATATTATTTGTTTACTGCTCCGGGGTTTCTCCTTCTAAGCAATTCTTGTTTTCGCTGCATCATGCGGTTTTTTTGTTCCTGGTCAAGCACGGCATTAGGAGCGGTATTTTTTTTGCTCTTCTTTTTAATAGGCTTATCCAGCTTTTCACGGTCGGCTTTAAGCCGGTTTACTACATTTCCCTGCATTTTTCCATACTTTTCAAGGTTTGCCGCATACCAGGTATGGTTTTGTGCCAGCGTGAGGCTGTCAATGGCATATTTTTTATAAATGTACGTGCGTGGGTCAACACCGTTTGAGTCAAGCAGAGCAGGCTTATATGATTTTATACCCTGTATAAGCGCTATGTCATACAGTATGTTCTCCATTTTATCTTCTTCGATAATTTTGTCAGGCTTGGGTACTAAGTTATTATTGCAGGCAACCGCAATAAGGGCAACTATTATAAAAACCAGTTTCTTCATACCGTAAAGATAAAAATTTATCGGTCAAACGTAAGCCTTTCTCCACAGCGAATGTCTTTAACCTTACCGGCATTATATACCAGCTGCCCGTTTACAAAGGTTTGCATTATCCTGCTCTTAAAGTTAACTCCCTCAAAAGGCGACCAGCCGCATTTAGCCAGGATATTTTCCTTTTTAACATTCCATGGCAGGCCCGGGTTTACAATAACAAGGTCGGCATAGTAGCCCTCGCGAATAAAGCCACGCTTTTCTATCTTGAAGATTTTCGCGGGGTTATGGCACATTTTCTCCACTATTTTTTCTACCGAAATTTTCTTTTGGTGGTGCGCTTCAAACATGGCTACCACACTGTGCTGTACCAGCGGCCCTCCCGATGGGGAACTTGTATAAGGGTTTTTCTTCTCCTCCAGCGTATGTGGCGCATGGTCAGTCGCGATTACGTCTATGCGATCGTCCAACAGGGCTTTCCATAGCGCATCCCTGTCCGCAGCAGATTTTACTGCCGGGTTCCATTTTATAAGCGCGCCTTTTGTATCATAATCAGCATCAGTGAACCACAGGTGGTGTATGCACACTTCGGCAGTTATCTTCTTATCTTCAAGCGGAATTTTATTGGTAAATAAATCCAACTCCTTAGCCGTAGACACATGGAACACGTGCAGCCTTGCCCCTGTTTTCTTCGCCAGCGCTACCGCCCTTGACGACGATATGTAACAGGCTTCGGTGCTGCGTATTTCGGGGTGGAATTTTACCGGGATGTCATCGCCGTATTCCTCTTTATACTTTCCAAGGTTCTCACGTATGGTAGCCTCATCTTCGCAGTGCGTAGCGATTAGCATTTTGGTACTGCTGAAAATCTTTTCCAGTACCGCTTCGTCATCCACCAGCATGTTGCCGGTAGACGAACCTAAGAACAACTTAATACCGGCAACCGTTTTAGGGTCGGTTTTAAGCACTTCTTCAAGGTTATCGTTCGTACCGCCCATCATGAACGAATAATTGGCATAAGATACCTCTGCCGCCCTCCTGTACTTGTCTTCCAGCAGTTCCTGCGTTACGGCATTAGGCACAGTATTGGGCTGGTCTATATATGATGTAACCCCTCCGGCCACGGCTGCGCGGCTTTCGGTTTCTATAGAGCCTTTGTGTGTAAGGCCGGGCTCACGAAAGTGTACCTGGTCATCAATAGCGCCGGGGATAAGGTAACTGCCTTCGGCATCTACTATTTTTACGTCGCTGGTTTTGGGGCTTATTTTTTCAGCAATTTCTTTAATGAATTTGTCTTCAATATAAACATCCCCCTCAAAAATTGTACCTTCATTTACAATTTTTGCATTCTTGATAAGTATCCTGTTCATTACTGTTATAGTCTGTTCAGCATTTTTTTCCATCGCAGGCGTATTACCCCGAAAATTGCCTCTTTAAAAATGGCAGAGCTCATTTTGCTCTCCCCTTTGGTGCGGTCTGTAAATATAATAGGCACCTCTACAATATTAAAACCGTTAGCGTAAGTACGGTATTTCATTTCTATCTGAAAGGCATAGCCTATAAATTTTATCCTGTCAAGGTTTATGCTTTCCAGCACCTTGCGTTTGTAGCATACAAAGCCGGCTGTGGCATCGCGTATTACCATACCGGTAACCAAGCGCACGTAGCTCGATGCGTAGTAACTCATAAGTACCCTGTTAAGCGGCCAGTTAACCACATTTACCCCGGTAACATAGCGCGAGCCTATAGCCATATCAGCACCTTTGTGGCAGGCATCATATAAATGTACTAAATCTGCCGGGTTGTGCGAGAAATCGGCATCCATTTCAAAAATGTACTCATATTTTCGGGCAATAGCCCATTTAAAGCCGTGTACATAAGCCGTGCCGAGCCCTGACTTCCCTTTGCGTACCTCGAGGTGCAGCGCGGGATATTCCTGTTGCAACTCCTTTACCCTTGCCGCTGTACCATCAGGCGAATTATCGTCTACCACCAATACGTCAAAAGCAGTATAAAGGCTAAAAACAGCCCTGATAACAGTTTCTATATTTTCAATTTCGTTATAGGTAGGAATAATAACAAGTCCGTCGCTCATCGGGCAGAGAAAAATTTGTGCAAAAGTAGTGTAAATCCTAACGCATAAAAAACAATTAAATTATAATTAACTATGGCTTTGCTAAAAAGTAGTAATTTTGCGCCATGGATAACCTTACGCTGCACGAACGCATAGTTGGCTCAAATGACTGGGCTACCATATTGTTTGTGTTTTGTTTTGCTGTTATTGCCATAAATCGCACCGTTTTCCAGGCTCGCTATGCCGAATTTATAAAACTGGCCTGGTCAGACAAGTATACAAAAATATATAAGGAGAGTGGCAACATACAAAGCTGGTTTACCATTTCGTTCTTTATTGTACAGGTTATTTCTTATGCGTTTTTATTGCAGTTTTTACTGCTCTATTTTACAAAGACGGGCGAAAAGTTTGAGGGTTTTATACCCTTTATCCAGCTTTTTACCATAATATTTACCTTTATTTTAGGAAAATACCTTGTAGAAAAGATTATTGCTACTTCTTTTAATATAGAGGAGTTTAACGAGCAGTTTAACCTGCATAAGGTAAATTACAGGGCTTATATAGGGCTGCTGCTGTTACCTGTAAATGTAGTATTGTTTTATAACCTGTCGCCCCAGGCTTGGGTATTATATATAATTTTAGGGCTTATAGGTGCCGCCGGGATACTTTCATACCTCATTTCGTTACGGATTTATCAAAAATTGATACTCAGCAAATTGTTTTATTTTATTTTGTATCTTTGCGCTCTTGAAATAGCACCCTATTTTTTTCTATATTATTGGTTTACCAACAGTTAGTCAACAACCTATATTACTATGAAAGTGAAAACAATTTTGGTTTCGCAGCCGGAGCCTAAAGTAGAAAATTCACCGTATTTTGAAATCCAGAATAAGCTGAAGGTAAAAGTAGACTTCAGGCCTTTTATCCACGTAGAGGGTGTAAGCGCCAAGGAGATAAGGGCCCAGAAAATTGACCTGAACAACTACACCGCTATAATACTTACAAGCAAAAATTCTATAGACCATTATTTTAGGGTAGCAGAAGAAATGCGCTACAAAGTGCCCGAAACGCTTAAGTATTTTTGCCAGAGTGAGGCCGTAGCTTTTTATCTGCAAAAGTATGTAGTGTACCGTAAGCGTAAAATTTATGTAGGCCAAAAGGATTTTGCCGAATTGTCTCCGCTAATCAAAAAATATAAAGACGAGAAATTTTTACTCCCTTCATCAGACCAACTGAATGAAGACGTGCCACAGGTGCTTAACAACCTGAAGGTAGACTGGACACCGGGCACTTTTTACAAAACAGTAATGAGCGACCTGAGCGACCTTAAAGATGTTTATTATGATGTACTCGCTTTCTTTAGCCCTACCGGTATAAAATCGTTGTTTAAAAACTTCCCTGATTTCCAGCAGAACAATACCCGTATAGCTGTTTTTGGCAGTACCACTCAAAAGGAAGCCTTAGACCACGGCCTAAGGGTAGACATTATGGCACCGGCTCCCGGAACACCCAGCATGACCATGGCTTTAGAAAAATATATTACCGAGGTTAATAAAACAAAGTAAACACACCTTTGTTGCACAACTTGTAAACCACCCAAGCGGTGGTTTTTTTGTTATATAAAAAAAATAGCTGCCCGTCCCCGGGCAGCCTTTCCAAAAACATCTATTCTAAAATCCATAATTATGCCGGCAGAACACCGTCTATAATTCCGTTATTTGAGAACACTTCAAAAGTAATAAAATTTTTCCTGAAGTTGTTATATATTCACTGCCTTTATCTATGGTAGCCGGGCATTTCTTGTATTTTGGGCTTAATAAGATAAACCTACAGCACACTCAGTCCCTTTTCTTCATAGTATTTAAAAACAATATGCCCCACCCTAATATAAGTAAGAATCCGCCAATTGGCGTTATCCACCCAAAAGGCCTGAAATCAAAGGGTAATTTGCTATTTAAAGCCAGTAAGTATATGGAACCGGAAAAGAACAGCGTGCCGATAATAGTTAGGATGAAAATAACTTTTTTAGCTTTTTCGGATATGAACGTGGTTGCGCCAATGAACAATAAAAAAAACGCATGGTAAATATGGTAGCGTACGCCTGTTTCAAAAACAGCAACCGATTCCGGTTCCACGATCTTTTTAAGGCCGTGTGCCCCAAAGGCTCCTAAAATAATTCCGGTTAATCCTAAAAAAGCGGCGGTAGCAAGTATTTTACGTTCCATGAGTATCAGGTTTATGCCTGTAAAATTAAGAAGGCTTAAAGTTTTAACAACATAAAACAGTATTATAAATATAACAATTTAGTACTTTCGTGTGAGAAAATCAAACTACTCCACATGCGAAATATACTTATAATCGGCGCGGGCCGGTCTGCCACGTACCTCATCGATTATCTCCTTGAAAAATCAACCACTGAAAACCTGCGGGTTACGATAGCCGACCTTTCCTTAGAACTCGCCGAACGTAAAACAAAGGGCCACAAAAATGCACGGGCGATAGCCATTGATATTTTTAACGAGGCACAACGTCACACAGAGATAGGCCAAGCAGATATTGTAATAAGCATGTTGCCCGCGCACCTGCATTTTGAGGTTGCTAAAGACTGCATAACCTTTAAAAAACACATGGTAACGGCATCTTACATTAGCCCGGCTATGGAAGCGCTGGATGAAAAGGTAAAAGAAGCCGGGCTGGTGTTTATGAACGAGTGCGGCCTTGACCCCGGCATTGACCACATGAGTGCCATGAAGGTTATTGATGATATTCGCGATAGGGGCGGCAAGGTGATATTGTTTGAATCATTTTGCGGTGGCCTCGTGGCACCGGAGAGCGACAACAACCTGTGGAACTATAAATTTACCTGGAATCCACGTAATGTGGTGCTTGCCGGGCAGGGCGGAGCGGCCAAGTTCATACAGGAAGGTACATATAAGTACATTCCGTATAATAAATTGTTCCGCCGGACGGAGTTTATGGAAGTAGAAGGCTATGGCCGCTTTGAAGGTTATGCTAACCGCGATTCGCTTAAATACCGCAGCGTATACGGGCTTGACGATGCGCTTACGCTGTATCGCGGCACATTGCGCCGCGTGGGCTACTCAAAATCGTGGAATATGTTTGTTACCCTTGGCATGACAGATGATACTTATATTATGGAAAACAGCGAGAATATGACCTACCGCCAGTTTACCAACTCGTTCCTGCCCTACCACCCTACCGATTCGGTAGAACTCAAGCTGCGCCATAGCCTTAAGATAGACCAGGATGACATTCAGTGGGACAAATTACAGGAGCTTGATATCTTTAACCCAAATAAGATTGTCGGGTTAAAAAACGCAACACCCGCCCGTATACTGGAAAAAATACTAAGCGATAAGTGGACGCTGGACCCTGACGATAAAGACATGATTGTGATGTACCACCAGTTTGGCTACGAGCTTAACGGCGAAAAGGCCCAGATAGACAGTACCATGGTATGCATTGGCGAAGACCAGACCTATACCGCCATGGCAAAAACCGTAGGCCTGCCTGTAGCAATGGCGGCACTACAGATATTAAACGGCAACATCACTACACCGGGGGTACAACTGCCCATAAAGCGTGAGGTGTATGGACCGATACTTAAAGAACTGGAAGGATATGGTATTGTATTTAAGGAAAAGCAACTTGAGTACACGGGTTATAATCCACAGAATGTAGTAAGCTGACTAATTGCGAAAGTTGATTTACATTAATCACCGCCTGCTATTTTAGGCAGCAGTGTTTGTTTTAGCCCTTGCTGCACAAACATCCAAATAAAGTTAAATACCGATTTATCTTTCTTACGGTCTATGGCTACATCTGTTTTCTTAAGCCGGTCGTTGCTGTCATTCTTTACCAGTAGGTTGCCCACGGCAGTTAGCAGCTTGTTTTTCTTCCTGGCATCCTTTTTTTTGTAAAGTTCTACTTTAAGATCATCATAATCTATAGCAAAAGTACCTTTTGCACGCTCCCGGTTGCCGTTAAAAGTAAACCGGATGTCTTTAAGGCTGCCGGTAGTCGTAACGTTCATTAAGGGTTTAGACACCGGGTTAATTTCTTCACTGCGTATGTTTTGCAGATGACCGTTAATTGTAAACGCATCGCTTGTGTCCAGCGTATTAAAACTCCAGTTAACACGCAGTGGCGCAGATTTCATAAACAGGCACTGCACATCTATAGTAGTATCAGGCAGCTTGCCTTTGCCAACAGGGCTGTAAACATTGTATACCGTGGCATAGAATTTAGAGAACGACACTTTTGCCGAGGGCTTACTAAAATTAAGCTGCTCCTCATATTCTATGATTGTGTTTTTAAATAACAGCTGTTCTACTTTAACGTCAACATCAAGGCTACGGAGCATTTCACTATACAATTTTTTGCGGGTAGGGTCATCGGCAGGCTCTTTACTGCGGTATATATTGGCATGCACTTTATCAAATACCACCCTCGGGGTATGTATATAGAGTGTATCGTTGTTAAAACCCCAGTCTGCGGCATTTACCGCTATGCTGCCCGCCTGTATGTTAAACTGGTCGACTTCTTTTCCCTGCATAGCAGTAAACTGTTTGCGGGTTTGCTTAGGTATTAATTTAAAATCGCCCGCTACTAGCGAAGTATCAGTGGCGGTAAGGTTATTTACGGTTATATTGTAATTTACTCCCGCATTATAGTAAAGGCTGTCGCAGTTAAACGCATAATCCCGGTAACGCACCGGTATGTTTTCTTTAGCAATCAGGGCATCGGTTTTAATGTTATTCAGTGTAAAGCCAATGTTTGCGGCCCGCAGCCTGGGGTTGTGCATAGAGTCGAGCATTTTAAATGACCCATCGGTAATTTCGAGGCTGCCCGTGCGGATAAACTGTGTAAACGGCTTTTGCACATCCTCGTTAACGTTATACTTCTTTTTTGTGTGGTATAAAATCACTTCCGGGCCTTCAATAGCAACCCTGCTCACCTCAATACGGTTATTTTTATACAGCTGCCAGATGCTTAATCCCCGTACTGACACTTTTTTAATATGTGCAAACATGCCATCCTGTGTGGTAGCGCTGTCCATGCTTTGCTTCGGGGCAAGGTAGGCTTCGCTCATGGTAAAACTGCCGCCCCAAAGGTTTACGTCAAGGTCTTTGTAATTAAGGGCATATGGAAAGTCTTTCTGTTCATTAAGGATAGTAGGGAGCTTCTTATTGATATAGGCTGTGAGCGCAAAATTTGCGATAAGGGCAAGCACAAAAAGTACCCCGAGGGCAGCAGCTATTTTTTTTAAAATGCGCATACAATGTAATTTACCTGAAATTTACTACTAAATATACAGGCATCCACATGCTTTATATTTTTATTAGTATTTTCAAATTCTGATACCTGTACCACCAAAGCCTGCCGAACACGGCGCAAAAGCCACCAAAAAACCAGAAATATAACGTGATTAAGCCATAAAAAAAATGCACAGAGGTCGATTCAAACCTCTGTGCATCTCTGTGAAACCTTAGTGTAACTCTATGAAATACCTTATTTCTTACCCCACTAAGTTTATAATCTTCCCGGGTACGATAACCACTTTTTTAGGCTGCTGCCCGTTAAGCTGCTGTATGGTGCGCTCGTCGGACATTACGGCGGCTTCTATCTGTTCGGTAGTTAAGTCCAAAGGAAGCTCGATCTTAAACCGCATCTTACCATTGAATGATACCGGGTACTCTTTGCTGCTTTCTACCAGATATTCAGGCTTGAACAGAGGGAACGGCACTTTGCTCACGCTGCCCTGGTGGCCCAGGCGGTGCCAAAGCTCCTCAGCAATGTGCGGTGCGTATGGCGCGATGATGATAGAAAGCGGCTCCAGTATCACGCGCTCGTGGCAGTTGATGGCTGTAAGCTCGTTAACCGCTATCATAAACGAACTCACCGAGGTATTGAACGAGAAATTCTCGATATCGTCCTGCACTTTTTTGATAGTGCGGTGCAGTATTTTATAGGCTTCGGGGCTTGCAGGGTTAGCCGTAACAATAAGTCCGTTATCGTCAAAATACAGTTTCCAAAGTTTTTTCAGGAACCCTGAAACACCGGTAATACCGGCAGTATTCCACGGTTTGGCCTGCTCCAGCGGGCCAAGGAACATTTCGTACAGGCGAAGGGTGTCGGCGCCGTATTGCTCGCAAATCAAATCGGGCGTTACTACATTGTATTTTGATTTTGACATTTTTTCGACTTCGCGGCCAACGATGTATTTGCCGTTTTCATTTAAAATGAACTGGGCATCCGTATAATCGAATCTCCAATTTTTAAAGGCTTCGACATCTAATTCATCTGATGAATTAACGAAAGAAACATCGGTATGGATATCCGAAATACTTAATAAATGAGGATGACAAGACAGACCATTATTTAATTCTCCATATTTTTCCTGTAAGAATTTAATTTCTTCCTCATTTAAACCTTCTTTTTCAATTATAACAGCTCTCTCCTTAGAGACATAAATCGGATAAGCCCTATCATTAAATATGTCTATATCTATCAAATAGTCAATATTCAGCCTATAAACAAAAGCACTCATCCCCAATATCATCCCCTGGTTGATCAGCTTCTTAAACGGCTCCTCTTTATGGATAAAGCCGCGGTCTTTAAGGAACTTGTTCCAGAAACGGCTGTACAGCAAGTGGCCTGTGGCGTGCTCGCTGCCGCCTATGTATAAGTCAACATCCTGCCAGTAGGCCTGTGCTTTTTCCGATACAAATTCATCGTCGTTAAACGGGTCCATATAGCGCAGCCAGTACCACGAGCTTCCCGCCCAGCCCGGCATGGTGTTTAGTTCTAATGGAAAGACCCCAGCAGCCTCCCCCGACCCCTCCAAAGGAGGGGAGACGGTGCGGTGGGTATTGGTATCCCAATACCATTCTTTTGCGTTGCCTAAAGGTGGCTGGCCGTCTTCGGTAGGTAAATATTTCTCTACATCCGGCAGGCGAATGGGCAAATGTGCCTTATCAATCATCTGCGGCATGCCGTTTACATAGTATACCGGGAAGGGTTCGCCCCAGTACCTCTGGCGGCTGAACACGGCATCGCGCAGGCGGTAATTGGTCTTGCCTTTGCCCTGCCCTATGCCTTCCAGCGATTCGATTACTTTTTTGGTCGCTGTTTTATAATCATCCCCATCAAGAAAATCAGAATTTATTAATTTAAATCCGCCCTTTTCAGTAAACGCACCGTCTTCAAGCGAGTGCGGTGCTGTCTCCCCCTTCGGGGGTTGGGGGGCTTCGAATATGTTTTTTATGGCAATGCCAAAATGTTTGGCGAAATCATAGTCGCGCTGGTCGCCCGCAGGCACTGCCATTACCGCGCCCGTGCCGTAACCGGCCAGTACGTAGTCGCCTATCCACACCGGGATTGGTTCCTTGGTAAACGGATGCTCGGCATAGCCGCCGGTAAACACGCCTGATATGGTCTTAACATCGGCCATGCGTTCGCGCTCGCTGCGTTTTGCAGTAGCTTCAACATAGGCATCAACCGCGGCTTTTTGCTCCGGCGTGGTTATCTTTTTAACCAAATCATGCTCAGGCGCCAGCGTCATGAACGTTACCCCAAAAATAGTATCAGGGCGGGTGGTAAATACTTCTATGTATTCGTCGGTTTCAGGGTGGTTACTGAAGTTATCGGTAAGGTCGTGGATGAAGTTGGTGAGGCCGAGGCCTTCTAGTATCCTCCCCCCGGCTCCCTCCGAAGGAGGAGGAGTAGCTTCACTCGGGTCTTGAGATGTCGTCTCACTGTCATTTGGCCTCACCCCCGGCCCCTCTCCGAAGGAGAGGGGGGCAGCTTCACTCAGGTACTGCTCATCGGTATAGGACTTTCTGTTTGCAAGTGCTACTCTGATATTGCTTAAAACACTTTCTATATTATTGATTACTTCTTCATTATTAAACCTCAACACCTTAAAGAAATATTTTTGTTCTAAAAGTAATGTGCGCTCCTCGTCAAGTTCTGTTTGCTCACTAGTATTGTGGTAACCACCATCAACTTCAATAATCAATCTTTTTTCAAGCGAAACAAAATCTGCAATAAATGTTCCTATTGCATGCTGCCTTCTAAATTTATACCCTAAATTTTTATTACGTAATTCGTCCCATAGTAAAGACTCAGCTTTTGTAGCCTCTTTACGATTAGATTTGCCATGCGCTACTAGTTTCCCTACTAATGTTTTATCAGCCGTTTGGTATCCCGGGGCCTGAGTGAAGCTCGCCCCCCTCTCCTTCGGAGAGGGGCCGGGGGTGAGGCCTTCATTGGGGGTGAGGTCCGATGCAATCACCCTAAACCTCACACTCGCCCCCACCGATTTCCCTATCCAGTTCCGCTGGCTTTCTTTAAGCGATTCGGTCCAGTCGATATCGTTAAGGCCCTGTAGCAAACGCTCGGCGTAGGCCGAGATGCGCATGCTCCACTGGGTCATCTTTTTACGGATAACCGGGTGGCCGCCGCGCTCGCTTACTCCGTTTACAATTTCGTCATTAGCCAGCACGGTACCTAAAGCCGGGCACCAGTTTACCTCGGTTTCAGCAAGGTAGGTAAGGCGGTATTTTAGGAGAATGCGTTCCTGTTCGGTTTTTGTATAGCCGTTCCAGTCGGATGCACTAAACGCCGCGATGTTATCATCGCTCACCGCGTTGATGCCTGCGTTACCATTAGCTTCAAACTTCGCGGTAAGGGTACTAATGTCTTCAGCCTTGTCGGTATCTTTATTGTACCATGAGTTGAACAACTGGATAAAAATCCACTGTGTCCACTTATAATATTCGGGGTTGCTGGTGCGTACCTCCCTGTCCCAGTCAAACGAAAAACCTATTTTATCCAGCTGTTCGCGGTAGCGGTTAATGTTCGTTTCGGTAGTAATGGCAGGATGCTGCCCGGTTTGTATGGCATACTGCTCTGCCGGAAGGCCAAAGCTGTCGTACCCCTGCGGATGAAGCACATTAAAGCCCTGGTGGCGTTTGTAGCGCGCGTAGATGTCGCTGGCTATGTAGCCCAGCGGGTGGCCCACATGCAGCCCCGCCCCGCTTGGATAGGGGAACATATCGAGTACATAATATTTTGGTTTATCGGATGTATCTTCAGCACGGAAAGTACCGTCTTCTGCCCAGAATTTTTGCCAATGGTCTTCGATTCGCTTGTGGTCGTATTTCATCTTTTTCAGGTTCTTAGGTTCTTAGTTGCTTAGGTACTGAGAACCTAAGCGCCTTTTTTGGAGCACAAATTTAGCGTTATTTTACGAATAAGCATTTCTAACCTGTCAGGAAACTTAACATGCCGTGCACTGTAGGAGCAGATTGCTAAAAAAAACCTAAGCTTCTCAGAAACTCAGCGCCTAAGCCCCTTATTAAAAAATACTTTCTTATTTTTACCGCTAAATTCTAAAACATCGTATGGCATCATCTTTTGAGAAATTCCAGAAACGCAGGGTAATAACGTCTTACTTCTCTGTGGTACTGTGTATTTTTATTGTGCTCACCTTACTGGGCGCACTGGGATTGTTTGTTATAAATACCGATAAACTGAGCGGCTACGTTAAAGAGAACATACCCATGACGGTATACTTTAAACGTGAGGCTAATGACAGCGTTACCAAGGCTTTTGGCGTTCGCCTGGAGAATAGCGGCTATGTAAAAGACTATAAATTTGTAAGCAAGGAAGACGCGGTTAAGAACAACCCTGACCTTATGGGTGATGCCGAAGAACTGCTGGATGAAAATCCATTATTAGATTCGTATGACATTCACCTGAAGGGCGGTTTTGTGCAAAAAGACAGTCTTAAGGAAATAGAAATAGACCTGCGTAATGACCCCGCCGTAGGCGATATTAGCTACGATAGCGTATTAGTAGACATGGCCAACGAGAACATTGAGAAAATAACCTGGTGGGTACTTATAATAAGCGGTATTCTTGCCGTAGTAGCTATGCTCCTTATAAACAGCGCGCTAAGGCTTTCAATCTATTCGCACCGCTTTACCATAAAAACCATGCAGATGGTGGGCGCTACAAAATCTTTTATCCGCAAGCCGTATATATGGAAGGGCATAACGCTGGGGCTCATCGGTGCTACACTAAGCATAGTGGCGCTGCTGTTTATGGTATACTGGCTCGACGGTATATTGCCCGTGCTTAACATCTGGGAAGACTGGATGCCTACCGCGATAGTGTTAGCCGGCGTATTGGCATCAGGCATCATTATATCTATGATCAGCACCTTTTTTGCCACACAGCGCTTTTTAAATTTAAGGACAGACGATCTTTATTAGTATTTCAGATTGTTAGTACTTTAGAATTTAGAGAGCACGGAAAGATAATAGACGTAAAATAATAGAATTGGATGGTTCAATTTTTGGATTATTCGATTGTCCGACAGGACAAATAGATAATAGACGTAAGATTATAGAATTATATAGACAACATATTCCGTTTCGAGTGAAGCTCCACCCCTCTCCTTCGGAGAGGGGCAGGGGGTGAGGCCAAACCTGAAACTTTAAACAAAATAAAATGGAAAACAACCCTTTAAAAACCGAGTTCCTTTTTGAAAAGGTAAACTATAAAATATTACTTATCGGCCTGGCGGTTATAGCCCTTGGCTTTATACTGATGAGCGGCGGCGGTAGCGACGACCCTAATGTGTTTAGCGAAGATATTTTCAGCTGGAGGAGAATACGCCTTGCACCCACTGTGGTTATCATTGGTTTTGGCGTTACCATATATGCTATTATGAAAAATCCGCATCCGGGTACTACAGTGGTTAAATCAGACGAAACCTTTCCGGAAGATAAGGCCATCAAGAATTTTAAAAACACCAAATAAACATACATGGATTTTATTCAGGCTATTGTTCTTGCCATTATTGAGGGGTTAACCGAGTACCTGCCCATTTCGAGTACCGCACACATGATATTTGCAAGCTCTTATTACGGTATACAGGAAGACCCGTTTGTAAAACTTTTCCAGACCGCCATACAGTTTGGTGCCATCCTTGCCGTAGTGGCCCTGTACTGGAAAAAGTTCTTCGACTTTAGCCGCCTCAGCTTTTATGTAAAGCTGGCCTGTGCCGTGGTTCCCGCGCTGTTGCTGGGCAAGCTGTTTGATGATATGATTGATGAGGTATTGGGCGACCCCATCCCCATAGCTATTATGCTGATAGTGGGCGGTGTGATACTACTCTTTATTGAAAATTTGTTTAAAAATCCTGAAGTATTTAAAGAGGAAGATATTAGCATTAAAAAAGCAGTATACATAGGCTTTTGGCAATGCCTTGCCATGATGCCCGGCACCAGCCGCAGTGCAGCCTCCATTATCGGAGGTATGCAGCAAAAGCTAACCCGTGAGGCCGCTGCTGAATTTTCGTTTTTTCTTGCCGTACCTACCATGCTTGCCGTAACGGTATATTCTATTGTGCTTAAAAAATATGAGGTTAACGGCCTTGAAGTAAAAGGCTACGAAATGCTTACCGAAGGCGATAACATGAAAATGTTCCTTATGGGTAATGTAATTGCGTTTGTGGTGGCTATTGTTGCCATAAAGGGCTTTATAGGCGTTATTAAAAAATACGGCTTTAAGCCCTGGGGGTGGTACCGTATTATAGCCGGTGCCGCACTTCTTGTTTACTTTACTACATATAAATAGTTTTCATTTGCATACCCCCGACGAATTTACCGAAGGTAAAATCCTTCTTATAGACAAGCCCTATACCTGGAGCTCGTTTCAGGCAGTTAATAAACTGAAATGGGCGCTTAAAAAGCACCTGGGCCTCAAAAAAATAAAAATAGGCCATGCCGGTACGCTCGATCCGCTGGCTACCGGGCTGCTCATCATTTGTACCGGTAAGTTTACCAAGCGCATAGAAGAGTTGCAGGGTATGCCAAAAGAGTACACCGGCACTTTTATGCTGGGAGCTACTACCCCATCATACGACCTGGAGACCGAGGTGAACCAAACCTTCCCTGTCGACCATGTTACCGAGGAACTCATCAACGAAACGCTGCCCCAATTTATAGGCGAAATTGACCAGAAACCACCGGTGTTTTCTGCGATAAAAAAAGACGGCAAACGCCTGTATGAACACGCCCGTAAAGGTGAGAAGGTTGAAATTGCTTCCCGTAAAACCACCATATACGAGTTTGAGCTGACCCGCATTGCCCTGCCGGAAATAGATTTCCGTGTGGTGTGCAGCAAGGGTACTTATATACGTTCGCTGGCGTATGATTTTGGCGTGGCATTAAACAGCGGCGCGCACCTTACCGCATTGCGACGTACAAAAATTGGTGCGTTTGATGTTACCGATGCCATATGTCCTGATGCGTTTGAAGCGAGTATTACACCTGCCCAATAATGAAATTCCTTTTATACATATTGCTATTGTTACCGGCATTTTTGTCGGCGCAGACAGTTGAAATCAAAGACCTAAAAGACGGCGACCTCATTTTCCAGGATATGGATTGCGGCCCACTATGCGATGCTATAGAGGCCGTTACAGAAGGCTACAAAGGCGCCGACTTTAGCCACATGGGCTTGGTATTCCACCGGAATGACACCTTATATATTTTAGAAGCCGCAGGAAGTGCAGTGCGGCTAAATACGCTGGAGAAATTCTCCAAGAATACTTCGAAGCCCATGCTTGTTGGCCGACTCAAGAACAAGTACCGCAAGCTTATTCCGGATGCGATTGTTTTTTCGATCAAACAGCTTGGCGTACCTTATGATGATGAATATGTGTACAATAACGGCGCATACTACTGCTCTGAACTGATATATGATGCGTTTATGTTTGCCAATGGCGGCAAGCCGTTCTTTACGCTCTACCCCATGACGTACAAGCAGCCCGGCACTAACGAATTTTTCCCGGCGTGGGTTGATTACTACAACGACATCAACGAACCCATACCCGAAGGCCAGCCCGGCTGTAACCCCGGCGGTATTTCTACCAGCGATAAGATTGATATTTTAGGCAGTTTACAGTTTTAAGGAACACGGATAAAGCGGATGCTTCGCAAACGCGGATTAGCGTGGATTTCTTAACGTT
>NZ_JBKJHD010000028.1:0-21704 GCF_046613695.1 Flavobacterium sp. RHBU_24 | reverse complement strand
ATACGAGGGCGTTTTTTTATGCTTGCAGCGATTCAGGAATTTCTTCGTCAGGGGGAGATTTAATAAAAGACTGTAGTAATAGCCCCAGGCCAATGGTAAGGCCTGCTCCTATAACATTAAGCCACAGGAAGCTTACAATATCCATTAAAAAAATGTAGATAACGGTGGCCTGGCTAATTAGGGCGCTGTAAAAAATAGCCTTTGCCCTTATATACTTTATATAAAAAGCCACCAGGAAGATACCCAGTACCGTACCGTAAAATATAGAACCGATGATGTTAACCAGCTGGATAAGGTTTTCAAAAAGTGTACCGATGCAGGCAAACAATATAGCTATAATACCCCAAAAAAGCGTAAACATTTTAGTAGCATTTACATAATGCTTTTCTGATTTTTCACCTTTTACATTGCGTTTGTAGATATCCATGGCGGTAGTAGAGGCCAGCGCGTTTAGCCCCGATGCCGAGGACGACATGGCCGCAGAGAATATTACCGCAAGCAAAAGCCCGATCATCCCTTTTGGTAAATAATTTAGTATAAAATAAAGAAACACATAATCCTTATCGTTCGTTTCGGCTTTTACATCAGCTTTTTTTATCAGTTCTTTAGCCTGGTCGCGCAGGTCTTTTTCCTGATTGTTAAGGGCAACCATACGGTTGTGCAGTTCTTTATTATCATAATCCTGGTACAGCTGGTTTACATACAGCATGCTTATTTCCTGTTTTTCGGCTGCAACGCCTTCAAGGTCTTTTTCCAGTTTATGGTATTCGCCCACATAGGCAGAATTATTTATAATTTTAGTGTTGTTAGGGTTAAAATGGAGCGGCGCCGCATGAAACTGGAAGAACACAAATACCATAACCCCTATAAGCAGTATAAAAAACTGCATGGGTACTTTAAGCAGCCCGTTCATTATAAGGCCCATCTGGCTTTCGCGAATTGATTTTCCCGATAAGTACCGCTGCACCTGGCTTTGGTCGGTACCAAAATACGACAGCATCAGGAAGAAACCTCCCGCAAGCCCGCTCCATAGCGTGTAGCGCTTATCAGTATCAAAAGAGAGGTCGAGGGCGTTTAGCTTGTCATTGGCACCGGCAATGTGCAGCGCATTATTAAAACTGAGTTCATCAGGCAGATAGCTTAGTATTATAAAAAACGTAACAATCATGCCCGTCATAATTACAAACGTTTGCTGTTTGTGGGTCATGTTAACGGCGCGCGTACCGCCGGATACCGTATAAATAATTACAAGTGTACCGATGATAAAGTTCATCCAGTTAAGGCTCCATCCAAGTAGTGACGACAGGATGATGGCCGGCGCGTAAATGGTAAGCCCGGTACCCAGCCCGCGTTGTATCAGGAACAATATGGCGGCCAGCGAACGTGTTTTTATATCGAAACGCTGCTCTAAAAATTCGTATGCGGTATATACCTTGAGCCGGTGGTAAATGGGTATAAAGGTGTAGCAGATGACTATCATAGCTATGGGAAGGCCAAAATAAAACTGCACAAAGCCAAGCCCGTCATGATAAGCCTGCCCGGGTGTAGATAAAAACGTAATTGCGCTGGCCTGTGTGGCCATAACAGAGAGCCCCACCGTCCACCAGGGGGTCTGGTTACTGCCCAGTATATATTCTTCTACGTTTTTGCTGCCCCGTGTTTTTATAGCGCCGTATGACACGATAAAAAGCAGTGTAACGATAAGTACAACCCAGTCTAATAACTGCATGCTATGAATATATTTGCATTAAAAAATAAAAAAGCACAATATACACAACGTTGAGCAGCAGCACCAGGGTGTAGTTCTTTTTCCATGTTGCAAGGTTATCTTTCATGCATTTTTTGTTATTACTATTAATAAGACTTTCATATCCGCTATAATGTTACAGCGCTTTCATAAATTTATTGCCCTATGGCAATAAGGTTGGCCATGAGCCTGTAGGCCCCTGAAACCCCGGCCGGCAGCTCCCTGAAAAAGCTAAGCCCGGTGTAAATATAATACCCTTTGCCGTACTTTGCTACCAGCACTGCACCTTTTTGGTCGGCTTCGCCAGCGTCATGCGATGCAAATATGGGGGTAAACTCCGGTGCCCATTCATCCGGGTAGTATAAGCCCTGTTCCTGCACCCAGCCTTTAAAATCGTTAGCTGTTATTTTATTGGGGTAATTCAGCACTTTGTGTGATGGGTCAATAAAAGTTACGGCTGCGTTTTCATCAGTAACCCGCTCGCGCGACACCCTTAAATGATAGGGTCCCGGCTCTGTAACGGTAAGTTTCCCGGTAGTATTGTACTGGGTTACTATAGTGCCGCCGTTGTTTACATATTCCATTAGCATACTTTGCTTAAACGCAAGGTCTTCCAGTACATTGTAGGCCCTTATGCCCATAACCACAGCGTCAAATTCTTTTAGACGTTCCGGGTTTATATCGGCGGGCTTTAATATGGCAATGGTATAACCCATTTGTTCCAGGCTTTCGGGTACATTATCGCCTGCACCCATTATATAGGCAATGTTGCTGCCCTTTATTTTAAGGTCGGCACGGTTAAATTTAGCAACAGAGGGCAACAAAACCTGCTGGGCATCAATATGCGGGTAGCTGATTATGGTTTGCTCGCGGTCATAATCCTTGCCCTCTATAGTAGCAATGCTCCTGCCTGTGGCCTCCTGTGGAAGCGCCGGTGGTTTTACCTCAAAGTTTATAACGGTTTCACTGCCTTTTAGCGGCAGGCTGAATGGAACGCTAGCGGGTGAAACCTCCCAGCCTTCGGGAAGTTCAAAGCGAAGGCTGCCCTTACAGTTGTCGCGCCCCGCTTTTACTTTTATGCTAATGGTCTGGCTGCGGGTGCTGGTAAACAGCTGTACTTTATTCAGTATGCGGGTGGTAACATCAGGAATGATATCCAGCGGTTGATATACTTCGCCCTGCACAGGGTCGTTAAATTTATAGATAACCTTACGCTCAAAGGGTATGCTAACCCCGTTTATCTCGACATTAAATGCCATTGCCAACTGCCGTATGATGTCGGCTTTGCCAATTTTTTGAAGGTCATTTACCGTATACATACCCGATGTTCCCGGCTCATCCAGCCAGTAGGGGGAAGTATAGTTTAAACTGGCAGGAAGCACTGCATCAATAGTGGCTTTTTCTCCTACGTTATTTTGCAGTGGCAGGTTTACGGATGCCGGGCTATTCATTGGCAGTAATGTATAGCTTTTAAAAGCCATAGGCACAGGGCTGCGGTTTATGGCTTCCCAGCGTATTTTTAATGTGCTTCCCGGCGTTACAGATTGCGCTTCGGCAGCAGCTTCAAGGTACAGCCCGGCGCATTGGGCTATAATATCGCTCAGCTCCTTCAGTTTTATGTTTTTCCAATAACTGTCTTCGAGGGCATTTATCTGGGCGTATAGTTTTACCAGCGCAGGCACAGATGCCGACGGGTTTTTAAAATCATATCCCTTTAAAATCAGCGCCAGGGCATTGCCTATCGGTTTGCCACCTTTAACCCGGTTCCATGAGGTATCAATGCCTTCAAATATATTTTGCTTGTTTACAGGTACATCGCCTTTTATAATTTCAAGGTATTCCATATCATCGCCACGCTCGCCTGTACTGCCAAAGCCCTGGCTCTTGTGCCTGCTGCGGCTTAATGCGGCAATCTCCTGGTTTGAAAGCCCTAATAGGGGATAGTAGGTACCTGTAAGCAGGTTTACGTATTTCGACTTATCTGCTTTATCAAAATTTTCTTTGTTACCAAAAAACCACCAAGATATGTTGAAAAAAGCCCTTTTTGCCTGCCATGTTTGCGTGGATTTTAATTGGTTTGGCTCATAAGACGCGTCATTGGCAAGGGTATAAGCCTCCTGTGTAAGCATGGCGCTGCTGGTGTGGTGGCCGTGGGTACTGCCGGGCGTGCGATGGTCAAAACGGGTAATGATAACGTCGGGTTTAAAGTTGCGGATTACCCAAACCATATCCTGTAGTACCTCGGTCTTATCCCAAATCTTTAGGGTTTCGTCGGGCATTTTGCTGTAGCCAAAATCATTGGCCCGGCTAAAAAACTGCTCTCCGCCATCGATATTACGGGCTTCGATAAGTTCCTGCGTACGGATAACGCCAAGAAATTCCCGCAACTCGTTGCCTATAAGGTTTTGCCCGCCGTCGCCACGCGTAAGCGAAAGATAGCCCGTGCGCGCATTTGTAGTATTGGCCAGGTAGGCAATAAGCCGGGTGTTTTCATCATCGGGGTGGGCAGCGATGTAGAGCGCCGAACCCAGGAAATTAAGCTTTTCAAGCTTGTGGTATATTTCTGCCGATGTGGGTTTGGGCGGCTGCGCGTTTGCCGTCAGTGCGAATAACAATAGTATTGAAGCCGCAAGGTGTTTTATTTTCTCAGTCATAAAATTCTTTGTCCTCTTGTTTAATGGGTATAATGCTCACACCTTTTTGCAGCAGCAGGCTGTTAGGGTAGGTAATGAGTTCGCCGTCGCGTGTTTTAAGTATGGTATGAAAAGCCTTGATATCTTCAATTTGGGCTTCAATGGGAAAATCTTTATCGTGTATGCGTATTACATCGCCTATGCGGAACGGGAAGGTAAAAAACATAATGACCCCCGATGTAATGTTGCTCAGGATGCTCCACTGGGCGAAGAACGCCACGCCGATAACCGTAAGTGTGGCACCAAGAAAATTAAATATGCTTGAAGGCGCCACACCCCATATGGCCACAACACCTACTACAAAAAGTACAAACATTACCACATCTATATACTTAGAAATAAGATTGGTACGGTGTTCTGCTAAATTTGATGCTTTAGCATACCGCCGTGTAAGCTTTGTGGTAATTATATTAAGCAGTACAAACACCGCTAACAATATCGCGGTGCTTATAATCTGGTGCATATATGCAAATGTTGCCATAAGTAAGACCTAAGCGTTTTTAAAAAAAATATTTAAATAGTTATACACCTTATCAACCGGTAACCCTACCACATTATTGTATGAACCTTCTATACGGGCTATGGCCACGAGTCCTATCCATTCCTGGATGCCATATGCGCCTGCCTTATCATAGGGTTTATAATTGTCAAGGTAATACTTTATTTCGGCATCTGAAACAGGGTTAAAAGTAACACGCGTAGTTTCGTTAATAACCTCAAGTGTCGCCGCTGTTTTAAAGCATACTGATGTTACAACCTCGTGTGTTTTACCCATCAGTGACGATAGCATTTCAAAGGCATGGTTATAATCTTTGGGCTTGCCCAATGCTTTATTTTCATGCCACACAATGGTATCACTGGTAATGATGATCTCATTTTCGGCGGCTTCCATTGCTGCTGCCTTTAGCTTGGCAAGGTAATCAGTAATTTCAGCCCCCTGCAACGTATCAGGATATACTTCCTCTACTCCTTTAAGGCGAATCTCAAAGTCAACATTAAGGTCGCGAAAGTACTGCTGGCGGCGGGGCGAACCCGATGCCAGTATTATCTTATAATTGCCCGGTTTATTGTTTAGCATAGCCAATATTATAGGTAATTACCATTATAGAAAGTGCCCCAAACAGCAACACCAGCTTTAGTATCCATTCCAGGTGTTTAAAGTCCTTTGCTGTTTTTGAATGGAATAACTTCAGCATAAAATACAACAGCAGCCCCACTATAAACAAAAGTACGTAGGCCAGCGCGTAAGGCAGGTCCAGCAGGTGTGCATCGGCATAATAAAGCACCATACCCACGGGGACTACTGCAAGCCCAAGCACTATTTTTATAGTGCGGGCACGGCCTATTAGTATGGGTAATGTAGTTACATCGCTATTATAGTCGGCATCGGTTTGTGTAAGGTCGTTTACAAAAGTAAGTAGTAGGCCTATTACAAAAGCAAATACAATATAATCTGTCAACACCTTAAACAGCAGCCCCACCGTCTGGGTGGTTTCTAAACTTGCAATACCTACCAGCGGGTAAAGCTGGAACAATGCTACTAAAATAACCGGCAGTGCAATAAGCAGTGCTATTAAAATATTGCCCACAATAGGCATTTGCTTAAGGCCGTTAGCATAAAAATACATGGTGCCCGCGGCTATCATAAAAGTGCCTGTTAAGAGCATAGGCTTGCCCACAGCATTACCCAGGTAATAAGCAAGGCCAACTCCCACAACAGTAAGCGCTATGTAAATGTTATAGCCTGTTGCTTCGGTAACATCGGGGTTAGCATCTTTTCCTATGCTAAACAGGTTGTTCATAAAAAAACCACCGGCAGCTACAAGCACCGTGGCAAGTATAAAGAGCAAGTACTGCCAGTGATTGAGCGCCTGCGCCGCACCTGCCTGGCTATCCAAAAACCCCATCTTGAATACCAGGAGTGCTATTGCAAGGATAAGGAGGTCGGGGATATTAAAGTATTTTATCAACTTCATAGTATTGAGTACAAAGTATTAAGATTTGGTATTGACAATTTAGAATAAAATGGAGATAACGAATTAAGGCATTTCAGCATCAATAAATTAACCTCTAATCGTATTTTGCGTTAAACAGTTCCATCCATTTGCCCTGCACTTTCATTACCTGCTCTATAACATCGCGCACACAGCCGGTACCCCCTTTGCGGTGCGATATGTAGCTGCTTATCTCCTTAATTTCGGGTGCGGCATCCTGTGGGCAGGTGGGCAGGCCCACCAGCTGCATCACAAAAAAATCCGGTATATCATCGCCCATATACAATACGTTTTCAGGTTTTATATTGTAGATATCGGTAAATTCCTTAAAGGTTTCCACCTTATCAGGTACCCCCAGGTAAATATCGGTTATGCCCAGGTTGCGCAGGCGAATGCGCACGCCCTCGTTACTCCCGCCGGAAATAATACATACGGTGTAGCCATTCTCAACAGCCGCCTTCATGGCATAGCCATCGCGAATGTGCATGTTACGCAGCATTTCGCCGTTTGGCGCCACGTGTATGGTTCCGTCAGTAAGTACGCCGTCCACATCAAAAATAAATGTGGTAATATCGTTCATCAGCTCTTTATAGCTTTTGCTCATGTGTTTGTTGTATCGAGTGGGTTAATAAGGTATATATTTCTTTCTTGTGGCTATCTTGCAAAAAATCGAGGTGCCGCTGTATGGTTTGTGCATCGTTGCGTACCGCCGGGCCGGTTTGAGCTTCGACAGGGGAGAGGTAGTTGATTTTATCGGCAACCTCTTTAATTAAGGGTTTCAGTATGTCAAACGGAATGTTGTTATCAGCACAAATTTGATTACCCAATGTATACAAGTGGTTTACAAAATTGCTGGTAAAAACGGCCGCTACATGTAACGCCTGCCGCTGGGCGGAATTTATGCCATAAACATTTTGCGAGAGGGCAGAGGCCAGTTTTTCAAGCGTACTGTAATCCTTAGGAAATTCGCTTTCCACACATATGGGTATGGTGCTAAAATTTATTTCCTTGTTTTTAGAAAATGTCTGTAACGGATAAAACGCGCCACGACGGTTGCCGGAAGCAAGCCCGTCTACGCCGGTACTGCCTGAAGTATGCACCACAAGACGGTTTGCAAAAGGCAGCCGCGCGGAAACCTGGCTTATTGCGTCGTCGCTAACACTTATGATATATATGTCTGCAGCCATTAGCGTACTGATATCCGCTGCAATTTTGCCTGCCGGAAGTAGGTGCGCTAATTTTTCAGGATGGCGCGCCCAAGCCTGTAAAAGAGCCACTTCAGATAACCCCGAAAGCGCTTTTATAAGGTGCTGTGCCACATTGCCCGAGCCTAAAACTACTACTGATAACATGGTTGCTAAATTATAAAAATAAAACGGTGTATTAAAATGTAGTTTGTGGGTTTGTAAGTATTACCTAACTTTGCGCACGTTTAATAAAAACACTTCATGAACAAATCTACAAAAGCCTTACTATATAACTTTTTAGGGTTTGCCCCCATATTTTTGCTGGTGTACTACCTCGCGCAGGAATATACGGGGCTATCAGGCATCATGCTGGGTATAGCGGCATTTTTAGTTACCATGATACTTGCGCCTAAATTCCAGGCGGCTAAAGTTATGGGCACGGAGAAAATATTTATGAGCTGGCTGTTTATAAAAGGGGTGAAAGAAGTGAAGTAATTGCTAAATTAACTGATTTCGATTATATCTTAACCCGTTGTGTATTTAACTAATGATAGTTTTAATACTGTGCGTTTGAGTTTTGTGTTTTCTTTCTCAAAGGCTTTTACACGTTTTAGCTCGCTGGCTTCCATAACTCCGTAGCATTGACGCCATTTATAAAAGCTAGCTTTGCTGACACCATGCTCACGGGTTATAGTATCAACATCTTTGCCTGATTCAAACTCTTTTAGAATCTTGGCAACCAGGGTAGGGTTGAATTTACCGGTCTTCATAATTACAGTTTTAAAGTTAATAAAATTCTACTTTTAACTGTACTGTTTTTAGGGGAACTTACACATTGTTATTCCCTTCATCGATATTCAACATTAATCTTGAAAGGCGATAAAAATTCTACACTATTTGAGTCAAAAATATATTACCTTGAAAAGATAAATCTATTAAATCAGAATTAACACGGTTAATAGATGAACCCGAAGCTTGCAAAACCTGTTTTATCAATATTTTGTATATACGCCTTTATGCGTATATGCTTTCTGCTTAAGTTAGTAAGACCAGTAGACAGGCAATAGTTTTAACTATATATATCCGCTTTTTCCTTTTTTAAACTAAAATGCAAATTAGTAAAGCATTTAACACTATGACCATTTACGTATTGTGTGGGTTTTTATAAAAAATGAATTTTACACTGTAATTACAAACAATGTTTTTACTAACTATTATTCCCTCACAATTATGAAAAAAACTACATTGTCATTGTTATTAGGTTTAGTTGCAAACCTGTTTTATTGTAATGCCCAGACTGTGGCCGGTGGAGGCCTTCACTCTTTATTTGTTTGCGACAATGGCACCGTAAGGGCAACCGGGCGCAATGCTAGCGGGCAACTGGGCAACGGTACAAACACTAATACAGTAACACCTGTTACCGTTAGCGGCCTTACCGATATTGTTGCGGTAGCAGCGAGAGATGAATTTTCTCTTTTTTTAAAAAGTGATGGTACCGTATGGGCATGTGGTGCCAACACTAATGGCGAACTGGGCAACGGCACTACCCAAAACTCTAATATCCCCATACAGGTAGCCGGCCTTAGCGGAATTGTAAAAATAGCGGCAGGGTTTTACCATTCGCTGTTTTTAAAAAGCGATGGAACAGTATGGGCCTGTGGACGAAATTTTTCAGGCGAACTGGGCAACGGCAACCAGGTACCACAATATACACCTGTACAGGCAACAGGCCTTACAAACATTGTTGATATAGCAGCCGGCGATGGCCATTCTATATTTGTAAAGAGCGATGGTACGGTAAAAGTATGTGGCGATAACCAGAACGGCGCCTTGGGACTAGGTAACAGCTTGGGTCCGGTGGTGGCCCCTGCTACAGTAGCTATTACTAATGTAGTGGCTGTGGCGGCGGGTATGCGTACATCAATATTTTTAAAAAATGACGGTACCGCATGGGTAAGCGGTATAAATAACTATGGGCAGCTGGGCGATGGCAGCACTACCGATAAATTAATACCCACGCAGGTAACAGCCTTATCGGGCATTACAGCTGCTGCTACAGGGCAATACCATATACTATACCTTAAAAACGACGGCACCGTATGGAGCTGCGGTTATAACGCCTATGGCCAGCTGGGCATAGGCAACAATAACACATTTATAAGCGCGCCCACGCAAATAAGCGGTTTTAACAATGTAACTTCTATAGCCGGTTCGGGCTACTATCACTCGGTTTTTGCTAAAAATGACAACACGTTTTACGCCTGCGGCCAAAACGGCGGTACGCTGGGCGATGGAACGGGTAACAACAGTAACGTTCCCACAGCAGTTATTGCAAACTGTACCGATTTATCTACAGAAGATACAGCTGCAGTACTACCTCTTACCGCATACCCAAATCCTGCTTCAGATGTTATTCACTTTTCTGCAGATGTAAACAACATAACACTTTACGACCTTTCGGGCAGGCAGGTGGCAGCAGGAAATGCTACAAACATGGTAAACGTAAACGGCCTGGCTGCCGGTACTTACCTGGCAAAAGGCAGCACAGCAGATAAAAAAACAATCACAATAAAAATAATTAAAAACTAAGTTTATGAATGCAAAATTACTATTTACAATTTGCCTGTTAATGACTTCGCTGTCAGGCTTTGCTCAAAGGTTTGACTGGGTAACAGCAGCCGGCTATGTAAATCCCGGCAACGGTTCTTACGGCACTATTTCGCTGGCCAGGGATTCTCAGGGCAACCTGTATACGATGGATTATGCCATAGATATACAACAATGCCAGGGACAAACAGCTACGCCTTATGGTTATCCTGGCGGAGGTGCCAATGCCTTTTTGTACAAATTTGATGCTGAAGGTACACTTATTTACATGAAAGCTATCGGCTGGAGTTTCAACGCTATAAATATAACCATTGGCGAAAATGACAACCTCTACCTGCTTGGTGCGAATTTTAACACGGCCTTGCAAATTAACGATAATCCGCTGCTGGTGACCCCAAACAGGAATTACCTGCTTAAAATTTCACCGGAAGGCAACTTAATTTGGCATAAGGAAATAAATGTAGGCAACTGGTATGCCGAATCGTCGCCTTTGCTGCTATACCATAATAACCATATTTACCTGCAAACAGCTCCTTATTCTATAAGTAAGCTGGGTATTGCCTCCGGCGATATAGTTACTACCTTAACCGTAGATAATGCTGCTCCATATAATGCCTATGATCGTATCGACTTTAAAAATGCAGGTGTACTGACTAATGGCGAACTGGTATTTGCAGGGATGTCTCATGCTGATGTAACGTATGGCAGCACAGTGCTTTCTCAACAACAAGAAGTGGGTACCATTCCATTACTGCTTTTACGCACAACCGAAGACCTTGAAGTAGAATGGGCCAATTTTTACCCAGGTATTGGTTTTTCCGGTAAAAGGCAGCAGGCTATGGCTATAGGTAATGATGATGGTATTTACCTGGGTGTGCAGGTAAACAGTATAATATCGGCCGGGAGTACTACCGTAGTGAACACATCGGGTGTAGGGACTACAAATTTTACCGATGCAGTTCTTAAAATAAATGCCGACGGTCAGGCTGTATGGGTAAAATCGTTAATGACCCAGACTAATGTTTACGCTATGCTAAATGATCCTGATGGTAGTGGTGTGTATACGGCTAATAGCCTGGAAGGTGCTATAACCCTGGGTAACTTTAGCCTGACAACATCTAACGGCCCTTCTTATATTGCCAAGCTTGATTATACCGGAACCTTTACCAACGCATTTACATTCGGCATCAATACCACCAGGGCAACCACACTTGTAACCGATGGTGCCGGGACGTTTTATGCAGGGGGCAATATGTATAACTCCGGGTCATCTTTACCTGTTTTCAGCTGTGTGGAACGCGAGTGGGCAAAAGGGCTTTACCTTGGTAAGCTTACCATGGAGCCCGATACACCTGTAACACCCACTATAGTAGCAAATGGAAATTATCTTACCGCTACCCCTGAATTTGAAGGTAGTATTCAATGGTTGTTGAATGGCGAACCTATAGAGGGGGCAAACGGGCAGGAATATCTTGCGCCAGAACTTGGCACTTACAGCGTAGCATATTCGTATCCTGACGCCTGCTCAAAAACATCGGCTACTGTAGAAGTAACCGCGCTTTCAGTAGAAAATACAGGATTAACCGAGGGTTTATTTTATCCTAACCCTGCCACAAACGTTATACATTTTACCCGGGAGGTGGCAGCGCTAAAGCTATACAACACGCTGGGTGCTGAAGCGGATATAAAGTATACCGCAACAAGCGCCGATGTAGCCGCATTGCAACCGGGGATTTATTTTATAAAAGGTATAACTACCGATGGTAAGCCGTTTACCTTTAAATGTATAAAAAAGTAATATCATACAAAATAGTGTGTAAAGTGCAGGCCCGGTAATTTCATGTATATGTTTGTAGAAATTAACCAGCAACCCGGGCCTGTTACACATTTTTTTAAATTATTGGCTCCGTTAGGTAGTTTAGGTATTTTTGGGTAATTTTAGTACTATCAAATTTTTGAATTTCAGACCCGTATGCTAAAAAAAGACATTTGCATTGTAGAAGATGATCCTGACCTGAGGGACGCCCTGGCGCTGCTTATACAATATACGCCGCAATATGCGCTGGCGGGTGTTTTTAAAAACGCTGAAGAAGCGGTACTGAAAATTCCGGACTTAAAGCCTGACGCCATTTTAATGGATATAAACCTGCCCGGAGAAAGCGGTATAGACTGCATCAACAAAATAAAGTACATACTACCCCAAACTGTTTTTTTAATGTGTACCTCTTTTGAAGATGAAGACAAAATATTTAATAGCCTTAAGGCAGGTGCTAAGGGGTATATACTAAAAACCGACGGTCCCGCGAAAATAATGAACGCGCTCGATGAGCTTTTTGACGGCGGCAGCCCCATGAGCAGTAGCATTGCCCGCAAGGTGGTAGCTAGTTTTAGCGGCATGAAACAGCAGTCTAACAAGGCCATAGAAACCCTTACGCAGCGCGAAAATGAAATACTGGAGCTGCTTTCTAAAGGCTTTATGAACAAGGAGGTAGCTTACAAGCTTGATATTAGCGCGGGCACCGTGCGCAAGCACATTCAAAACATTTATGAAAAACTACAGGTTAACACACGGGTAGAGGTGGTAAATATGTTTCTTAAACGCTGATGATGAAAAGTATTTTTGTACCGCTGCTGCTTTTGTTTTTTTTTGGGGCATACAGCCAGTATGTTCATGATTTTAACCGCTGCACCGATAACGATTGTAAGGCATTGCAGGCTTTTAAAATTTCAAAGCAGTACCTTGAGGAAGATAATATTGTGGCATCGCAAAAGTGGCTCGATGTTTCTAAAAACCTACAGGGCAAGGAACAGGCAGATTCTTTGGTTTTTTATACCCACAGCCTGCAGTCAGAATTGTTTTATTATATGGGTTTATTCCAGTTTGGCAGGCAAGAGGCGGGTAAGGCGCTAAAAAGGGCAAAACTGCAAAATGACAGCCTGCAAATTAGTGAAGCCTTTTTTTTTGAAGCCTTAAACTTATATGAGCTTAACCTTAAGCCACAAAGTGCCAAAGCATTTAACAATTCGCTGAACTACTTTCCTGAAAAAAAACATAACAGGTTTATACAAACCATAGGCAAAGAGCATATATACAACAATATTGCGCAGCTAAAACTCTCAGCACTGGAGACGGATTCGGCTATGTTTTACAACAAAAAGGCCTATGCCGAAGCAATTAAAAACCTAAGTAAAAGAGCCATAGCAAACTCAGAGCAAACCTTTGGCGAAATTTATTTTAGCCTTAAAAACAACGATAGTGCGGCCTATTATTATTATAATAAAAGCCTGAAATCTGCCCATGAGTATAAATACTATGATATAGCGCTGGTAAACTACAGCCTTTTAATGAACGCCTCCGCAAACCGGCCACTTATTTGCCAGGGTTATTACAAACAAGGGCAGGCACTTATAAACGCCCAAACCATAAACCTGTTTTTCAGGCAAATGTTTTACCGGTACGCATTGCAGGCATTTAAAACAGGTAATATGAAACAGGGAATTAGTGGAGTGCAGGACGAAATTATAAGGCTTAATACCGAAGAAAAAGTGTTTAATAACGGCTTTATCCAGCAAATAAGTAACCGGTATATTCAAAACGAAAAGCACCTGCTTACCCTACAGCTGGACAAGCTGAAAAGGCAACACGACATGATGGTTTTACAATTACTTATAGCGCTGCTTTTTATACTGTTAATGGCACTAACCATTTTATTTTTCAGAAAGAAAAACAAAATACAAAGAATACTTTTAGACCAGAAAAATGAAATAAGCAACGACCTGCATGATGATATAGGCAGCGGCCTGAGCAGCATATTAATACATGCCGATATACTGGCCCGTAACGATGTTTCGGCCGGGCAGCAAAAGGTATTGTCACGAAAAATTTTGTCAACGGGCAAAGATGTTTCGCAAAAGCTAAATACGTTTATATGGTCTTTAAATGATGATAATGACACCCTGCAAAGTTTTTGCGAATACTTAAAGCACTACACCGGCAACCTCCTTGAAGAGACCAGTATACAGTTTGAGTTTAACCTGCCTGCAGAACCCCACGCTCCCGTTGTACTGAACGGTACACAAAGAAAACACCTTTTTTACTGCACAAAAGAACTTTTAAATAACGTAATTAAATACAGCGAGGCTACACAGATGGTTATAAATATCAGCCTTTCCGGAAAAAACAGCCTGTTAATTACCATTTTAGATAATGGCAAAGGCATACAAACCTACAACCATTTTGGCAATGGCATTAACAACATACATAAACGGGTAGGTAAACTGGGCGGAGAAGTACATTTTGTAAACGAAAACGGACTGCGGGTCAGCATTAAAATACCAGTTTAAACGTTATAATACTCACTAACAAAGAGCGCCTGCAACACAATAGCGCTCTTTGTTATTTTAAGTACATGTTATTTTACTGCCTTGTTATAAGCATTACTTTTTAATAATTTTTCCGCTAAAACTCTACCACTGGCTGTGGTTGCTTTTACCACATATGTACCGGAGCTAAGATTTTTACAGCAGCAGCGGTAACCGATGCTGTCGTCTGTTTGTAGTAATGGGTCTGATAGATTTACAACCTCGTATGCTACTATGAATGATACTCTTTTTGCTCTAAAGTGAGTATCGAACACATTGAATGTCCCGGCAGTATATCTAAAAAAATGTTCCCTCAGGTGCATATCGCGACCTCTCTCTGGGGCAGATTATTTTTGGTACTAATGTAAAAGATAAATCATTGTGTTTTAGGAACTCCTGGATAACCTTCGCCTTTGAAACATTCTTGGCCATTACAAAATCTATGATTTTTTTAGTTGTGATTAAGTAACTGTACCTGGTTGGGAGATAAACCATACTTTCTTTTAAAAGCAAATGAAAAATGGGAGAGATCTTCGAAACCGGCTTCAAGATAGACTTCTGTTGGTTTTTTATTTTTCTCATGCAGCTGATAATATGCTAATTGCAACCTTTTCTCAGTTAACCACTTTTGAGGGGTAGTATTGAAATGTTTTTTAAAATCCCGGTTAAATGTCGATAAGCTGCGGCCTGTGAGGTAACTTAATTTTTGCAGCGGCATATTAAACATAAAATTTCGTTCCATGAAACTAATTAAATCAACTTTCCCAGGTTCGTCGAAATTTGCCAGCACACTATCAATACCGGAATCAATTACCCGCAGGATACTTATGGCTTCCGTTATTTTTAATGAGGCAAGGCTTTCAGGGAACTCACCTTTTACATCAAAATAAGGTATTACAGAAGCTAAACAGCTTTCTAACAGAGGATGGTTATTGAAACTATATATTTGCTGTTTAACAAGGTACCCTTTTTTTGTATCAACTTTTTGATAGAACTTTTTTAATCTTTCGGTTGATAAATGCATTACTACTGTTTTGTGGGGCTGTCCGTTTTTAGGATAATTTATTATGGTGGCAGGTAAATTCCTCGGAATTAAGAATATATCGCCAGTTTTAAAATAAAAAGTAGCATCCGCCTGTATTATTTTTGTTTCGCCGGAAATAAACCAGACCAGCATGTGGTCATCAAACATCAGGTCTGATTTAAACAGCCTGTCATCGTAGCTGGAAAGTTTAATTTCAGGTGTGAGGTATTTTGATATATGTTCCATAATTTAAAGGTATATGGTAAGCTTAACCAAGCAGATATTAAAAAGCACTATTTATTTAGCCACTCAAAGATAATTATCTCCTGCGGTCCTGCCAACCCGGCCTGGATTAAAACTCAGATATCAGGTAACCGCTATTAGTTACACACAGCTTAATATATTTGAAATTCAGGAATTATTTTCAAAACTATCCTTTTAAACGGTTATTTCACATCAAACGAGATGCCTGTCATTTCTTCAGTTAATTCCCAAAGCCTTTTGGCATTGCTTTTATCCAGCGAATACTCCTGTACGCCATTTTTATGTAATATAGCGCTGGTTTGTAGAATAGGGTTTTCAGGCAGCAATTCGGCAATATCGGCATCCTCACAGTACACACCGCCAATATTGTTCAGTAACGGGCTGGTTGCAACCCATACAGAAGTTGCGGCACCCTGTGGTATGGTTTTCAGGCTGGCTAATATTTCCGGGAGCAGGTTACCATTTTCATCTAAGAAACCCATTTGTTTGAACAGTTCCATATCCGCATCCCTGGCCAGCTCTGTACCCGCAATAGAACCCGGATGTAATGAATAAGCCCTTACATTAAACGCTTTGGCGCGGTTGTCCAGCTCAAGCGCAAAGAGGTTGCTGGCTGTTTTCGATTGTCCGTACCCCAGTAATGTGTGGTATTCCCGGTGCAGGAAGTTAGGATCATCAAAATTAAAGGGTGCCATGTGGTGCCCCAGCGAAGAAACATTAACAACGCGCGCGCCATTGGCTGCTTTAAGCGCAGGCCATAATCGTGCTGCCAGCTGGTACTGTGCGAGGTAATTAGTTACTAATTGTGACTCGTATCCGCGGTTGTCGCGCTGCAGGGGCACCCACATAATGCCGGCATTGTTGATCAAAAGGTGCAGCGGCCTGCCTGAAGCCAGAAATTTTTCGGCAAAGGCATCAATGGTGTCAGGCTTAAAAAGGTCCATCACATCAATTTTCACATTCGTGATACCGTGCAGGTTTTTTTTTGCTTTCTCAATGTTCCTGGCAGGTACAATTACTTTTGCACCAGCTGCTGCAAGTACCTTAACCGTTTCCAGGCCTATACCGGCAGTACCTCCAGTCACAATCGCTATTTTTCCGGCCAGGTCAATCCCCTTAATAATTTCACTTGCTGTTGAGTTAGCGTTAAATCCTGAGCCTATCGGGTGCTGCAAGGCGCCTTGATAATTGTTTGTTCCCATTTTTATTTCGTTTAAATGTTATGAGACAAATTTAAACAGGAAAAAAACGACGGGTTTTGTTCAGCGTTTCAATTTACTTTGTTTAAAACGTCATTAGAAGTATTTCTTCGGTAATATGTTTATACGCTGCCCATGTAGCAGCCGTAAAGTATGCGACTTTGAAAAAATTCGATTCTTCCTCAAAATATAAAAGAAACCTCAGTAAACACTGAGGTTTCAATGATATGTTATCTGTCAGGAATCACAGTAGAACACCTTGTAACTATTTTAACTCTATTAAATGAGTTTTAAAATGTCTAATCAATTGATTAAAAGTAATTTATTTTAAACTAATTTTAGATTTTATTTTGCTCTGCAATATTGAGTGGATTATCGTATTGTAACATTTGTCAACAATTTGCATAAAAATCAGGGGTAAAAACACCTGTTTTTATATGTATGAGAATTAATTGAACACAAATTGTTTTAGCGATCAGTATAATTAGAGATTCAGAGGCTCTTAATAACTAACTCTAGTTGGTTGTCTAAATAGGTCAATTAGTTCATTATTGAAATTTTAAATACCCGAGGAGTGCGGAGAATTCTTATCAACACTACTTCTCTTTTTAATCGACCGCAAAAGACGGAGATGTTTAATTAAGCGAATAGTTTAATAATTGAGCGACAACCCTACACCCAAGCCCATATCACTATCATAGTGTGTACGGATACCTATATTTTTATTGATAATATACTTCAAGTCTGCCATATATTCTTTATCGGTATTGAGCATGAAACCTGCCCTTAATCTTTTGGAAATCGGAATATCCTCCCGCATTAGTGACAGGCGTACGATACCATCGTGATAGACTTCTGCCTGAAAATTGACCAACATTGGCAAAGTGTACATAAAACCTAAACTAATAGCTCTACGTGTATCTTTTTCATTTTTCTGTCCGAATAAATTAGTTTCGTGTTCATCCATTCCCATTTTGCGATACCGCCAGTCAAAACCTATAAAGGGCATAAACCATTGCATTTTTCCAATATACCTCCCCAAATGGGTTTCTACTTCATAACCGTGCATATCATTGTAACCCAAACGCCATTCTGCACCTAAACTCCATCTTGCATTCTGAAACATTGCTTCCCCATCATTACCATTGGTAGCAAAATCATTCTGTGCCATAAAGTGGGGCATATTACTCTCTCTCTGTAATTTATTGTATGCCTGCTTTTTATTGGGTAGGTACGGATTTTCGTAATTATCAACCGCAAATACCCTGTTCATTCCCGACATCATATGATAAAGGATATGGCAGTGAAAAAACCAATCTCCTTCTTCGCTTGCCAAAAACTCAATGGTATCGGTTTCCATTGGCATAATGTCTAATACATTTTTCAGCGGAGATTTCTCTCCTTTGCCATTAATTACCCTAAAGTCGAACCCGTGTAAGTGCATTGGGTGTCGCATCATTGAATTGTTGTAAATGGTAATGCGTAGGATTTCTCCCTTCTTAACAGGTATTTTATCCGTTTCAGAAAGAATTTTATTGTCCATACTCCACACGTAACGGTTCATATTTCCGGTAAGGGTAAATTTTATTTCTTTTACTGATGCATCTTTAGGAAGTGAGGTGCTGTAAGGAGATTGTAACATTGCATAATTCAGCGTTTTTATTTCTCCCAAAGCATTTGCGTTGTAACGGTTGGGGTCATTATCCATATTCATATTGTGCTGGCTATGGTTTTCTTCAGGTTTAGCCTCTCCGGTAATTTCGGGATACATTACCACATTCATATCCATTTGGTTCAGGCTCATTTTCATACCCATATCGTCCAAATCTCCGTTCATCTTCATCATATCATTCATCATCTTCATCCCCTCAAAATATTTCAATCTTGGAAGTGGCGATATTAATTGTTTGATACCATTACCCACAAAATAGCTTGCCGATTTTGTTCTGTCTTCGGTTGTGGCTAAAAACTCGTAGGCAACTCCATCGTCAGGAATTGTTACCACAATATCATACGTTTCGGAAACCGCAATGATTAATCTATCTACCTCTACTGGCTCTATATCATTACCATCATTGGCTACTACTGTAATTTTACCTCCTGCATATCGTAGCCAAAAGTAAGATGATGCTCCGCCGTTTGACACTCTTAATCTTACTTTATCTCCCGCTTTTAGTGTTTTGCCATCAACTGTTTTTAAATCGGTAGTATGATTTCCGTTGATTAATATTTTGTCATAATACACATCGCTCACATCCATTGCCAACATACGTTTCCATTCGTTGGCCAATTTGGTTTTAAAATGTCCCTCTCTGATGGCCTCTGCATAGGACTGTGTAGCGTTCTTTTTTATTGCTGCCCAGTCATTGGCATTATGCAACATACGGTTAATGTTATAGGGATTAAGGTTTGTCCATTCACTTAAAATGATGGGTACGGTAGGCAAATCATCAATTCCTTTTCTAAAGGTTTTATCGTCATCACGCTTTTTCATTACAAAACTGCCATACATTCCAATCTGCTCCTGCAAACCTGAATGGGAATGATACCAATGCGTTCCATGTTGAATAATAGGAAAACGATAGGTGTATGTCGCTCCTGCTTCAATTGGCTTTTGTGTAAGCCAGGGCACACCATCTTCTTTGTTGGGCAAAAATACGCCGTGCCAATGCAGCGATGTACTCTCTTTTAACTGGTTATGCACTACAATCTCTGCTGTATCACCTTCGGTAAAAATGAGCGTTGGCATCGGTATCTGACCGTTTACCGCAATAGCTCTTTTTTCTTTTCCTGCGTAGTTTACAAGCGTATCTTTTACATACAGCTCATATCTTACTACTTTTTGCGCAAAAACGGATTGCGAACACAGTAGTATAAATACTGCTTGCAGCAACCTCAATTTACTATTTATGGGCATATTCATTTGATATTATTAATGAACTCATTTATTTTTAGCCAGTTGGCTAATGTTTTGATTTGCTCGTCATTCAGTTTTGCATCTTTGTGCATGCAGTAAACAGCGCTATTGCCAAGATTATCTTTAATTCGTTTTAAAATTCTTTTTTTACAGAACCGCAGGTAAGCATCTGGTTACCGTAATACGGATTTTTGATTGCTTTAGCTTCACTAATCCAAACAGCGCCTTTGCCATCATTATACATCGGGCAATAGTCCTGATACAATTTTCGGGTTGTTCCGAACAGTGCAATAAGGCCGGAAACATCTTTGCTTAGCGATGATAAATACTCTCTTTGATGGTCTATTTTTCCGGCGTTGTCGCCAATATGTTCAGCATTTTCTTTTGCATTTTTAGCTATCTCCATATATTGCTGATACTTATTTGCAGGTATGGATTTCATATCTACCTTTATCAAGGTGCTGAACAACTGTTTGCCTGCAATGGCTGCTGCTTTGTCATTATCTGCGACAAGTGCGTTTTTAAGAGCCAGATAATCCTTAACAATGGGTGCAATAGAGAAGTTTTGTGCCTGCTCTTTTACACCTGATTTTTCTGCTGCTTTAGCTAATGTATCAACCGGAGCAGTAGAAATTGTTGTATCATTTAGTGCTGATGATGGCACATTTTGAGCTTCAGACACCATTGTACTGTCATTAGCTTTTTGCTCGCTGTTTTTATAGGAAGACTGATTGCAGGAAACTGTTATTGTTGTAAACGTTGACAATATGATGGAGAAAAATATATTTTTCATTTTAAAAATTATTTAATGTGTATTAATCTTATTTCAATGTTTCCTGTACACTACCGCAGGTAAGCATTTGAGCACCGTAATATGGATTTTTAACCGCTTCTTCTTTGCTCAACCAATTTGCACCTTTCCCATTATTGTACATTGGGCAATGCTGATAGTAAACAGGTGTTTCCTGTTTTGATACCTTTGCTAATTCGTACATTTTATTAGATAGTAAAACAAAATTTTCCCTTTGTTTCGCAACATCTTTAGAAGCAGCAATCTTTTCGGCATTTACGGTCAAATCTTTTATTACCTTCATCCAAACGGTATGTTCTTCTGTGGACAGTTTTGCCATTTCTACCGCTTTGACAGCTTTTACCAGGTCAGTAGCTTTTGCGGATGAAGTATCTGCATCAGCTTTTACCAAAGCATCTTTCACTGAAAAATAATTGTCAAAAACGGCTTTTAGTTGAGGTGCATTTTGGGGATTGGCAGTATTTGTTACAGTCATTTCGTTGTGGTTATGGTTGGCGTGTCCGTTTTTCATATCCATACCCTCGTCGTTAGTTTTTGCGGTTGGCTTTAGTTCTCTATTGTACTGGCAACAGCCCGGCAGTTTTGCATACACATCATCAGGTGCTAAAAATTTTTCGCTGTCGTAACCTGCCAAAGCAATGCGTTTCAATATTTCATCCTCACTGGTCTTATCGCTGTCATAAGTAAGCGTAGCCATTTTAGTGTCCTTGTTCCATTCCACACTGGCTACCTTTTTTTCATTGCCTGCTTTTTCGATTGTGGCTTTACACATACCACAGTTGCCATAAATTTTTACGGTTTCTGTTTTCGTATTTTTTACTTGTGCGAAACTGTTTATTGATGATAGTAATACAGCGATTACCATCATCATATTTGATAATGTCTTCATTTTGATTTTT
>NZ_JBKJHD010000027.1:0-31927 GCF_046613695.1 Flavobacterium sp. RHBU_24 | reverse complement strand
ACCATTTACCTGAAAGACCTTCAGGAAGGGGTGCTGCGCAACCTAAGCGAATATGACTATACCTTTACCACCGAGGCAGGCAACTTTGAGGGCCGCTTTGAGGTACACTACCAGGCATCGGCCCTTGGCACTACGCCAATACTTGATGCAAACAGCGTAGTTGTGTTTAAGCAGGGCGACGCGATAAGCATCAACACCGGCACAGCCCTGATGGGCGGCGTAAAAGTATTTGACGTGCGCGGAAGGCAACTGTATACCCAGGAGGGCATAAACGCTACCGAAACGGTTACAGGCAACCTAAACGTACAGCAACAGGTACTTATCGTAGAAATCACCACCGACAAAGGCGTGGTTTCTAAACGCATCGTGTTCTAACGGCTGCACATTAAATAAACTCCAAAAATAAGAGGCCCCCGCTGCAATTGCAGCGGGGGCCTCTGTTATATTTTAAAGGAGACCAGTACTTAGAAAAATATCTGACATATTTTCAACATGTCAGGTGTTTTTAGTGGGAATTTACACCCTATTTTAGTATAGCTTCAATAGCGTCTAATTCCTCCGTACTAAAATGTATGTTATTAAGGCTTTGCAATGAATCTGTAACCTGCTCCGGCTTACTTGCTCCTATAAGTACAGAGGTTACCCTATCATCTTTTAACAGCCATGAAAGCGCCATGTGTGCCAGTTTTTGCCCTCGGTGCAGTGCTATATCATTCAGTTTCTTAATTTTTTCTATTTTCTCAGGGGTAATATGGCTTTCATTTAAAAATTGGCCACTGGTAGCCACGCGGCTGTCTCCCGGTATACCGTTTAGGTATTTGTCTGTAAGCAATCCCTGTGCAAGCGGTGAAAAAGGGATGCAGCCTACGCCGTTATTGTCCAGCACATCCATAAGGCCATCTTCAGGGTCGCGTACAAACATACTGTATTTTGGCTGGTGTATCAGGCAGGGTGTACCCATTTCCTTAAGAAGTGTAATAGCTCGCTGTGCTTCCTCCGCATTATAATTACTAATGCCTACATACAGCGCTTTACCCTGCTGCACAATAAGGCCAAGCGCGGCCATAGTTTCTTCAAGAGGTGTTTCATGGTCGGGGCGGTGGTGATAAAAAATATCCACATAGTCCAGCTTCATCCGCTTCAGGCTCTGGTCAAGGCTTGATACCAGGTACTTTTTGCTGCCCCAGTTGCCATAGGGGCCATCCCACATGGTGTAACCTGCCTTACTGGAAATGATAAGTTCATCGCGGTAGCCGGCAAAATCTGTATGCAATATTTTACCGAAATTTTCCTCTGCCGAGCCCGGCGGCGGTCCATAATTATTGGCAAGGTCAAAATGTGTAATGCCGTTATCAAAAGCGGTATGCAGTATATTCCTGCTGTTTTCAAAATCGTTTACATAGCCAAAGTTATGCCAAAGGCCAAGGGACAGTGCAGGCAGTTTAAGGCCGCTTTTTCCGCAGCGGCGGAAATCCATTTTTTCGTAACGGGAAGAGGAGGGGGTATAGCTCATATCATTTTTAGGTTTGTGTTGCTAATATAAATCAAAAATGCATAAATGTTATTAGCTTTTAATTTTGTTATGCCGGCAATAACTTAAACAAAAGCATATCTATTATAGATTGCCACTGTAATGTTTTACCACTCAAGCTTAATAAGGGCTACTGCCTGGCGCTCCAGCTTTATAGGTACTGTGGTTTTACCTGACGAAATTTTTACTTGTGTAGTTGCTATACATTTAAGTTTACCTGAATTTTCAAGGATAATTATCTGCTGTTCCGTAGGCTTTTTCGGCGACCCCATCTTCTTCCAGGCCTCGTAAGAGTTGCTGTTTTCTTTATCAATACTATATATCTTGAGCGTAGCATTTTTTGCAGGGACATTTTCAATACTGAGGTTTACCGTCTCGGTAGGGCCGGGCCTGTCATCGTCGTGATAATTCCACACCATTACCGCAGCCGAATTTTTATCTTTTGTAGCCAGTGCGCCAATGTCAGACAATGCCCCGCGCACGCCTGACTTTAGTATTTCTTCAAGCGGATACATACGGTTGCTTTGCACTTCTACGCGTTTACCGGTCATCATCCCAAACATACGGAATACGTTAAGTACGGGCTTGTCTACACCATTAGTTGCCAGGTCCCTGTACCCATAAAACCAAGGTTGGTTTTCAAATTCAAAGGACCACGATACCGCACCCAGAAAATTTGCTTTTGTCTGGTCGGCCAGCAGGTACTTTCGCGCAAAGCTTGCTGCAGTATAGCTTGAATACATGGTGCCGTTGCGGTAGGCGTTTTCAGGATTGGTCGCCATACCGCAGGCCGCGCATCCCTCCGGATCTGACTCGCCCACTATAACAGCGAGGTGCTTTGTTTCAGGGTACGACATTGCAATATTAAAACCTGTTTGTATGTCGTTTAGCTGCGGAGCCATATCCATAGTTACTGTTCCGTTTAAAAGTTTCGGCTGGCCCTTTGCGTGAAAAAGAATCGCATCCAGTGGGGTGCCTTTCTTACCTGTGGCATAGTTAGTGCCTTTTATACAGTGCTTAATAAAATCGTTTGTCCAGTCCCTGGCTTCCTGCCCGCGGGTACCGGCAACATTGATACCGCCAATTTTTGCGGTAGGCAACGCGTGTTTTAAACCATCGGCGGCATAGTCATACAGCTTAAAGAATTCTTCGCGGGTGCCTTTCCAATAGTAGCCATTAGGCTCGTTCCATACTTCCCAATACCAAGTTTCTACTTCATTACGGCCATAGCGGGTAACACAGTGGTTTACCCACTCGTATACCAGGTTGCGCCATTTATCATAATCTTTCGGCGGATAAGCCCATCCGGTTATAATATCGGTGCCCGGGTCGCCAGGTTTCCAGTGATGCCTGTAGGGGGCAGGGCTTGTAGACAGTGCCTGGGGCATAAACCCTATTTGCGCCAGGGGCTTCATGCCCCGAGATACATAGGTATCAAAAATGCTATCTACAATCCTCCAGTTATAAATTGGGTTTCCGGCAGCATCTTCGGTATAGGCGTTGGTAGACCCCCATTTTAGCGCGGCTTCGCCATCACCTGTTACCAGCAGGCTGTGGGTGCGCACGTATACCGGTGTCGGTCTGCTCAATTCTGCAAGTTCGGTAAGTAGTTTTTTGCCATCACTCATATAGGTATAGTTAGGCTCATCATAGCCAAACCAGGCCCATACAGGTTTCATAGGTGCAATTTCCTGCTTAAGGTCTACTTTAATTTCATGGTTTTGCGCCTGTAATGTTGTAGCTAAAAATAGCACGACTAACAAGGCAGTAGCCAAATAGGGATTAACTTTTTCAGGCATTATTTTTTGTTATATATAATTTGCAGTAGTTATTTACATAAATACCAATCAGAGAGTTTCAATCCTTTAAAGCATCCAGTGCCGGGGAAGGCCTGCCATCTTTCTGCCATGCGCTAAGCGGGTAGTGGCTCCAGCTTCTGGCTCCCTGCGGCTCCCAGTAAATTACACCCAGGCCTTTATTGCCGGGAACATTCTTTACAGCCTCAATAACAGCAATAAGCATATCGTGCGTGTTTTGTACAAGGGTATCTTCGCCACCCACTTCGACTACCATTACTTCTTTATCGTATCGAGAAGCCATGTCTTTTAAATTGTTTTCAAGGTCGGCAATGTTGTCTTTATAATCGCTTTTTATCCAGTAGGGATAATAAGAAAGGCCTATTACATCATACCTAACTTTTTGCGCCGTAGCGTTATCAAAAAAATCCCTGAATTTTGCATTGTTATTACCCTCATCAAGATGTACAATAACTTTGATTTGTTTGTTTACAGCTTTTGTAGCGTCATATCCTTTGTTAAGTAACTGTCCCAGCTGATCCCAGTTTTTTGTACTGCCTTCCGGCCACAGCATCCCGCCGGGAATTTCATTGCCTACCTGTACCCATTCCGGCGTTACACCGGCTTGTTTTAGCATCATTAGTACATTATAAGTATGTTGGTATACGTCGTTTAAAAGTTCGGGGAATGTGTGGTTTGCCCAGGCGGCCGGTTTATTTTGCTTCCCGGGATCGGCCCAGGAGTCGCTGTAATGAAAATTAATCATGATACGCATGCCCATATTTTGTGCACGAACTGCCATAGCTACAGTTTCCGCGGGGCTGCAGTGGCCGCTTGCCTTATCGGAAGAAGGGTTTACCCACACACGCAGGCGTACGGTATTTATGCCCCGGTCTTTTAAAAGCTGCAGGCAGTCTTTTTCAGAACCATCAGTATCATAAAATGTATATCCGGTAGCTTCCATTTGCGGCAGCCATCCCACATCGGCCCCTTTTGCAAAAGATTTTTCTGAGGTTGTTGCCCTTGTTGATTTACACGAGATGAAAACAATTATGCCGAGCAGTAATAGTGATTTTATTAATGCTAATTTCATATTGATAATTTTAATATACTATTACTTGCAAAAACAATTAATACGCTATAAAATTAAACTATATTTTGAATTTATTTAAATAAAAAAAGCGCCCAATACTGGGCGCTGTTCTTTGTAACTGTGATAGTATATAAATTATGCTACGACTACGTTTACTGCGTTTGGACCTCTACGGCCTTCTTCCACGTTGTAACGAACTGAATCATTCTCGCGAATGTTTTCCGTTAAACCTGAAACGTGAACGAAAACTTCGTTTCCGCCATTGTTTGGTGTAATAAAACCAAAACCTTTTTCTTCATTGAAGAATTTTACTGTACCTTCTTGCATTGTAATTATTTAATTTTAGCAAAGATAGACTTTAATTTGGATAAAGCACTATTATTATAATTTTTATTTATGGTTATAGATAATCTCCAATACTTACGAAAACTGTACAGGAAATAAAAACAAGCGCCATGGGTACCGGCTTACTTTTTAAGCAAAAAATCTTTCAGTTCCTCATAGTTGCTTATCTGTTGTGCCACTTTCTTGCCGTGCAGTACGCTCTCTATCTGTTCAGGTATAGCAATATCTATATCGAGGTTTTGGGTAATACTCTCGGCAAACTTTACAGGGTGCGCTGTTTCCAGGAACACACCGGTATAACCCGGGTGGGCTTCCATGTATTTTTTAAGGCCCAGATAGCCCACTGCACCGTGCGGGTCGCACAGGTATTTATTTTCAGCATACACCTTTTGCAGGGCGGTTATAGTTTCTGCATCGGTAAAAGGGTAGGAGGTAAGTTCGCTACTAAGTGGGCCGAATTCTTTATCAAAAAGTTCCAGCACACGCACAAAGTTGCTGGGGTTGCTAACATCCATTGCGTTGCTAAGGGTTTCTACGGTTGCCTGTGGAGCATATTTCTGGCTGCCCATAAAACGGGGCACAGTGTCATTAGCATTGGTAGATGCTACAAAATGTGCTATGGGTAAGCCAATTTTCTTCGCCATAAGGCCGGCGCAAATGTTGCCAAAGTTGCCACTTGGCACGCTCACCACTAAGGGTTTGCCTTTAGCTTTTAACTCTTTGTATGCAAAGAAGTAATAAAACATCTGTGGCAGCCAGCGCGCTATGTTTATTGAGTTTGCAGAAGTAAGGCTCACATCTTTAAGGTGCTCATCAAGAAACGCTTTCTTAACCATATCCTGGCAATCGTCAAAGTTACCCGAAACTTCTAAGGCGGTTATATTCTGCCCTAAAGTGGTAAGTTGTTTTTCCTGCACATCGCTTACTTTTCCTGATGGGTAAAGTATGACGACATTGATGTTTTCCACACCGAGGAAGCCGCTTGCCACAGCCCCGCCGGTATCGCCGGATGTAGCTACCAGTATGGTTATCTTTTTGCCTTCGCCTTGTGTAAAATAATTCAGGCAACGCGACATGAACCGTGCGCCTACATCTTTAAACGCCATGGTAGGCCCGTGGAAAAGTTCGAGCGCATATACATCTTCCCTAATCGGCACTACAGGGAAAGGGAATGAGAGTGTTTCAGCTACAATCTGGCGTAATTTTTCTTCCGGAATTTCATCGCCCACAAACGGCGCTATGGCACGGTAGGCAATCTCTTCGTTGCTGTAATCTTCAAGGTTGGCTATAAAATCAGCATCCAGTTGCGGAATGCTCTCAGGGAAGTACAGCCCTTTGTCTTTGGCTATACCGGTTATGGCGGCTTCCTTAAAACCGGTTTTTATATCGTGGTTGTTTAAGCTGTAGTATTTCATTAATCAGGTTAGTTGTTAAAAATTTTCTTTTAAAAATGTTTCAGGTGTAAAGACTGCCAAAGCACTTTTCTTATAATCTTTTACGTTTCGGGTAATTATTATTGAAATGTTTCCATTTCTTTCAGCAGAGAAATTTTGTAGCGCATCTTCAAAGTCTTTAAAGTCGGAGTTTAAAGCCTGTAGTATGCTGTCTTTATTAATTTCAGCAACATCTATAATACTCAGCAGTCTTTTTATTTGGTCAAGTATTGCAGTATGGCTATTGCCTTTTCTAAGTATGTAATACGCATTGGCAATAATAAGAGGTGTTATGTAACCCTTAATGATTTGTTTTTCGCATAATGCCACAATACTTATTGCATGTTCAGAAAATGGATGCCGGTCGATAAGGAAGTCTATAATTACATCGCTATCAATAAGTATGTGCTTCATTTAAGATATTTTTCTTCTAGCCATTTGTAACGTGCTTCCTTATAATCTACATTGTCAGGAAGTTTTAAAGAACCTTTTAAAGATTTTGTAATCGGCGGCAGTTCATCATCTTTTTTAATTTCAAACTTACTTTTTGCAACCGATTTAAAATAATTTTCAACCAAATCAGAAAGGCTTCTATTTTGCTCCTTGGCAAATTCTTTCATTTTTTTAATAATATCTTTATCCTTTATCGTCAGCGTCAGTTTAGTGCTCATAATCAATGTCTTTAATATAACAAAGTTAGTGATAATTTTATTTACACGTGTTTTTGTGAATAAAATTACACGTGTAAAATTTTCATCCCCTCCGCATTTATCCCTGAAACATGCACCTCAAAAGGCACTCCAATCGGTTCTAACACGGCCTTCATTGCCTTTGCGGTCGCCTCGGCGTTTTCCCTGCCTTTGCTCAGAGCAAATACTGATGGCCCACTCCCAGAAATACCTCCGCCCAGCGCTCCGGCTTCTTTTGCTGCAGCTTTAAGTTCGGCGAATTTCGGTATGAGGATACTGCGTACAGGCTCGACCAACTCATCGTGCAAGGAGCGGCCGATTAAGTCATAATCGTTAGTGTACAGACCGCTAATAAGCCCGGCGATGTTGCCGCACTGTATGGTGGCTTTTTTAAGGCTGATGTTTTCCCTAAGTACTGAGCGCGCGTCTTTGGTCTTCAGTTCAATCTGCGGATGGATAACTGTGGCATACAATTCATTTGGCGCTTTTATGGCAATAACATCCAGCGGGTCGTAACTGCGTACCAGCGTAAAACCACCCAGCAGTGCAGGTGCTACGTTATCGGCGTGGGCGCTACCGCTAGCCAGTTTTTCGCCCTGCATAGCGTAGTATACGAGTTCGGTATTGGTAAGCGGATTTCCTAATAATTGGTTTATGCCGAAAACAGCGCCCGCCGCGCTTGCCGCGCTGCTACCAATACCGCTGCCGGCTTTTATCTTTTTTGTAATACTGATTTCAAAACCGCAATCGGGTTGAAGGGCTTCGATTAAGGACAATGCCGCTACGCCCGCCACGTTCTTCTCTGTTTCCAGCGGCAACTCCGCACCGATGATTTCGGTTATGCGGATGCCTTTTTCGGCAGTTTTGGTTATGGTCATCTCATCGCCCACGCTTTCCAGGCACAGGCCCAGCACGTCAAACCCACAGGAAACGTTGGCTATGGTAGCGGGGCAAAATAGTTTTATCTCGTTCATCAATTCACAAAATCATAATTTAAGTGTCGTACGCAATTATACCACAGAGATACACGGAGGAGCACAGGGATTCACGGAGTTTTTTAGATTACGCTTCACTGTGAGTGTAAAGAGCTGTATTGACACACTTTGAGCAAAACTAGGTGTACTCAAACCGCAGGTTTTAGCTTTTCTCTGTGCAACTCTGTGCTTCTCTGCAAATCTCTGTGCTACAACTTAACAGACTTTTATCTGTTCCCTATCCGTATCACATCCGCAAAAATACCCGAAGCTGTTACAGCCGCGCCCGCGCCCGCGCCCTTAATAATAAGTGGCTGGTCGGCATAACGCTCTGTATGGAACAGCACAATGTTGTCTTTACCTTCAAGGTTATAAAATGGATGGCTTTGCGGGATAAACTGCAGGCTCACATTGGCCTTACCTCCTTTAAAAGAGGCCACCACTTTCAGCTTGCTGTATTGTGCCCTGGCCTGCTTATACAGGTTATCAAAATGGCTGGCATGGTCTATAAGCGATTGTAAAAATGCCTCGTTTGTAGTGGTTGCCATACATTCCTCCGGCAGGAACGAGCGGGTTTCAATTTCATCGATTTCCATTTCGTAACCGCTTTCGCGAATGAGTATCACTAGTTTACGTTTTACGTCCACACCGCTTAAGTCTATTTTTGGGTCGGGCTCGGTATAGCCTTCGGCCATGGCCTGTTTCACCACATCGTGGAAGCTATGCTCCTCATCAAAATTATTGAAGATGAAGTTAAGGCTGCCACTAAGTACCGCCTGTATTTTATGGATACGGTCGCCACTGGCAACCAGGTTTTTAAGGGTATCAATAATTGGTAAGCCCGCGCCTACGTTGGTTTCAAACAAAAACGGCGCGTTATACTGGCGGCTCAGTGTTTTAAGGTGCTTATAGTTTGAATATTCTGATGAGCAGGCTACTTTGTTACACGTTACCACCGCAATGCTATTCTTCAGGAAGCGGGCGTAGGTATCGGCAACATCGTGGTTTGCGGTGTTGTCTACAAAAATACTGTTGCGAAGGTTGAGGTCTTTTATCTTTTTAAAGAAAGCATCCGCATCAGACGTTTCGCCCTGTGGCAGCAGTTCCTTCCAGTTTGCCAGGTCAATACCTTCTTCGTCAAAATACATTTTGCGTGAATTTGCCAAACCCGCAATACGGATGTTTATGCGCAGGTTGTCTTTCAGGTAGCTGTACTGGCTTTGTATCTGGTCGAGGAATTTTTCGCCTACATTGCCCACGCCCATAACAAACAGGTTGAGCTGTACAGTGGCATCTTCAAAAAACGTTTCGTGCAGGGTATTTAGCGCTTTTTTTACATCGCGGCTGTCTATTACTGCAGAGATATTACGCTCGCTCGCGCCCTGGGCTATAGCCCTTATGTTAATGTTGTTCTTGCCCAGCGAACTGAACATCCGGCCACTGAGCCCCTGGTAGTTCTTCATGTTTTCGCCCACCACGGCTATAATGCTCAGGCCATTCTCTATAATGGCGGGGTAAATTTTGCCCTGCTGTATCTCAAAGCCAAATTCGCTGTTTATGGCAGCTTCAGCTTTTTTAGCCTCACTGTCGGCAATACCCAAACAGATGGAGTGCTCGCTCGATGCCTGAGTAATAAATATCACGTTTACATGCTCCTTGCTTATTACCTCAAACAGGCGCTTAGAGAAGCCCGCCACGCCCACCATACCACTGCCTTCCAGTGTTATAAGGGTAATGTCATCTACGTTGCTGATGCCGCGTATGGGGTTCTCGCTTTTTACCTCGGGCACTTTACTGACAATGCTGCCGTGCGCCTCAGGTTCAAATGTGTTTTTTATATGAAGGGTAATGTCCTTATTCAGTATAGGCTGTATGGTAGGCGCGTATAGTACTTTGGCACCAAAATGCGATAGCTCCATCGCCTCCTCAAAGGTAATGTAGGGTATGGACTCCGCTTGTTTTACAATTTTGGGATTGGCCGTATAAATGCCGTTTACATCTGTCCATATTTCCAGAGACGGCACCTCTAAGGCTGCGGCGACTATAGCTGCCGTATAGTCGCTGCCCCCACGGCCCAGGGTAGTGGTGTGGCCGTCTTCGCTTTGTGCTATAAAGCCCGGCATTACCGTTATTGCGGCGGTGCTGTGTTCAAAATAATCAAAAATTACCTTATCAGTAAGCGCAAAGTTTACCACTGCCTTACCGTAGCGGCTGTTGGTTTTTATAAGTTCGCGGCTGTCGGCCAGTGTAACATTTTCTTCCTGTGCCTTCAGCACTTCGCTAATGATGTAAGAAGATAACACTTCGCCAAAAGAAAGTATCAGGTCCTTTGTTCGCTCACTCAGTTCGCCCAACAGGGAGCAGCCGTCCAGCAGGGTTTCCAGGCGGTTCAGCTCCCGCTTTACATGGCTTAATACGGCGCTTTGCCCTGCTACGGGCACAAGGCTTTTTACGGTATCAAGGTGGCGTGTTTCCAGGGTTTGTAGTATGGTTTTGTAACTGTCGTCTTTTTCGGAGGCGCTTACAGCCGCTGATAGGAGCAAATCAGTAACGCCGCCCAGGGCCGATACGACTACCACAACGGGCTCTTTTTCTTTTTTTTGTTTAATGATGTTTATCGCGAGCGATATATTTTCTGCATTGGCAACTGATGTTCCGCCAAATTTTATAACGTTCATTCGTATTGGTTTTACGGTAAAGATATGATTTTATGCACAGATGCCTGTGTTATTTTTCTGTTGAAAAATAACCCTTAAACCGGCTATATGTAAAATATTATACCCCAAACGGGGTGGTGGTTGTGGTAATAATGCCAATAGCACCAAATATCCCTTTGCGGGAGATTGTTGTAGTTAAATATTTGTTGCCGTTAACATTCATATACTTACAAATGTAATAATTTTACCATAGTGCAAAAACGCTCGCTTCCTTTTTACGAATATTTTAAAAATACAACAAAACCACTGCTGAATGAAAATTTTTGAAACAATAAACATTAGGGAAGCTGATAAAATAACAATCGAAAATCAGCAGATTAGCTATTACCAACTTATGGAGCGCGCTGCTACAGAAGCTTTTTTGTGGATAAAAAAGCATTATGCAGATAAAGAAACCACGTTTCACGTATTTTGTGGCAGGGGAAACAATGGGGGCGACGGCCTGGTAATTGCCCGCCTGCTGCACCAGGATAACTATCCGGTAAAAATAAATATTATTGAAGAAGCCGGAAATCCTACACCTGAATATGAAACCGCCCTGCAACTTCTTAAAGAAAGCGGCCTTGAAAACAATAAAGATGCTGACTATACCTATGAAAAAAGAAAACTCATTTATATCGACGCGCTTTTTGGGGTAGGCCTTAACCGTGATTTGCCCCAAAGCGTGGCTGATACCATCAACAAGATAAACCGCTGCGAAGGCAGTGTTATTTCTATAGATGTGCCATCAGGCTTGTTTTTAGACCGGCCTACCGATTTTGCTGTAGAAAGCGATATCGTGCTTACCTTCCAGTTCCCGAAACTGGCATTTTACCTGCCGGGCAATTGCAAATTTGTAAACCGTATCGTGATACTGGATATTGGCCTGGATAAAGGGTTTATTAAAAATACGCCATCCGACTATTCCCTGACAGATTTAAAGGATGCCTGCGCGAGGTACCGCCCGGTAAAACCCCATGCACATAAAGGTACGCAGGGGCATGCGTTGATAATAGGAGGTAGCTATGGCAAAATAGGAGCGGTGTGCCTTTCGGCAAAAGCAGCGCTTAAGTCCGGTTGCGGACTGGTAACTGCCTACATACCTAAGTGCGGTTACGAAATTATGCAGTCGTATTTTCCCGAAGCCATGGCGCTTACCAATGGACAGGAACATCTTACTAATATTAATTTTGATGTACAACCGAAAGCCATTGGAATCGGACCTGGAATTGGGCAGGAACCCGAAACCCAACAGGCAATACACGACTTTTTGCAGCGGCAAAATACCCCGCTGGTTATTGATGCCGATGCGCTTAACATACTTTCACAAAATAAAGAATGGCTCACCCTGCTGCCGGAAAACACTATACTTACGCCGCACCCTAAAGAGCTGGAACGCCTAATGGGCAGTTGGGATAACGATTTTGACAAGCTTGATAAAATAAAAGCGTTCTCCGCGAAATATAAAGTTGTGCTGGTAGCAAAAGATGCACACACGATGGTGGTATACGGCAACGACGTACATATAAATTCCACCGGAAATGCAGCTTTGGCTACCGGCGGCAGCGGTGATTGCCTTACGGGTATCATTACCGGGTTGCTGGCCCAGGGCTACAATGCGGTTGATGCGGCACTATTTGGCGTATATTTACACGGCCTTACGGCGGATATTGCCCTGCCCGAAACCGGTATGCAGGCGTTTACTGCTTCTGATATTATTAAATATATAGGGAGAGCCTACCTGAAAATTGAAGCAGATTGCAACCAAAAATGAAAAGTCATCAATAATGTTGTTTTTTAATTGCATTTTAGTGAATTTTGGGCAATCAAAATACGCCTCATAATGGAAACCATACATTATATCAGCAGTGATATATTATCCCTTGAAACTGTAAATACTATCCTCTCGCAGGATATGAAACTGGCGCTGAGCGAAGAGGCCCGCGGCAATATAGAAAAGTGCCGCGCCTACCTCGACAGGAAAATGGCAGCTCAGGACACGCCCATTTATGGAATCAATACAGGTTTTGGGGCGCTATATAATGTAAAAATCGATACCGATAACCTGTCTAAACTACAGGAAAACCTCGTAAAATCGCACGCCTGCGGTACCGGTGATGTAGTACCCGAACCTATTGTAAAAATAATGCTGCTGCTCAAAATACAGTCGCTTAGCTATGGTAACAGTGGGGTGCAGCTGGCTACTGTAGAGCGCCTTGTAGATTTTTATAACAACGATATACTTCCTGTAATTTATACCCAGGGTTCGCTGGGCGCATCGGGCGACCTTGCGCCGCTGGCACACCTTTCATTACCGCTGATAGGGGAGGGCGAGGTTTTTGCCGACGGTTTCCGCCAACCGGCACACAAAGTGCTGAACAGTTACGGCTGGGAACCTATAACACTGAAAAGCAAAGAGGGCCTTGCGCTATTAAACGGTACCCAGTTTATGAGTGCTTATGGCGTGTATATATTACTTAAGTCAATAAAGTATAGCTATCTGGCCGATGTTATCGCTGCAGTATCTCTGGAAGGTTTTGACGGGCGCATAGAGCCGTTTAATGAGCTGATACACATGATTCGCCCACACAAAGGGCAGATTGTTACCGCCCGCCGTTTTAACGAACTACTGGAGGATAGCGAAATCATTTCGCAGCCTAAAAAGCACGTACAGGACCCGTATAGTTTCCGTTGCATACCACAGGTGCACGGGGCAAGTAAGGACACTATTGATTATGTAAAAAAAGTGTTCCGTACCGAGATCAACTCGGTTACCGATAACCCGAATATTTTTGTAGATACCGACGAAATTATTTCGGGTGGTAACTTCCACGGCCAGCCGCTGGCACTTACGCTCGATTTCCTTGGCATCGCCTTAGCTGAACTGGGCAGTATATCTGAGCGCCGTACCTACCAGCTCATAAGCGGCCTGCGTGGCCTGCCGCCATTTTTGGTAAGTAACCCGGGGCTTAACTCAGGTTTTATGATTCCGCAATATACTGCTGCCAGCATCGTAAGCCAGAACAAGCAGCTTGCCACCCCGGCCAGTGTAGACAGCATAGTATCGAGTAACGGGCAGGAAGACCATGTGAGCATGGGGGCTAATGCCGCCACTAAAACGCTGAAAATAATGGAAAACCTGGAGCGAATTTTAGCCATAGAGCTTATGAATGCCGCACAGGCCATAGAGTTCCGCCGCCCGCTGAAGAGCAGTGATTTCCTTGAGATGTTTGTAGGTTCGTATAGGGAGGAAGTGCCTACCGTTACAGAAGACCGCATACTGCACTATGATATTGAGAACACGCTTTCGTTTCTGAATAATTTGCAGCTGGACGAGAGCCTTTTTGAGTAAACCTGTTCGATAATTCAACTTTGTGGGCGGTTTGTCAATTCCGGCAAGGTCTTTAAAGAACTTGCAGGTATAAAAGTTAGTGTGGGATTTTATAATTTAAAACTTATAAGGTTATTAAAAAACCTTGCAGGTTACCATCACTTAATCACTTTTACTTTAAATACAAGTTGAAGCAATCCGTTCATATAGAATTCTATAACACGCAGGTTTTTGTTGTCAACTACAAAATCAAATGAGTATATATCACCTTTACGCTTAAATGGCAGGCTATATTGATCTGTCCGCTGTTCTTCACCTGTAACAAAGCCCAGCGTTTTATATACAGTTTTACTATTAGCAACGATATAAGGGTTGTGTTTTGTATTGGTACTGAAATGCAAATCCCAAAAGCCAAGCTTATGTTGTATAGCAAAGTTTATAGTATCGCCTACTTTAGCAGTTACAACACCCGTTGAGGGCAAAATAACCTCTATTTCTTCCAGGTAATCGTTTATAATGTACGGGTTGTTCTTATAGCGCTCCACACTATAGTTTGCTACACCCGGCGATTTCGGGTCTTCGGGGTAATGGTTCTGGCAGAATTTTTCAATTGGCGTAAGCCAGTAAAAATCATTAAAGCTCTTTTCAAAAGCCTTGAGCTTCCCTTTTTTATCTTTTGGGCAGTGGCCCGAAGCCCAGGTAACGTCGAGGTAATAATACTTACCATCAAGTATTATCCCGTTCCAGGCGTGATCCAGCGCGCCCATGCGTCCTACTTCATCTGGCGAATGCTTGGTATAACCCGGCACAAAATCGGTTTGCAGCCCGGCATAGTCGCACATGCGCTTAAAGAGCCATGCATAGCCGTCGCATACACTCTTGCCGCTACGCAGTACCTTATCCGTATAGTCTTCTTTCCAGTCGGCAATTACTTTAAGGCAGTCATCGCCCGTTTTGCATTTGGGCGCTTTATAGTGTTTATGGTTGTTAAATGCCTTGTAATCATATGCAATGTTATCTGCTATCCAGGCAAAAATGGCGCGTGCCTTATAGGTATTGTCCGCATAGCTATCGGTAAGCTCGCTTACCAGCAGGCGCAGGTCGCCGTTATATACTTTAGTACGGGCAATACTATCGGTTTCCCGGTAGGTATTTTTTGCAGAGGTGTATATATAGGTGCTATCCTGCCCAACGCAATGAAAGGTAAGAAATAAAAATAATGCGGATAAAAGAGTTTTAGCTGGCAAGGCAATTGGTTTTGGCTAAGTTACAAAATTAGCATCCACAACTGCCATATACCGCTCTTTTTATGGTTTGGCCGTCTTCCTGTTTTATTTTTATTGTCCCGGTTTCTTCCCACACTTCGGTGTCAATATTCCTGCCTTTTTGGGTGTCTAATATCACCTCAATACCTTTTGCTTTGTAGAGTGCATGCGTTGCTGTACTGTCTATTATTGTACTGTCATTTTCTTTAGTGGCGTGTTCGCTTTGGGTAAGACGTACCATTTTACCGTTTATTTTCATATACGCAATATCACCAATATCATCTGCAAATAGTAAATGGTTTGCTTTGTATGCTATTGAGTCGGATGCAAATGCACAACTGCATCCGTCTATCTCATCGGGTACGGTGTCAAAAGTGCTTATTACAAGGGTATGATCTTCAACAACCTTTTCCGGTTCGGTAATGGTAACCTGGTTGGTTGGTTGCTGTTTTTCGCCCCCGCAGGAATATAGGGCGCAGGCAGTAATTATAAGTAAAATATTTTTATACATAAAGTAAAATTTACGTGTGTAAAAGGCATAAAAAAACTGTTTATAAAAATAAACAGTTTTTTCTTACGTATTTTTTTTAACACTGACATTATTAAATAATTAGCCCTGCTCAGCAAGCTGTTTTTTAGGGTCGTAGCCAAATAGGTGGTTTTCCTTTATCATTTCGGCAATACCTACCGGCAGCATAGGCTCCCACCCGGGTTTGCCTTTGTTTATCATTTTAAGCACTTCGCGGCTAAAAATGTCAAGGTTATGTGTGTCTACCTCAGGTATATCGATAACTTTACCGTTAAACTTAAAGAATTTATACAGTTCTTTCATGCGGGGGTGCACCATAAGGTTTTCAGAGTCTACCACGTTGCCCTCCTCATCTTTCATAGGGTACAGGTATACCTTAAGGTCGCGGTAAAACAGTTTCCCAAAAGCCTCAAGTATGCCACCGCTTAGGTGGCGGTAGTATTTTTCGTCAAAAATATCAATAAGGTTACTCACACCCATGGCAAGCCCCATACGCGCCTTGGTATAGGCGCTAAAGTACTCTACCACTTTATAATATTCCTGGAAGTTAGATATCATTACGGTTTGCCCAAGAGAGCAGAGCAGTTCGGCACGGTCCATAAAGTCGCGCTCATCAATCTCGCCTTCGCTGCGCAGGTTACTCAGTGTAATTTCAAAAATTACCAGCGTTTTTTCGGGATCTACTTTGTTCTCTTCAAGGAACATGCGGTGTGATTTCTCAAACATGTCCATATTTACCTTCGTCACCGGGCGGAAACTTCCCCTGAGGGCGAGTATGTTCTTTTTGTATAGTATAGCGGCAGGCAGTACGTTATGTCCGTTAGGGTCAAACATTACCGCGTCGGTCATGCCGTTTTTAACGAGTTGCAGGCTCATGAGCCTGTTGTCAACATCGACAAAGCGCGGTCCGCTAAAGTTTATGGTATCTATTTCCAGCTGGTCTTTATCCAGGTGGTCGTACAGGTAGCGCAGTAGCTTTTTAGGGTCGTTGTATTTGTAAAACGCACCATAAATAAGATTTACCCCCAGTATCCCTAAGGTTTCCTGCTGCAGCCGTGCATCGTTTTCCCTAAAGCGTATGTGCAGGATAATTTCGTTATAATCTTCATCAGGCTCTACCTGATAGCGTATGCCCACCCAGCCGTGGCCTTTAAATTGCTTGGCAAAATCTATGGTAGCCACAGTATTCGCATAGCTAAAAAATACTTTGCTGGGGTGCTTGTCACGCTTAAGGCGCTCTTCCATAATGCGTACCTCGTGGTTCAGCATTTTTTTAAGGCGGCTTTCGGTTACATATCTTCCATCTTCTTCTATGCCGTAAATTGCATCGCTGAAATCTTTATCGTAAGCCGACATCGCTTTTGCAATGGTTCCGGATGAGCCGCCCGAACGAAAAAAATGCCTTACGGTTTCCTGGCCGGCGCCTATCTCGGCAAAGGTGCCGTAAATATGCTCATTCAGGTTAATGCGAAGGGCTTTGTCCTTTATAGAGGGGACATGGGTAATTACCTTGTCTCCTTTTAAAGTTATTTCGTCGTCGGATAATTTCATAGCAATGGAAGATATATCGCAAAGTTAGGAAAACACTGCATTTAATAAAACAAATAATGTTATTTTTGTATTTAAAATAAGCAATTTTGAATGTTTGGTTTTTAGGCACCGGTACCTCACAGGGCATACCCATAATAGGCAGTACACACCCTGTGTGCTTAAGTGATAACCCAAGGGACAAGCGCCTTCGGGTTTCGGTGTGGCTGTACTGGGAAGGTAGCTCTTATGTTATAGACTGTGGGCCCGACTTCCGTCAGCAGATGCTTACCTGCGGCTGTAACCGCATAGACGGTATTTTGTATACCCATGAGCATGCCGACCATACCGCAGGTCTTGATGACATCCGGCCGTTCTTTTTCCGTCAGGGCGATATACCCATTTACGCTAAAGATGTGGTTATTGAAAGCCTTAAAAAACGCTTTGATTATATTTTTACCGAAGGCGAAAAATATCCGGGTGTGCCAAACGTGGTAATTAACGAGGTAAGGCCCGATGCGCCTTTTGTACTGGGAGGTAAAGTTGTAACCCCAATCCGGGTAAACCATGGGCGAATAGAGATTTTAGGATACCGGATAGGCAATTTTGCGTATCTTACTGACGTTAAAACAGTGTCGGAAAGCGAACTGGAAAAGCTTGTTGGCCTTAAGGTGCTTGTGGTAAGCGCACTGCGCATAGACCCGCACGATTCGCACATGAACCTTGATGAAGCGCTGGCATTTATAGCGGGGGTAAAGCCTGAAAAAGCCTACCTGACCCACATAAGCCACTTGCTTGGGTTTCATGAGCAGGTGGAGCAGTCACTGCCAAAAAATGTGTTTTTAGCGTATGATAATTTACAGATTTCTATAGAGTAATATGAGAAAGAGCCTTTTTTTATATCTTTTTGTATTTGCAGTGGTAATAAACCTGTTTACCTATATGTGGTTTACCCAACAACAAAAACACGACGGCGAGCGTATTGTGAAGATACAGCAGCAATTAAAGACTTCTCGTGACAGCTTGCACGACGGAGGTGCGGATGCTAAATATTTTACCCTTGCTACTAATGATGAAGCGCTGGATTATTTTGCCGACAGAGGTTTTATGAATACCGATTCTCTTTCCCAAAAGATAACAGAAGGGGTTTTAGAGCAAAATGAAAACCCTGCTGGCAATCCGCTAACGGACAATGAACCTATAGACGGAAAGAAGTTTTTGATTAATAAAGTCCAGTTGCTTAACCACAGGTGGATAATTGCCGATTACAGCAATGGTACCATTTGGGGCGATGCGCTTATACAGTACTTTATAGAAGATGACGGCACAATAACTTATAAAACGCTTCAGTCTACCATTTACCCCGGTACAATACGATAATTATTACATTTATCAACAATGAAAAATCACTTGATAATAGTGGCTTTAGTGGCGATAGGCCTTTCGTCCTGCGATTATGTGCTTAAAAGAGATGATAAAGCAGCGCCGGCAGTAGCTACCGATAAAAAAGTGATAACCGGCCCTGATAAAGACAGCAAGGGCTGCGTTACCTCTGCGGGTTATCACTGGAGCAGGTTAAAGGGCGATTGCATACGCCCGCTTGAAGACGGCTACAGGCTTAATTCGATAGAAAAGGTAGAGGATGAAAGCCCCGTAAAAAGCGCGTTTGTAATTTTCTCTGAGGATAAGGAAAAGGCCGAACTGTACATGCCGGATACAGAAAATTCTATCCTGCTGATAAAAGAAGGTAATAACATATACAAAAGCGGTTCATGGTCGCTTCATGCAGATAATGGCTATACTCTTAAAAATAACGGACATCTGGTATATGTGGGGGCCGAGCCCGTTAAGGAAGGCCAGGTAACAGGCGATGAAAACCCTGAAAGCTAAAAAGATAAGTTTAATAGCCATAAAAATGCCCATGTTTAGAAATATGGGCATTTTTTATAAATGTATATTACGGAGTATATTGCCCCAGGTAATAATAATCGCCATCGGCATCAGCGTCAGTAGGTTCTGGTGTAAAATTTTCAAGTGCAACGGCTGAGGTGGTAATATTATAAAACCGTATATCGTCATACAGGTAAATGTCATAGTGTGGTACATTACTGCTGTCTACTATCTTTTTTATTTTAACCCTACCGGTTGCCGCTACCCAACGTTCTTTTTCGGTAGGGGTAAGAGACGGGTTGCCAGTACAAATAGTGCTAATGCCAGTTACGGTACCGGTATACACTTTTAGTGTAAGGTAATTAGTAGCGGCATCAAGGTTTATAATAGTTTCATCAACTGTATTACTAATTGTATTATCGGCAAAATTGAGCAACAGCGCTTCGTTACCGGCAGTATCATACAAAAAGTCGCCGCATGCTGTTAATTGTGTTGGGTTTACCTCATCTCCGGATGCAAATCGAAATTCAAAACTGAGTGACGTTTCAACCGACCCATAATCGGTATTTTGTATGCGTATGGTTTCATCTCCTTTTGTAAGGCTCACATCAAGAAACGTTATGCTATGGCTGTATTGTATAAGTCCTGTAGTTTCGGGAACATCCAGCTTTGTGGTTATTATTTCTATAGTGCCGCTGCCCTTCCATTCTTCCATTACATAAATGGCAGGGTTATCAATATTACTACATACCACACTGGCCGAGGCATTAGCGCTGTAGTTGCGATATATTACAGCCCCGGCAGGCAGGTTTACAACCGCAGGTATTGGTACACCACTCTCATCAAGTTCACTTGCTATGTTAAGTAACGGATGGGTACTAAGATCCATTAGTAATACTTCAGTTCCGCTATTTTTTATATATAGGTTAGCTACTGTACCACAAGGGGCTACCTCACCGGTAAAATTAAAGGTTTTCACTGTCATTTCGCCGTCATCGCAGGCGGTAACAGTTATCAGCAGTAACACTATTAGTATGCCTAAAATCTTTTTCATCAATTTTTATTTAAGGCAAAAATACATTTTTTGCCGGTTATTTTAAAGCTTTTGTTTTGGAGCGCGATACAGGCCGGCAATTAAAAAATACAGTAACTTTACACCCAATGAAAAAAGCCTATCTTGATAACGCTTCTACCACAGCCCTGCGCCCGGAAGTTATTGCCGAAATAACCGCCGCGCTGGAGGTTTACGGTAATGCATCGTCTACACACAGCTTTGGCCGTAGCGCAAAGACAATGGTAGAAACAGCTCGTAAAAAAATAGCCTCACTACTAAACGCAGAAGCACGCGAAATTATTTTTACAGGGGGCGGCAGCGAGGCAAATAATTTCATTTTGCATGGTGCGCTGCAAAGCCTGGGCATCAAACGTATCATCACAAGCCGTACAGAACACCATTCGGTATTGGTTACAGTACCCCAGCTGGCAAAAGAGGCAGGTGTTGAGGTTGTTTATGTTAACCTGCTGCCCGGCGGCCTTCCCGACCTTGCACAACTTGAAGTTCTTTTGGCTGATGGCGCCCCCACACTGGTTAGCCTTATGCATGTAAATAATGAAACCGGTGTTGTTTTAGATTTACATACAACCGGCGCGTTGTGCAGGCAATACAACGCTTATTTTCATAGTGATACGGTACAGTCTGTTGGCAAAACAGAACTCAACTTAAAAAACCTGCCGGTAGATTTTATCACGGCTAGTGCACACAAATTCCACGGGCCTAAAGGTGTAGGGTTTGCATACATCCGTAAAGGAATAGGTATGCAGCCAATGATTTTAGGCGGAGAACAGGAGAAAGGCCTGCGCGCCGGTACCGAAGCCAATCACCAACTGGCTGCTATGGCAAAGGCATTGGAGCTTTCATGCCAAAATTTAGATGTGGAACGTGAGCATATAACTGCTATTAAGAACTATTTACTGGAACAGCTGGATATGCATTTCCCGGGCTACAAGGTAAACGGAGTAGGTGCGGGAAATCTTTTCTATAACATAGCTAACATACAGTTGCCGTTACCGGAAGAAAAAACAGCCATGATACTTTTTCACCTCGATATGCTGGGGGTTGCTGTATCTCGGGGCAGTGCCTGCCAGAGTGGGAGCATAAAACCATCGCATGTGCTGAAGGAAATTTTGCCGGAAGATGAAATCAAAAAGCCGTCGCTACGCATATCATTTAGCCATTATAATACAACAGAAGATATTGATTTGCTTGTCGCTGCGCTAAAAACAGTGTAATTATTTACGTTTTTTCTTTTTCTTGCCAAATTTCTTTGTGGCTTTCTTTTTAACTGTTTTCCTTTTGCCCCAGTTGTTTTTCATTTTGGCGTAAGCCTTTTTGTCTACCGTCTTCTTTTTCTTCTTGCGGGAGATACCTTTCCTCTTGCGGGCATTCATGTTGTTTACCAGTGAGTTTTTTACACCGAGTTTATTCTTTTTAGCGCTGCTTTTCTTCGCCTTTTTCGTTAGCTTACCCATAGTTTTTTATTTAAAGTTACTATAGTGAAAGCAAAGCTGTTTGTAAACAGTTGGTAAAAAAATCAAAAACTTTGATTAGAAGGTTTTCGTAGATAATCCTTACATTTGGGTTACTTTATAACCCTGTAAATGAAATATCTTTTATCTGCCCTGTTCGTGTTTTTCGCTTTTTTACTGAATGCCCAGCTAAAAAGCCCGGCGGATTTTTTGCCCGAGTATGGACAGAATGTTTCCAACTACTACCAGCTGGAAAACTATTTTGCCTACCTGTCGCAAAATTCGGCTTACATTCAGCACCAGCAATACGGGCAAACAAATGAAGGGCGTGGACTGCATGCTTACTATATTTCCACACCCGAGAACCTAAAAAATATTGATGCCATTCGCGAGGGTCATTTAAACACAATTGGGCTTGGCAACGGTACTACACAGGCTACAAATAAAATAATAGTGTGGCTTAGCTTTAACGTACACGGCAATGAGCCGGCCGCCGCAGAAAGTGCTATGAACGTTGCTTTTGAATTGCTTAACCCCAATAATAAAGAAACAAAAGACTGGCTTAAAGATGCAATTATAATAATAGACCCCTGCCTTAACCCCGATGGCTATAACCGCTACGGCAACTGGCTGCACAGTATAAGCGGTAAGCAACTGCATACCGATCCGGCAGACCGTGAGCACGCCGAGCCCTGGCCGCGCGGCAGGGAAAACCATTACCTTTTTGACCTGAACCGCGACTGGGCGTGGCAGGTACAGGCCGAAACCCAGCAGCGTATGGTGCTATATAACCAGTGGATGCCCATGGTACATGCTGACGTACACGAAATGGGGTATAACGACCCGTATTTCTTTCCGCCGCCGGCAGAGCCCATGCATGACTTTATTACCCAGGGGCAAAAGGATTTTTATGAAGCTATAGGCCAGATGGAATCTAAAAAGTTTGACAAGAATGGCTGGAGCTATTATACACGGGAAGTGTTCGACTTATTTTACCCCAGCTATGGCGATACGTACCCTTGCTTTAACGGGGCAGTGGGAATGACCTTTGAGCAGGGGGGGATAGGTGCGGGCCGTGCCGTAAAAATGGCAAACGGTAAGGTGCTTACCCTACAGGACCGCATAGGCCACCATACTGCGGCAATGCTTACCGTGGTAGAAACCGCTGTATGGAAAAAGGACATGCTTACCCGCAACTTCCAGGCATATTTTAATGACAACCGCGAAAAACCGAAAGGGAAATATCAAACCTACATTGTTAAGAATGGCGGAAAAACCCAGCAGCTCGCAATCCTTCTTACCCGGAATAAAATTAAGTTTAGCTATGCCAACGAAAGCAAAAAAACAGACGGCTACAGCTATTATACAGATATGGAAGAAGATTTTACCATACAGCCTAACGACCTTATTATTAGCGCAGACCAGCCAAAGTCGGTGTTAACCCATGTGCTGTTTGAGCCGGTGCAAAGGCTTAGCGATAGCCTCTCGTATGATATTACCGCGTGGGATTTACCACACGCCTATGGTATAGAGAGTTATGCCTTAAAGCGCGATTTAAAGATAAAGACCCGCAGCGAGGTAAAATATAAAGGCAAGTTTGAGTATGAAGGCATATATGCCTTTTACATTCCATGGAATGGCAGGGCATCTGTTAAGGTACTCAGCCAGCTGCACCAAAGTAAGGTAAGGGTACGAAGTGCCCACAGGAACTCAATGTTTCGCGGTGTAAAAGTAAGTATGGGCGACCTGATTGTGCTTAAAAGCGATAACCCCCAGCTCACTGATTTTCAGCAGGCCATGACGGTAATGCTGGATGGCAAGCCTGATTATGAGGTGATAGAAAGCGGCTATTCCATAAACGGGGGAGACCTGGGCGGCGAATCCTATCCGCTGCTTGAGGAGCCTAAAGTACTGCTGGTTTCTGGCAATGGTATTAATAGTACCGATTTTGGCCAGGCCTGGTTTTATTTTGACAGTACCATTAGCTACCCCTATACCGTGGTTGATATAGAAAAATTACACAACCTGAAGTTTGAAGAGTATACGGCAATTGTACTGGCAGACGGAAGTTATGAGTTGACCGATACCGATAAGGCACGGCTGGACAGCTTTATAACTGCCGGTGGCAAAGTAATTGCCATAGGCGGTGCACTTGATATTTTTGAAGACCGCAACGGCTATAATCTTACCCGTTTTGCAAAAGAAAAAACGAAGGGTGATGAAACAGCTGATGATGAAAAAGATACCCCGTTTTATAGTTACAGCAGTATTGTGCGGCATGAACTGTCAGGTTCGGTTTCCGGGGCAATTGTAGAAAATGCGCTTGATAAGACCCATCCGTTAACGTTTGGCCTGGGCGATAAATACTTTAGCCTTAAAACCTCTCCCTCGCATTACCAGGCACTAAAAAACGCGGTTAACGCCATTTATGTGCCTAAAAATTTTAAAAGTTGGGGTTTTATAGGCAGCGCACTAAAAAAGAAACTATCTAATACCGTTACTTACGCGGTAGACTACAAAGGCAGGGGTGAGGTTGTATACATGGTTGATAACCCGCTTTTCCGTGGATTTTGGGAAAATGGCAACCTGCTTTTTGCTAATGCACTGTTTCAGGTAAATTAACCAGGCTGCAGGCCAGAAAATATAATACATTATAATGCATAACACAGTACAAGTATTATAAACATTGCCAGTTAAATACTGTATGTAAAAAAGATGTGTAGCGGAATAGCTGGTTTTAAGAAGTATTAAAAGAAGGTTCCGTAAAAACTGCTACACACTGAAATAATAATATGTTTAAGGTTGATCAGTTACAATAAAACCTAAAAAACCACCTAATTGCTTAGATGGTTTTCTAATCTGTCGGGATGACTGCCCGAAAACCTTTATGTGTAAGTGTTTTAAAATCAAGATGCTTGCCGCTCAAAATCTGAACTCACTTAATAACTCACAAGTGAATTTGAGTGGTAATCTTTAGCAGAATTTAAAGAAAAAATTAGATTGTGTAAGAACTAATAGTGCAAACTTAATCCGTATTATTGAGTTGATATCATCAGGTAAGCCATGTCAATGTTTTGTACTGTATAGGTCGGTGGTTCGTTGAATAAAATATCGTGCGTGCTATGGCAGTCTCGCCGATTCAGTCTGGCTTTCAGATTGGCCCATACCGTTATAAACTGTAGACACGATGGATGTTGATATACAACAACGATGTAAGTGTGAGATTAAGGCAGATATGAAGAAAATTAAGTTTGTAGAGGATGAATTCTGCTACTATACCATGGGTATTTTTATTGATAACCCTACCGGGCACCCATATCGGTTACGGTAACGGCACCTTCGGGCGCAGGTATTTTCCAGCTGGCCGCTGTATCTGTCCCTCCCGGAGGGGGTGTTGTAGCGTTAAACCTTATCCCAACAGGATTTTCGGGAGGTTTGTTAACGCTTACATTTAGTATCTGAATCCGGAAGGAACTATTTGCCGCAGCAGCCTGGTGGTTAATTCCCTGAGCTTTGCAAAAATAAATTCCGCACTACAAGCAGCAGTAATGACCATAGCGCCTAACCCTGTTAAGAGCACTGCGCGCATACCTTTAGCTATACTTAAAGCCATGGTTCTATGCATACTATTGAAATTTATTCTTTAATGGGGGTATGCTTAGAGCGTTTTGAACCAAAATCATTAAATGGCATATGGGAGCCTGATTTAGGAGTTATGCTTCTGGCCAGTATATTGTGTTCATGGAAGAAGATGGTGCTGTTTTACAGCAAAAATACCTTATATTGCAATAAGCAATCCAAATCAATGTATTAATAACCGGGGCCCGGTCCCCGATTAAATTTTAACCAGCACATGAAAAAAAAATACTCGTTACTACACATTATCCTGGCGCTTTTGTTTTATTTTTCGGGCAATGCCCAAGACTGGCAGTGGGCGAAGCGCGGCGGGGGCACTGATAACATTCCGGAATATACTGATAATTTCAGAGAGCAGGTAAGAGACCTTGATACCGATGTTTCGGGCAATGTTTTTGTGCTTTCCCCCATAGGCCTTACAAATGTTAATGTTGATGGTGTTGACAAGGAGACTTATGGAGAGTATACCGGGTCTGGTGGCGCCCTTAATGATTACATGGTTTCCAGTTTTGATTGCCAGGGAGAACTTAGATGGGCAAAAGTACTGGGAGGCTTTAATTCAGATTATTTCCATAATATTCGTACCGATGCCTCCGGAAGTGTTTATGTTGCAGGCCAGATGTACCCTGCTTCGGGCACAAACCAGGGAAAAATACATTTTGATAATGACAGCATAGTTGCTTACCAAAGCGGCAATGTTAACAAGCAATCGCTCTTTCTTATAAAATACAGTAATGACGGCAACCCGCAGTGGGTACGTACGCCACAGCCTGATAATGTAAGCTTTGAAACTACTGTAACCAGTACATTTACCTATGCAATGGATGTAGATGCACAGGGCAATAGCTACTGGCTGTGTGGCCTGCCACAGGGCACTTATGCGCAGGGACAATATGTTAACAGCCAGGAAGGGATTTCTACCCACCTGTTTAAATATGATACTAACGGAAATTTCATAGAAGGCTATCCTTTTGATATTGAACTATCGGGTGGGGCGCACCGCAGGTTAAAAATGGTACGCAATGCCGCTACGGGCAAATTTTATATTGCAGGGTACAGGTATCCCATAACCACAATGGAGGTGAGCATGGGAGGTGAGCCTGTAACCAAGCCGATGTACCTGGGTGCATTTAGCAGCACCGGGACCTTTGAATGGAAGATAGAAAATACTGAAAACACTGATGGGCCTTATTATGGTAATTTGTGTGCTGTTGACCTGGATGCCGAAGGCAATATTTACATTACCGGCAGGACAAAAGCACAAGATACGTTTGCAGGCGCTACTTTTGAATCAGGTACTATTTATGCATTCCCATTTGTAGTCAAAATTTCGCCAGACGGAACCGCCCTTTGGAGTACCAACGCGGTTACTGCCAGTACAGTTTATGGCGCTGCAATAGCAGTTAATGGCAATGAGGTAGCCATAACGGGTGGCGGAGGAGCATTAGAGTGGCAGGGGCAAAGCACAACTTTTGTGCCCAACCAGGGATATGATGTATTCTTTGCAAGGTTTTCAACTGCTGACGGAACACTGGTTGCTTTAAACCAGGTATTGGGCAGTACAGGATATAATGATTATGGTACGGCGCTTGCTGCAAGCCCTTCGGGCGACTATTATGTAGGCGGAAGTTTTGAAGGCCAGATAAACCCGGGAGAAACAACGTTAGTAAACAGCGGCTCCCAAAGCGATTTTTTTGTGGCCAAGTTTGGCGATGAGTCCTGCGATTGTGCCGCACCCGTGCCGGCATTTAGCTATGTGCCTGTTGATTCAGGCCTTGGTTTTGCCTTTACCTATACAGGCGAAGCTTATGATACTATTACATGGTCTTTTGGCGATGAAGCGTTTTCCGGAGAAGTAAACCCTGTTCATGCCTATACTGCCTCAGGCCAATATAATGTATGTGTTACAGTTACAAATGCTTGCGGGAGCAACCAATATTGCGGTACGGTAAATGCTGTTCTTGATACAGCTTTCCAGCAATTAGCCGGGGTTAGCGTATTCCCTAATCCTGTAAAGAGTCAGCTTAACATAAATGCACCGGAAACGGTAAATTATAGTTTGTATAGTATTTTAGGGGTTTCGTTAGAGGCCGGGACATTAGCGCCGGGTGCAGTTTCTTTAAACTTCGAAAACCTAACTTCGGGTTCTTATTTTTTAAGGCTGAGCACTGTTAACGGGGAGTGTAAAACCTTCCGGATTATTAAAGAGTAGAAATTAAATACTTTTTAATATTTCACACCGTGAAAACAAACTCAAAAAGTGAAATATCAATCACTATTTTTGGTTCGCGAAAGGATTCCAACAAGTATGCAGATTAAGCTTAGTCCTCTTCAAAATAGTTTGACATCTGTTAGTGCAAGGCTACTATACCGGACAAATCGAAAATTTCTTCGTTTGTCCGGTTTTTTTTATGGCTTAAGTTTGTTGTTTAACAAAAAAATATGATGTTGAGCAGCCGTCCGGCTTCGTGCAGGGCAACCCCTTTGCCATAGTGATAGGCAACCCCCGTGATGTCTACAGGGTTGATGCCGTAATGTTTGCACAGCAGTTCGAAACTGCGGTAAAAGTTCTCCTTTTACCGGTTTATCTTGGGAAAAGTTTCTGTTTAAACATATACAAATCATTATTTCAATGAAACAGCAAATCGTATTGTTGTATCAACAATATTTGGAAGATTTTAAATGAGTTTGGAATTTTCTGGGGTTGTGTAACAAATGATACTGACCGGCTTTTAAACGGTTGGTTATTTTGCAGTTCATTAAAAAATAAAGTATGAGCTGGATGTATGAACCCTGGCCTTGGTATATATCCGGGCCGCTTATTGCAGCTACAATGGCTGCATTACTTTTTGCCGGAAAAAACTTTGGCATGTCGTCTAACCTGCGTACCGTATGTGCCGCGCTTGGTGCCGGAAAAAATTGCGATTTCTTTAGTTTTAACTGGCGCGACCAGCAGTGGAACCTTTACGTTATTGCCGGAGCTATTATAGGAGGTTTTATAGCCATGCATTTTCTTTCGGATAACCCTGCGCCGCAATTAAATACCGAAGTTATTACACAATTAAAACAAAAAGGATTTGAAAGTGCCGGTAACAGTTATCTCCCTTCCGAATTATTTGCTAATGAAGCCTTTTCATCCTTTAAGACCATACTGATACTGCTAGCAGGCGGCTTTTTAGTCGGTTTTGGGGCGCGTTATGCCGGAGGATGTACTTCAGGGCACGCCATATCCGGGCTAAGTAATTTGCAACTCCCTTCGCTTATTGCTGTTGTAGGATTTTTTATTGGCGGGCTGATAATGGTTCATTTAATTTTCCCTATGCTATTTTAAATAATGAGGTTACGGGCTTTTGTATTACTTTCTGTTATAACACTACAGGCTCAGGAGAGCCTGCCACGCTTTTTGGCTGAAGGTAAAGTTCAAGGGCACGTTCGTAATTACTTTATGACAACCGATAATCACGGCTTAAGCAACTACTACGCCAATGCTACCGGAGGGCTGATAAGCTATACCAGAAATGAGTTTAAAGGTTTGGAACTCGGAGTCTCAGGGTTATTTAACTTTAAAACTTTTGGTGATAACATGAACGCAGTAGACCCTGTTACCGGAAAATCATCTAAGTGGGAACGTGAACTTTTTGACCTCAGTGACCCCGTTAATTACTATAATTTGTACCGTTTAGAGGCATTATATCTTAAATACAGGTATAAACAAAGTTATATTTCTGTAGGCAGGCTTCCGTTAGAATACCACCCACTAATTAACAATAGCGATGGCCGTATGCAGGATTTTGCGTTTCAGGGAATTAATAGTGTTGTCGCTATAGACTCCTCATTGTCTGTAAATTTTACGGTACTTAACAGGGTATCGCCACGAGCGGTGCCAAAATGGTATTCTCCTAATGAGGCTATAGGGCTTTTAAACGATGGTTACCTTTCTGACGGAACAAAGGCTGATTATTCAGGGCTTACCCATGCAAATGCGATAGCTTATATAGGCATTGAAAAAACCGTAGTAAAGTTGAAACTAAACTTTTGGGATACCCATATCGACAAGTTATTGAACACAATATGGGCAGAAGCGCTATACAGTAGCGGCTTATTTTCGGCAGGTTTTCAGTATTCTTATCAAATGCCTTGCGCTAATCAAAAAAACGTGCCGTATGCTAACCGCTACGTACAACCCGGCGAGCACGGACAGGTGGCCAGTACCATGGTGAAATTTAAAACCACGCGGTTTGAGGCTGTCATTGCTTTTACAGCGGCTTTTAATACCGGGCGCTATCTTTTCCCAAGGGAGCTCGGTCGCGACCAATTTTACACCTCCATGCCCCGCAGCCGTATAGAAGGTTTGGGCAATTCTAACATTGTAAGAGTCGGATTGAAGCATACTTTTCCGGCGCAACAGCTTACCGCTGGTGTAGACGCAACTGCCGTAAACGGACCCGGTGTAAGGAATTACAGCCTTAACAAGTACGGCTTTGATGATTATCACCAGATTAACAGCATAATACATTACAGCTTCAAAGGTTTTTTTAAGGGACTAAATGTTATACTACTGTATATATGGAAACAAAATAAAAATCTGCATACCCCGGCTGATATAATTAATGTTAGCGACTACAGCCAGATAAATTTAATAAGCAATTTTAATTTTTAAACTAAAATGAAAAATATACTCTTTTTACTAATAGGAACTTTCTTCGGCATCATAATGTTTAAGTCGGAGGCCGCATCGTGGTTCCGCATTTACGAAATGTTTCAGTTTAAGTCGTTTCACATGTACGGCATCATAGGTTCGGCATTACTCACGGGTATAGTTATAGTTCAGGTTATAAAACGCAGCGAACTAAAACACATAGAAGGAACTCCTATTAATTTTCTTCCTAAGGAAAAAGGCTTTTCCCGTTATATGTTTGGGGGAATTATTTTTGGGCTCGGCTGGGCACTTGCAGGTGCTTGTCCGGGACCTATGTTTACCCTTTTAGGGGCAGGCTTTTTTCCTATTGCCATAGTAATTGCAGGTGCCGTTGCCGGTACCTGGGTATATGGGCTGTTAAAAAACAAGCTACCTCATTAATTTGTACTTTTATACCAACGTTTAAAATCAATTTATGGAACAACTGATTAAAGAAGCATACGGTAACGTGTTTGAGCCGGCACTATTAACAGATATTGCCAAAGTAGCAACCCTTGTTGATTTTAAGGAAGGCAATTACCTTATTGAAATAGGACAATACATACGCCAGATGCCTCTTTTAATAAACGGTGCCATAAAGATAATCAGGGAAGACCGCCAGGAGGGCGAGCTATTGCTGTATTTTCTTGAAAAAGGAGATACCTGTGCCATGACCCTTGCCTGTTGCCTGGGTGAAACGCGCAGCGAAATAAGGGCTGTGGCCGAGACCCGTGGCACAGTGGCTATGATACCCGTAGGAAAAATGGAAGAATGGCTGGGTAAACACAAAGGCTGGCGCAATTTTGTTTTTAGCAGCTATAACAAAAGGCTTTCTGAAATGCTTTCTGCTATAGACAACCTGGCCTTTATGAAAATGGATGAACGCCTTTTAAACTACCTGAAAGAGAAATCCAAAGTAAACCAATCAAAGGTAATAGCCAATACCCACCAGGAAATTGCGTATGAACTTAATACCTCGAGAGTGGTAATTTCCCGTTTGCTAAAAGCACTGGAAAACGAGGGAATAATTAAATTAAACCGCAATACAATTCAACTTTTGAAATAAATATGCTTGTGTAACTTTTGTTACTGCACAGCAGTTTTGCTTACTATAATTTAGCCTGATATTACTAAAAACAATTCTATGGATTTTTTAGCTATATCAGGCTATTTTCTTGCCTTACTGGTAGGTATTTCCCTTGGCCTTGTGGGTAGTGGAGGTTCTATACTTACGGTACCTATTCTGGTATATTTATTAGGGTTTGATGCCGTTACAGCCACAGGTTATTCTTTGTTTGTGGTGGGCAGTACCGCCCTTGTAGGCGGACTCAGAAATACGTTTCAGGGCAATGTAAATTTTAGTATCGCAATGCTTTTTGGCATTCCGTCATTAATCACTGCATACCTCGTAAGGGCTTTTCTCATTCCTGTTATACCTCTTGTCATCATTAAGACTGAAGGTATTACTGTAACTAAAGATTTACTGTTAATGGTACTTTTTGCTGTAATTATGTTGCTGGCAGCCATAAAAATGATTCGCTCATCCTTAATTAATACTGAAGTTGTACATCCATCAAAACCCAAAATAATAGTAAGCGGTGCCATTACAGGCTTTCTGGCGGGTGCTGTAGGAGCCGGAGGCGGTTTCCTTATAATACCCGCACTGGTTTTTCTTGCAGGGTTATCCATGAAAAAGGCTGTGGGTACATCATTATTTATCATCGCCATACAATCATTAGCCGGTTTTGCCGGAGATAAATTTGAACAGTCTGTAAACTGGGGGTTTCTACTTCCTTTTACCCTTGCAGCCATCGCCGGTATTTTTATAGGCATTGTGTTTTCCCGAAAAATACAGGGTGAAAAACTTAAAACGGCATTTGGCTATTTTATATTGTTTATGGGCATTTACATAATTACTAAAGAACTTTTTATAAAATAACGGTTGTGTAACTTTTGTTACTGCCCAGCTTCACTTCACAAACTAATTT
>NZ_JBKJHD010000026.1:0-34052 GCF_046613695.1 Flavobacterium sp. RHBU_24 | reverse complement strand
GTCATAGGTATTGCCCGAAAGATTTAAAATTTACTGTATACACAAAAAGGTTACCCCTAAATGTATATTATGTCTGCATTTATTTTACTTAATTACAGTAAATGACTAATAATTAAAAAAGCACTAAAGTAGTAAATCTTCTGATTTATCTTGTGTATTCATCGAAATTGACACAGAAAATTTTATACAGAAATATTAGCAATATCCGAGCAGTTTTATTCAATTAACTCATATAGTAAATATATGCTTTAAAAGCTAGTAAATGAATAAAAAGTAGAATGATAAAAGATTCTTTAAGATGAAAAAGAAGTTTGAAAACTAGACATCGCTGAAAATACTATACGAACTCTTTTTAACAAACGACAACCATTAGTTTACAGTAAAGATGGCATTATGGTAGCAGAATATGAGGGCGGTAGGGTGATTAATGTATGAGTATAGAGCAACATGAAAAATTACAAAAATTAAGGCATGTCGCGAATTAAGGCAAAATTTCCATTTAATGCTTTATTTTATGGTAAAAAGGTCTATATTTGCACCCGTTACCGAATAGCTTAAATGTGAGCAAAACGGTGAGCGGATTTCAAAAGGGATTATCAAATATTTGATATTAAGATATTTGCGGAGAGTAGGCATCGTCCTGCCACCCCGACCAGTACAGAAACTAAAATGTACTAAAAACCGTAAATATCAAGTATTTACGGTTTTTTATTTTGTGTCAGATATCAAAATAAACCATATTAAAATATGAGCAATCCGTGCGTAAACAGCATTAAAAGTTTTCTAGACAGACCAGAAAATTCACATTACTGTAAATATATCTTTACACCTTAATGGATATAATACAGCAGATTGCGGAACTTCGGCTTCCAAACAAAGACTATTTATGTCTTTTACGCCTATCAACTGAATAGTTTGGGTTAAAATGATATCCCGTTACTTCCAGCATGGTGATGAAGAAATTAGCATACAAACTCTAAGAAGTTATTTTCCTGCTAATAAAATCAATCCTACAACTAAATACAGGGCTTTACTTGACAAGCAAAAGATATATACTGTAATAAATCAATCTGAAAAGTAAAATACAATTAGAAGTTATTTATGAGTACTGGTCTAAAACAGCCAAATGTTTTCTAAGACTATTCTCACACTTAAGAAATAGCATTAATATTATGATACGGATAATTATTTCTGATTTAAAAGATGAAGCCTGCTTCAACAAAAAGGCAGGCTTCCCTATCAAAATAATATTAAATCAAGGCTTAGTTACCTTAATATTTACAAAGGATGCTGTGCTGTTATCCGCAAAAATGCCCCAATTGGTGTTACTTGCTTTATAAACCCTGCTGCTTAACGCTACTTCATTATTAATGTAGGCAACCAGCATTGAGTTTTCAATAACAACCTGCACGTCATAAGCTGTATTTGCTTGCAATGATATGGGAACATCATTATATGCAACTGTGGTAGTGGTCAGCGATGAGCGATTCGTTTTATCAAGGCTGAAACGGTTTTGTGAAGGTACAAAACGAAGGCTATAAAAATTTTCATAACCGTCACAGGACCCTATCATAAAACCAAAGTCTTTATTGCAACTGCTGTATGATACCGTGGCACTTATTTTATAACGCGCAAGGTCAATAGGGTCATAAATAATATTTGTTACATCAAGTGCTGCCGGGCTTGACAATTGATATGAAAGCCCGCCACCTAACGCAGTTACGTTACCCCATTGGCTGCTTTGTACGGGGGTATAATTATTAGTTTCCATTTTGTTCTTCAGGGTGTGCGGTATAGCGACGGCAAGGTCTCCATTGGCCTTTTGGTAAATCTTATGCACAGCCAGGTTACCACCCCAGCTCCACGAACCTGAATCTGTGTGGCCGGAGAGTATACTTGTCCATCCAAAAATATAGCGATCACTACCATCAGAGGCCGTTTTAGCTGCGTAAAGCCCCTGACCCTCAAAACGGCTTAATCCTGTAGGCAGGTTCCAGGGACCATTAACAGAGCTGCTTTTTCGGTAGCATACATACTTACTGTTAATGTCTGAGAAAAGCAGGTAATATGTGCTGCCCAACTTAAAAATTTCCGGAGTTTCCATCATAAAGAAATTGTCATTTCCCCCATCATATAGCACACCTGAATAGCTCCAGGCAGTAAGGTTGGATGAAGTGTATTTTACAATTACACCTTTCCAGGTCCCACTGACATTTTTGCGGGCGGATACCAACATGATATAAGATGCAGAACCAGTGTCGTAAAAAACATACGGATCCCGGAAATTCTCGCTTTCATCAAATCCCTGGCCTGTGGGGGGATATATCGTGCCAAATGAAGCATTGTGTGTGAAATTGGTATTCAGGTTACTCGACGTTGCCAGCATGATACCCTCTTTTTTTGTAACACAGACAGATGGATAATTAGGGTTATGCCCCGTATAGAAAGCATAATAGGTACTCCCGTTTTTAACAATATTGCCTGTGCCCAAAGCATAATTTTGTTTGCAGGCATCACTACTACAGCTCAAAATCTCCCCTGCCGAAAGCTGGGAATAGGTATAGAAATCTGTCGTTTTAAATCCATACCAGGGATGACGCTTGTGGGTAGCATCATTCCAAATGTCTTTAAGGTAGTAAATATAAAAATTGCCGTCGGCTGCATTATAGTAAGGCATTACATCACCAATCCGTGTACCGTCCGATACCATCCGGTAAACACTGTAGTCGGTTTGTTCTGCCTGTGGCGTACAATTCAACGCAGCAATTTTAAGGGCACGGGCCAAAGGGGCAACCTCTTCCATAACAACCTCTTCGCTACAGCCAAGTAGCATGGGCAATATAGTAAGGCCTATCAAAAAGGCCTTAAAGCGTGCATAATTACGTTTCATATAAATAAGGTTTGGTTATAAGCATAAAAAAGACCTGCACCCTCTATGGTACAGGCCTATAAAAAAACTATCAAAAAGGCCAATGCATTACTTTTTGATAAATTGAAGGTTATACAACGCGGCCGGTGTGGCTACCTTTGCAAAGTATACCCCTGGGGCAAAACCGGAAATATCCAGCGCAATATCTGGATTTACTGCCTCAAAGCTCAAGATGTTTCTGCCATTTATGTCGTAGAAAGCAACAGAAAATGTATTGGTTGAATTAAAAGAAAAGTTTATAGCATCTGATGCAGGATTGGGATAAAGCGAAATAGCTAAAGCATGAACGTTATAGGTTCCTGCCACCACTTCTTCAAAACTGTAGGCCAATGTGGTTAGGTTGAAGGTAATGTTGTAGACACCAGCCTGGCAGGGGATGTCAACGCCATTTTGATTAAAGATACCGGTTCCCGAGGGCCAGCCTGTACCGCCCCAGTTATCAGGCCACTGGTCATCAAGCCTGAATTTTAATCCACCGTCAGTAAGGGTTATATTTTCTAAAGTATAAACCACCCCGTCCGTAGTCTGCATGTCGATGTCCGGTCCATCCCAACCTGCCGTGGTGGCACTTCCAAGTATACCTACCGAAGGAAAAATCTGCACAAAGTCATATTCAAGTGTAGTCCGGTTAAAGGTTACATCATAGCTTCCCTCAACTGCCTGTATATCTACCCCGTCCTGGTTAAAAATACCTGTACCAGAAGGCCAGCCGTCACCTCCCCAGTTATTTGGCCAGTCATTATCCTGACGGAATTTAAGTCCGGCTGTGGTAAGGGAGAGGTTATGGTAAGAGTAGGTAACACCATCTGAGGTATCGAATAATATATCGCCATCAACACTGCCCCAGTCTACAGAAGTTGCAGCGCCACGCACGCCGATTACCGGAAATTTATATACAAAATCATACGCTTTGGTTTCCAGGTTAAAACTGATGTCATAAACCCCCACCTGTACAGGAATGTCCATTCCGCCCTGATCCTGAACCCCAACACCGCTTGGCCAGTCTGTATTTCCCCAATTGAGCGGCCAGCTGTTGTCCTGGCGGAATTTAATCCCACCGGTGTACAAAGGCATGTTGCCTAAAGCATAATGAATCCCATCGGTAGTGCTCATGGCAATATCGGGCTGCGTACCGCTCCATCCTAATGTAGTAGCTGTACCCAGTATACCCACTGAAGGAAATTGTGCCTTGGCAATAGATGCCAGCATTATTGCAAAAAATAAAAGTAATTTTTTCATCATTAAAGAAATTTGAATTTAAAGATTAATATATATGCCTATTTAAATGGATGTTAGGTTAAGAGCATTAAGCAAAAAGCCAATATCATATATTGTTGGGTGGTACTTCGACACAAAGGGTAGTCAGTAAGTAAAAGTGATGAACAGCCATAATAAAGAATACTATCTGTTTACCTTGTACAGTTAAAACTAAATGCAATGTAGGATGAGAATCCTGGTAGTATGATTTGTTTTTTTTACAAAAACTTCGTTTTTAAGACTAAGTGCAGCGGTTAATTTTAAAAATCTAACTGTCAGCATTTTAAAAACAGTATACAATTATCGAAATCGAAATAGTTAATGTTATGTAACAGCAATATATACGAATGTTACATCCGGAGGAAAACGTTATAGTGTAAACTTAAATAAATTCTATTTAAATACAACAAGTCAACTTTAAATTTAGAATTTGAGAAAAAAATACCTGTATTTTTGTATTACTAGCTATTTTTCCTTTATCTAATTCTATATTTCTTATGCCCAAATTATATCTGACATTACGGCAATACTTTAAAGCAATAATTCTTGTGTTCGCCTCCGGGCTTTTAATGCTTGCTGCCGCCTGTACAAAAAAGGCTGAGGAAAAAAAAATACGAATAGGTTTTTCACAGGCAATGACCACAGACGAATGGCGCAGGCAAATGAACCAGTCTATGATTGTGGAGGCCTCACTGCACCCTGAAACCGAATTGATGATAAAAGACGCACAAAACAGTGTAGCGCAACAAATTTCGGATATTGAAAAACTGATATCCGACAAAGTAGACATATTACTTGTATCACCTATTGAAGCACAACCACTGGATGCGGTAATAAAAAAGGCGCTTAATAGTGGCATACCTGTAATAGCTATAGATCGTAAAACTGATAATGAGGATTTTACAGCTTTTATTGGTGCTGACAATATCGAAGTAGGGCGTAATGCTGCTAAATACATATTGGCGAATACTACCGGTGATGTAAATATCGTAGAGATAACCGGTGCACATGCTTCTTCACCTGCTTATGAGCGCAGCCTTGGTTTCACGCAAATGACAGACCTGAACCCAAGGTTGAAAATAATCCAGAAGATTAGTGGCGACTGGGAGTTGCCCTCTGCAAAGAGCCAGTTAAAACAACTGTTGAAAAAGCAGAAAGAGATTGATTACATTTTCTCGCATAACGACCGTATGGCGCTTGGCGCCTGGGAAGCTACCAAGGAAATGGGCATGGAAAAAAAGATTAAAATTATTGGGGTTGATGCCCTTAACACGCCAAACGGAGGTATCGAACTGGTAAAAAACGGTGCATTGTCTGCTACCATCTTATATCCTAACGGCGGTAACGAAGCCATAAAACTGGCCATCACCATATACAACCGCGAGCCTTTTGCAAAAAATAATATCCTCAATACGATTGTGGTAGACCGCAACAATGCGGAAATCATCGAAAACCAGATGGATAAGGTAGACCAACAGCAAAAAGTTATAGAAGGCCAGCTTAATGCAATAAAGGTACAGGAGGAAGAATTCAGTTCTCAAAAGCATCTGGTTCGTTTACTGTCTTTTTTCCTGGTAACCATATTGGCGTTGGCCTTATACAGTGTTTACAGTACTATTTCACTAAAGAAGAAGAAACAACAGCTTGAAGGTTTTAACCAAACCGTGACACGTCAGAAAAATGAGCTCGAAACAATGGCAGAAGAAGCCCGTAGGAATAATGAGGCAAAATTCAGCTTTTTTACAGGGCTAAGCCATGAGTTTAAAACGCCTTTAACACTTATTATCAGCTATGCTGAATCGCTCATTGAAAATGAAAAGGTTAAAGGCACCAAACTTATGGAAGAAATGAAACTCATTTATACCAACTCTAACCGGCTGTTGCGGCTTATTAACCAGTTGCTTGACTTCAGGAAAATTGAGGAACGTAAATTTACCCTTTTGGCATCGCGTACAAATATTTATGATTTCACTTTAGCACTTATGGCGAATTTTAAAGCAGAAGCAGTACGTCGTAACATAGAATTTATTGTAGCCTGCGACAACAGGGGAACTGATGTTTTTATAGACCGTGGCATGATTGACAAAGTGTACTTTAATTTACTTTCAAATGCTTTTAAGTTCACCCCTGATAACGGTAAAATTAAAATTGTTATCAAAGAAACGGCATCCCATGTAAAAATCATATTCCGGGATTCCGGCATTGGGATACCCGAATCAGAATTGCCACAGGTGTTTAACCCATTCTTTAAAGCCTCTAACAATACGAAAAACAGTTCCGGGATAGGGCTAAACATTGCCCGGGAATTTGTTACCCTGCATAAGGGGGAACTCGAAGTAAAATCCCTCCATGGTACAGAGTTTATCCTGTCATTACAAAAAGGCACTAACCATCTGCTGGTTACGGAGATTAACCGGGAGGATGAAGATGTAAAAGCCGGGCTTCTTAAAATTCAGGACTTTCTTATATCTGAAACGGAACCAACTATGTCCATGCAAAAGCGCGCTAATGACGAAAGGTACAGCCTTCTTATTATTGAAGACCATCCGGACCTGGTTAATTTTCTCGGAAATAAACTGGGTGCGGATTACAACGTAACAACAAGCGACGGCACCGATGCTGTTTCCTCTGCGCTTCAAAACATCCCCGATATTATTATCTGCGACATTAACCTGAAAGGCACGGATGGATTTGAAATAAGCCGCATTTTAAAAAAAGACCTGCGCACCTCCCACATCCCACTGTTAATGCTTACTGCTTTGAGCAATAAGGAATCACTGCTGAAAGGGTTACAGGCCGGTGTAGACGCCTACCTTACCAAACCGTTTAGCCTCGCAGTACTGCAGCGCAGCCTTGAAAATCTTTTATTCAACCGGGAAAAGTTACGCTATTACTACACTAATAATATTTATAAAGTAAACCCGGAGACCCGGTTCGGGAACCAGGAACAGGATTTTATAGCAAAGATGAACACTATAATTGCTAAAAACCTGGAAGACCCAAAATTTTCGGTAGAGGAGCTTGCAGAAAAAATGCTGGTGTCGCGGGTACAGCTGTACCGTAAGGTAAAAGCAATTTTAGGTATTAATATCAGCGACCACATAAATAATATCAAATTGGAACGCGCATCCGAAATGCTAAAGGGAGGGAATATGAACGTGAGTGAGGTTGCTTATGCCCTGGGATATTCATCACCTAATTACTTTTCGACTGCATTCAAAAACAAATACGGCATAACACCTAAAGATTTCAAAATAACAGGATAATCAGGAGCGATATAAAACAAAAAAGCAAGTAACATTTTTGATTTTCATGAAACAATTTAATACCTAAAACGATATAGAAGAAAAGGTTTTCACTAAATTAAAAAACTGTTTTTCAGAATCTTAAACCAAAATTAAAAATATTTTCAAGTAGGCGTTACATCATTGTAACATCAACAAAAATGCACATTGGGATTTCACACTACTTTAGCCATCAGATTAATTAAATTTTCAACCAATGAACAAAATTATTATCTGGTCGGTTATTGCTGCCCTGGCAGGTTTTCTTTTCGGTTTCGATACAGTAGTGATCTCCGGCGCCGATCAGCAATTACAAAAGTTATGGCATTCATCAGATGCCTTCCATGGATCTGTTGTTATGGGCATGGCTTTATGGGGAACCGTAGTGGGAGCGATTTTCGGTGGCATCCCCACCAATGCCATCGGGCGTAAAAACACGCTGCTGTGGATTGGTGTATTATATTTTATATCTGCTATAGGCTCAGCCATGGCAAACGACCCTTATGTATTTGCACTATTCCGTTTCATTGGTGGCCTCGGTGTAGGTGCCTCTACCATTGCCGCGCCTGCTTATGTATCTGAAATTGCCCCGGCAGAAAAAAGGGGCCGCCTTGTAGCTTTGTACCAGTTTAATATTGTACTGGGTATCCTAATTGCATTTGTATCTAATTATTTCCTTAAAGATATTGGAGAGAATGCATGGCGCTGGATGCTGGGGATACAGGCGATACCGGCCGCTATCTATACAGGGCTCATGCTTACCGTTCCTAAAAGCCCGCGCTGGTTACTTTCTAAGTTCAGGTATGAAGAAGCACGTAAGGTATTGGTGTTAATAGATCCTAAGGCAAATATAGAAGCGCTGATGCTGGAACAAAACCAGGAAAAAGATGCGGCAAATGAAACATTGTTTTCTAAAAAATACCGTTTCCCGGTAGTACTTGCATTCCTTATAGCATTCTTCAACCAGTTTTCGGGCATCAATGCGTTTTTATACTATGCCCCCCGTATTTTTAAAGAAGCCGGCCTGGGAGACAGCACCGCGCTTTTAAGCAGTATAGGCATTGGCATTACTAACCTTTTATTTACCTTAATCGGTGTAGCCCTCATAGACAAATTTGGACGCAGGCTTCTTATGTACATTGGCTCTGTAGGCTATATAATTTCCCTTGGGCTGGTAACTGCCGCATTTTATTTTGGCTGGGGCGGAATGTCAGTACCCGGTTTCCTGTTCCTTTTTATAGCCGCACACGCTATCGGGCAGGGTGCCGTGATATGGGTATTTATTTCCGAAATTTTCCCTAACCACATACGCGCCTCCGGTCAGGCATTCGGCAGTTCAGTACATTGGGTACTGGCGGCGATAATCCCTTCTTTGGTACCGATACTTTTTACGACTATAGGGCCTGCAATAGTTTTCCTGATATTTACTGTAATGATGGTATTCCAGCTGCTGTTTGTAATGTTCCTTATGCCGGAAACAAAAGGAAAATCACTTGAAGAGCTTAGCGGGGAACTTACCAATGATAAAAAACGACAAATTCAAAAAAATGAATACGAAAAAACTTCTGCTCTGCGGGCTGACTAGCCTGTGCCTTACAGGCAGCATAACCGCACAACAGGCCAATAATGAAGAAACCAGTTACAGGCCGAACTTCCATTTTACGCCAAAGAACAACTGGATGAACGACCCTAACGGCCTTTTTTATGCCGAGGGGGTTTACCACCTGTATTTTCAATACTGGCCGTATGGCAATACCTGGGGGCCTATGCACTGGGGGCATGCCACAAGTAAAGACCTTGTAAAATGGCAAGAACAGCCCATAGCCCTCTACCCAGACCGTTTTGGTTACATATTTTCTGGTAGTGCCGCTTACGATGCCCAAAATACCAGCGGGTTTGGAGAGGGCGGCAAAGCACCGGCAATAGCCATTTTTACCTACCACGACCCGGTAAAGGAAAAAGCAGGCCAGATTGATGTGGAATCCCAGGGCCTTGCCTACTCGCTTGACAATGGGCAAACCTGGATAAAATACGACCACGGGAACCCTGTAATTAAAAATCCGGGCATACGCGATTTTCGCGACCCCAAGGTAAACCGCGACTGGGTAAACAACCGATGGATTCTTGTACTGGCAGCACAGGACAGGGCACAGTTTTATACCTCTGACAACCTCAGGGACTGGAAATACCTTTCGGATTTTGGGGTAGGTATTGGTGCGCATGGCGGTGTGTGGGAATGCCCGGACTTTTTTCCATTAAAAGTAAAAGGTAGCGAAGAAGTAAAATGGGTATTGGTACAGAGCCTGAACCCCGGAGGTGCCAATGGTGGTAGCGGTACGCAGTATTTTATAGGCGATTTTGACGGTACAAATTTTACCCTTGACAAAACCTTTTCCCAAAAACTTGAAAAAGAAAAAGCTGTATGGATTGACTCCGGGCGAGATAATTACGCCGGTGTAACCTGGGGAGGAACGCCTGATGAACGGTACAAACGGTATTTTATTGGCTGGATGTCTAACTGGGATTATGCCAATGTTGTACCCACACAAACATGGCGGGGCGCAAATACCGCCGTAAGGGAGCTGGAATTAGTGAAAGATGCCAATGGCTACAGGCTCAATACGTTGCCTGTAAAGAACCTCCAGAATTATATTGCCAAAACCGATGTACAGAAAAAGATTTCGGTAAAACAAAATGCAGTATTAGTAGCAGAAGGTAAAACTGACCTTACACAAGCTGATATCAGCCTGAACCTGAAGGGGCTGAAAAAAGAAACGTACACATTGGTACTTTCTAATGCCAATGGCGACGAACTCCACTTTGGTCTTGACAACACTACTGGAGAGCTTTTTATTGACCGTTCCAAATCAAGCAATGCGACAAGTTTCCACAAGTTTACGGCTGCGGTATCGAAAGCGAAATTGTCCGGTACGCAAAAGCAGGTAAAACTCAGGTTCCTCCTTGATAAAACGTCCATTGAGCTATTCTACAATGATGGCGAAATGGCCCTTACCGAAATATTTTACACTAAAAGCCCTTTTACATCCCTTAGTATCAAGGGCGGGCAAAAATTTGATATTGAAAACCTTACGGTCAACCAGCTTAATTTTAACTAAATACCTAACCTTAATAACCAAACTGAAGTATGAAATCTAAAATTATCTTTTTTTTGTGCCTCCTTTTCCCTTTGCTGGCCTCAGCGCAGGACATAGAAGTAAAAGGAACGGTACTTTCAGGGGAAGATAACCTTCCGCTGCCGGGTGCCTCGGTGATCATAACAGGCACTACTATTTCAACTGTTACTGATATTGATGGTAGTTTTACCCTTACCAACGTTCCGGCTTCAGGCCAGCTTAGTATAAGTTTTATGGGCTTTCAATCGCAAACGATTGCAGCCGCCCCGCAAATCAGCATTACCCTGAAACCGGACCAAACGGAACTGGAAACTGTAGTAGTTACTGGCTACTCCAGCCAGAAAAAAGCAGACATTACCGGTGCCGTTGCCGTTGTAGATATGGAAGAAGCCTCTAAGCAAAAACAACCTAACGTAGTGCAATCGCTACAGGGTCGTGTACCGGGTGTACGCGTAAGTACTGACGGCTCCCCCAGCGGTGGTAACACAGGTATTGTTATCCGAGGTGTGGGTACATTAAACAACACTGCCCCACTCTTAGTTATTGACGGTGTGCCTACAAAATCGGGTATGCACGAACTAAATCCAAACGATATCGAAACCATACAGGTACTGAAAGATGCTGCTTCGGCCAGTATATATGGGTCGCGTGCCAGCAATGGTGTAATCATAATAACTACCAAAAAAGGTAAAAATGGCCGCATGCGCATCAATTTTGACCATTATACCTCTTTCTCTTCATATGCCCGCAGGACAAAAGTGTTGAATGCCAGGCAATACGGCCAGGCACTATGGCAGGCTAATGTAAACGACGGCATCGACCCTAATAATAATAACCTCAGCTACCAGTTTGACTGGAGTGTAGTAGATGGACATCCCACGTTAAACAACGTATTGGTACCGGAATATCTTGATGCCGCACAAACCATAAAATCAACCAATACGGATTGGTACGATGCTATTTCACGCACCGGTATTGCGCAAAGCTATGACCTTTCGGTATCCAATGGGTCGGATAAAGGAAGCTACCTTTTTTCACTGAATTATTATAATAATGAAGGTATAGTAAGAACTACGGAGTTTACCAGGTTGTCGGCCCGTATGAACAGTTCGTATAAATACTTTGACGGCAGGCTTACCATTGGCGAAAATTTTACGATGAACCGTACAAAAGAAGTTACTGACCCGGGAGTATTAGACCCTGCACTCAGGGCATTACCCCTTATTCCGGTACATACTGTAGATGGTGAGGGCTGGGGCGGCCCGGTAGGTGGCATGAACGACCGCCAAAACCCGGTACGCCTTTTAGAATACAATAAAGACAACCCTTATAAATACCTGCGCCTGTTTGGTAACGCGTATGCCGACCTGGAAGTGATTAAAAACCTGCATGTTAAAACCAGCTTTGGTATTGATTACGGTTATTACAACAAGCGTACACTACAACGCAGTTACCGTTCGGGTTACCTGCAAAACGACCAGACTTCGGTTACTATTGACCAGAGCGTAAGCGACAAATGGACGTGGAGTAATACCGCTACCTACAATTTTGAAATTGGCAAAAACCATATTAACCTGCTTGCCGGTACCGAAATGTACAGCGATACTTTTGACAACACAACCTTAAGGAAAAACGACTTTATAATAGAAACACCCGATTATATGTATCCTGATGCGGGTACAGGCGAATCATTTACCAGCGGTACTTCTACACGCTACAAGCTCCTCTCCTATTTTGGCAAAGCAGACTATGATTACGATGGGCGCTACCTTGCCTCATTTACCGTACGCCGCGACGGTTCATCACGGTTTGGGAAAAACAACCGTTTTGGTACATTCCCTGCTGTTTCTGCCGGATGGCGCATCAGTGAGGAAACATTCCTTAAAAATATTGAAAATACGCCCGTATCCGACCTGAAACTGCGTGCCAGCTGGGGACAGACGGGTAACCAGGAAATAAGCAATACGGCTGTATACTCACTGTTCCTTGCCAACTATGCGGGCGGCAGCCCTACATGGGCTACCTCTTACGGTACAGCCTATGATATTAACGGGAATAACAACGGGCTTTTGCCGTCAGGCTATATTGCTACCCAAACTGGCAATGATGACCTGAAATGGGAAACCACGACACAAACCGACATAGGCTTTGACTTTGGCTTTTTCGATCAAAAATTAAGCGGTTCGGTGGATTATTACGTTAAGAAAACTGATGACATCCTTGTACTGCCTCCTTATCTCGGTGCAATCGGTGAAGGTGGAAACCGCTGGGCAAATGGGGCCAGCATGGAAAACCGTGGTTGGGAGGCCATACTCACCTACCGCAATGAAACTTCGGGAGGGTTTAAGTATGAAATTACCGGTAACTTTTCTGCCAACAAAAACAAGATTACCAGGCTGCCTGTCGAAGTACGCAACAGCTACGGTGGTGATGGTTTAGATGATAACATACTAGGCAGGCCGATAAATTCCATGTATGGTTACGTGGCAGACGGCCTGTTCCGCACACAGGACGAAGTGGACGTACATGCCGACCAACCCGGCAAAGGTTTGGGACGTATCCGTTATAAAGACCTGAACGGTGATGGCGTAGTAGATACTAACGACCGCACCTGGATAGGAAATCCGAACCCCGGATTCCAGTACGGCATAAATGTCGCACTGAGCTACAAGAACTTTGACTTTACTACCTTTTGGGATGGTATAGGAGATATAGATGTAATCAACAGCAAAAAATACCAAACTGATTTCTGGAGTGTAGACGATGTGGGATCTAATAAAGGTACACGCCTGCTTAATGCCTGGAGCGTAGACAACCCGAACTCCTCTATACCGGCGCTTACCACCGTTGACCGTAATGCAGAAAGCCGCTTCAGTACCTATTATGTGGAAAATGGCAGCTATCTGAAACTGCGCGTACTGCAACTGGGATACACCTTGCCGAAATCGCTATCAGAAAAATACAGCCTTGATAATTTCAGGGTTTATGTAAGCGGGCAAAACTTATTGATTATTGACAGCAAAAAGTTTACCGGTGTAGACCCCGAAAGCCCGGCTTTCGGCTATCCGCTGCCTATGACTTTTACCGTAGGGCTTAACGTTTCACTTTAAATTAAAAGACAATGAAAAAGACCATATATATTGCAGGCCTGCTGGCTCTGACGCTTATAACCTCATGTACTGATTTTCTCGACAATGACCCGCGTGGCGTATTGAACGAAGAGCAACTTGTAACCCCGGAAAATGTAGATGGTTTTATTACATCGGCCTATTCGGCACTGGGTAACGACCACTACGATGCCCCTTTCAGCCTTTGGCCTTACGGCAACGTGCGAAGTGATGATGCCTACAAGGGCGGCAGCGGTACAAACGACATACAGGATTTCCACTTTTTTGAAATATCAAATAACATCCGCCCTGATTTTGGTGAATTGGATGTGCTGTGGTACCAACATTATGTTGGGGTTTCAAGATGTAATAAAGCTCTAAGGGCATTAGAACAGCTAAATGAGGCCGAATACCCGCTAAAACAGCAACGCATCGGTGAAATGAAATTTATCCGTGGGCATTTCTATTTCATGCTGAAGATACTGTACCGCAACATACCTTATATCACTGAGGATATTCCCGTAGAAAATTATGGGCAGATTAGTAATACCGCGTTAAACAATGAGGAACTCTGGGAAGCCATAGCGCAAAATTTTGAAGAAGCTGCGGATTTGCTGCCCGATAGCCAAACCCAGGCAGGCAGGGCCGATAAGGCTGCCGCGTATGCCTACCTTGCCAAGGTACGCCTTTATCAGGCCTATAGCCAGGATGACAACTTTAACGTAACCGGCGTCAACCAGGAGCACATGCAGCAGGTGCTTGAAGCTACAAGCCGTGTAATGGGTACAGCAAGCCTGGAACCTGATTTCGCCAACAACTTTCTGCCAGGCCAATATGAAAATGGGCCGGAAAGTGTTTTTTCTATACAGTTTAGTGAAGACGACGGTACACTGTATGGCAGGCTGAACTATGGCGACGTACTGAGCCTGCCTCAGGGACTGGGCTGCTGTGACTTCCATAAGCCGAGCCAAAATCTTGTAAATGCCTATAAAACGGCACCCAATGGTATCCCTATGTTTGATACCTATAACGATGCTGACCTTGATTACCATGCCCTTAACGATTACACAGTAGATCCACGGCTGTACCACACTGTTGCCCTGCCGGGTCTTCCGTGGAAGTATGACCCTGAAACTACGTATGTAGAGGCGTGGGTACGCAGCCCGGGTACTTATGGTTATACCGCTTCATTAAAAGAAAACGTTCCTGTAGGTTGTGGTTGTACGGTAAACATAGATCCCTTTTATGGCAACGCCAAGAACAGGATACAAATCCGTTATGCCGATGTGCTGCTTATGAGGGCAGAGGCACTTATTGAAACAGGCCAGCAGGATGAAGCATTGGGACTTATAAATGAAGTGCGCAACCGCGCGGCAAACAGTACGGGGCTAATATCTGGATATGCTACAAACACAAATATAAGCCCTTATATTAACGGCCAGAACTGTACCTGGACACAGGACTTTGCTCGACAGGCTTTACGCTGGGAACGCCGCCTGGAATTTGCCATGGAAGGCAGCCGTTTCTTCGACCTGGTGCGCTGGGGCGTGGCAGACGAAGTAATGAATGCCTATTATGCTGAAGAAAAGACTAAGCGCGCTTATTACAACGATGCATTTTTTGACCGTAATAAAGAAGAATATTGCCCTATTCCACTGGCGCAGATTAACTTTAGCCAGGGTGTATACCACCAAAATCCGGGTTATTAACTCTAAATTGCTAATATTATGAAAACAATATATAAAACCAGTTTGGTAGCAGGTATCCTGCTTCTTTTTGTGACACTGTTTTCCTGCGAAGACAGTTTTGATAATACAGGATTTAATACTAACGCGGCCGTGAGCATCACCGCCTTTAGCATTGCGGGTACCGTAGGCGAAATTAACCAGGGCACAGGGGTTATAAACGTGGTAGTGCCTTACGGTACTGACATTACGAGCCAGATTGCTACTGTAGGGCTACCCGACGGGGCCGATATCAATATAGATTTCACCCAAGTAATGAATTTTTCACAAGCTATTAGCTTTAGGGTGGTAAACGGGAATCTTTATAAAGATTATACGGTAAGCGTATCAGTGGCTTCGCCCATTATCAGCTTTAAAATCAACGATATTGCGGCAAGCATAAATAATACCTCCCATACCATATTGCTTACCCTGCCTGCCGGTACAGACCTCACGGCACTACAACCCGTAATAGAACTTAGCGAAGGTGTAAGCATATCACCCGGTTCGGGCAGCACCATCGATTTTACAAATCCTGTACTATTTACGGTAAGTACGGCTACAAGCTCTGTAGACTATACTGCTACGGTAAGCGTACCGGTAGAAGGCCTTACCGTTGCATTCCTGGGCACTGCAGCAACACGCGAAGCGATAAGCAATCTGGATGAGAAAACCGCGTGTGATTGGCTCTTCGACAATTACCAGGGTGCACAGTACTTGTCTTTTGCCCAGATTAACTCAGGTGCTAACATCAGTGAAATTGATGTTATATGGTGGCACTATGACAGCGCACAAAACCTGCCTTCTATTGCTTTAAATCCTGCTGTAACCGCAGCCCTGCAAACGTATAAGGCTAATGGAGGCAACCTGCTGCTTACCACTTTTGCCAGCCAGTATGTAGATGCACTTGGTATTGTACCTCCGGGAAAGGGGCCTAACAATGTATTCGGCGATTTTCCACCTAACGGTGGTGTAGATGCTAACTCTTGGGGTATTACCTTTGCGGGGCATGAAGGCCACCCTATCTTCCAGAACCTGGAAACCTATGAAGCTAACAAAGCCTATTTACTGCAAAGTGGTACGTTCAGGCTTAACCATACCGGCTGGTGGTTTTTACCAGAATGGGGTGGCTATGGTGATGGTGCTGGCTGGAGGAGCCAAACGGGCGGTATAAACCTTGCAAGCGAGCCTTGGGATACCGGCCTTAATGGGCGTGTGGTCATAGCCGAATGGGGCGATACCGATAAAAATGTAGTAGTAATCTCACTGGGTGCCTATGACTGGTATAACGAGCCCGATGCTAACGGTAATCCAAGCCAGGCGAACGGATATATAAATAATATCCAAACCCTTACACTAAACAGCATTAATTACCTCATTAATAATTAACACGGCTATGAAATTTAAATATATATACTTCTTACCCGCATTTGTTATGGCGCTAACCTCTTGCAATGACGACGATACCTACATCGGGGGTTCTATAATGGGTGGGGAAACAGCCATCAGCACAATATACCCTACACCACCGTCACAATGGATGGGCGGCGAGGAACCTTATTTTAGTGCAGGCTACACCGGAGACCCAATGCCGTTTTATGAGGATGGCGCGTTCCACATATATTTTCTGCATGACGCTATAAACAAGCCAGCGGGTAAGGGCTTTCATGATATACATGAATATTCTACTACAAACCTGGCGCATTTTGACTATAAAGGGCAGATGGTGCCCTATGGCGGGCAGGACGAACCTGACTTTGGCATTGGGACAGGATCGGTCATAAAAGCAGGCGGCACGTATTACTTTTACTACACCGGGCATAATGATATCGCAGCTTTCCGTGCCAATAACCCACGCGAGAGTGTATTATTAGCCACCAGTACCGACAGGGTACACTGGACTAAGCAAACATCTTTCAAAATAACTGCTCCGGCAGGTTATTATGATTATGACTTCCGTGACCCCCATGTATTCCAGAACCCCGATGATGGCAAATACTGGATGCTGGTAAGCACCCAAACCGATCCTGCACGGAAGGCTGTACTGCTTAAATTTACATCGGATAACCCGGCAAGCGGTAACTGGACACCCGCCGGGTCTTTTTATACTACCGCACCTGAAGACAATTACCTGATGATGGAATGTGCTGATATATTTAAAATGGGTAATTATTGGTACCTTACCTTCAGCGAAAACTGGAGCAATGACAAAGGAACCCACTACCGTATGGCTACTTCTATAAACGGCCCCTGGATAAAACCGGCAAACGATAAGCTTGATGGTGAATATTTTTATGCTGCAAAAACTGCTTCAGATGGTAACAAGCGCTATGCTTTTGGATGGACAGCCCGTAAAGCACCTGAAAATGATACGGGTGGTAAAGAATGGGCAGGCAACCTTGTAGTACATGAAATCATACAGAATGCTGACGGTACACTTGGCCTGAAAGCACCGGACGCCGTAAGCCAGCTCTTTATGCAATCATCGGCTATAGCCCTGCAAAATACATCCGGTAATGTAACACAGGCTAATAACACATTCAGCTTAAATGCCGCTGCTGCGGAGGCTGTAGCCACGTTTAAGCCAGTAGGTAAAAAAATGAAAACTTCGGCACAAATTACCCTGAACAATACTTCAGGTTCAGCAGGTTTCTTCTTTAACGTGAGCAGCAGTGCATATTATAAAATTGTATTCGAGCCGCAGCAAAACCGTATAGCAGCGTATAACAGCAACGGAGATGGAGTTACACACATACCTTTTAACATTCAGGCTGGCACGGCTTACAACATTACGGTTATAGCAGATGGTAGTATTTGCGTAGTATATGTAGACGGAAAAACGGTATTAAGTAACCGTATTTACGGCCGCGACCAACAGGCCTGGGGACTTATAGCTACCGATGGTGCGGCTGCCACTTTTAGTGGATTGGAAATTAAAAAACCATAACCTAAATTAATATTGATGAGCAATAATAGAAAAATAAAGGCAGTATCTTTTGGAGAGGTATTGTGGGACGTATTTGCTGACGGGAAAAAAATTGGCGGAGCTCCCCTTAACCTGGCCTTAAGGATGCAAAGCTTAGGCTGTGAAGCAGCAATGGTAAGTGCAATCGGAAACGATAATGATGGTAAGGAGATTATCAGTTACGTGCAGGAAAAGGGCCTGGATACTACAGGCATTGTAACCGTTGAAGGTTATCCTACCGGGCTGGTACAGGTCTACCTAAACGAGCGTGGCAGCGCCAGCTATGAAATCAGTTATCCGTCGGCTTGGGATAAAATCGTGCTTACACCGAATGTCTTTGATTTGGTACAAGAAGCTGATGTGATGATTTACGGAAGCCTTGCCTGCCGTGACGCAGTGTCGAAAGAAAGTTTGTTGAAGCTATTGAAAATAGACGGCTATAAAGTTTTTGATGTGAATCTCAGGCCCCCACACTACGAAATTGATACCCTTTTGGAATTGATGAAAAAAGCTGATTTCATTAAGTTCAACGACGAAGAACTAATTGAAATTGCAGGTAAACTCGGTTCTCATGCTAACCTTTTGGAAGATAACATGGAGTTTATCGCAAAAAAAACAGGCTCCAAAGCGATTTGTGTTACTAAGGGTAAGCATGGTGCGATACTATTGTGGGAAGGCCAATTGTACAGCAACAATGGCTACGTAGTAAAAGTGGTTGACACCGTGGGTGCCGGTGACTCATTCCTGGCGACGCTGATAATGAAACTTCTTGTTAAGGAAACGCCCCAGAAAGCACTGGATTATGCTTGTGCTATGGGAGCTTTGGTAGCGGCTTCACCAGGGGCAAATCCAGATATTAGTAATGAACAAATTGAAGAGTTGACTATAAATATAAGTTAAATTGGGTTAGATAGGGAAAGTTTGGGTTTTCTCTAAAAGCTGCTCCTTTATAGAGCAGCTTTTTTTTATGTTCCAATTCCGTGATTATAGATTTATTAAATAAAATCTTTTATTCAGATCGATAGCTTGTAACCAAAAACTCACAATGGCCTCCTGTTTATAGTATGCCTCCTTTACTTTGTAATCAAAACGGCCGTAAACCTACCAATTTTTTATGGCCTGCAAGAGGATTTGTTTAATGTAAAATGAAGGAAAATGAACGTAGAGCTAATTACAGGGGACGACATTGAACGATTCAGGAAAGATTTACTGGAAGAAATCCGCAAATTTCAGGAATTCCCACCCAAGCGTGGCGAAGAGCAGCGCGCCTGGCTTTGAAGTGCGCAAGCTGTGGGGTATTTCAGCAGTTACACTGCAAAATTTACGTATCAATGGCACATTGCCGTTTAGCAAAATTGGTGACTCAACTAATATCTTTAAGCCTGGGCAAAGCAGGCGTTTGACTGTTCTAAGCCGTGAAGCGATAGCTTTTGCAGGCGTGTTTCATGCATGTTTTTTAACTCTATACAATCTAAAACACATTAAAAGCCATAAATATCAAGTATTTACGGCTTTTATCTTTTTACACGCAAGCGATAGCATTGCCAACTTCCTATATATCCCCGTATATACCCTATGCAGTATATATAATCTCAATACTGCTTATTTTGGTGTAAGCAATTTATAATTGCCGCTTAAATGCATAAGGCTAAACATATACATCAGGCCATCATAGTATGGGTCAAAGTAGCCATCATCATACGGCTCTAATTTCGCGTTCCATAATTCATGTATAAAATCAACGCTGTTAGGGTCTTTATTAACAAGGGAAGCAGTAGCTGCTGTAGCAACCAGGCCTATTGAGTGCCTCAGCTTTTTAACATCTCCGGCCGGAAGGATAAACTCCGGCGTGGTGCCATCCAGGTTATATTGATCTACATACGTCTTTATGCCTTTTGACCGCAGGAAATTTTGAAAACGTTTAGCATAATCCTCCTGCCACTGCGCGTCTTTGCCATACCAGGTATAATCCATTGCTATATTCATGGGTACCCTCCAGGAGTCGTACCTAAACGCCGGTGGCATCCAGGGTGTTGCATGGGCATCTCCATTAAACTCGGTATAATCATAGTTTAACGCTGTAGGGGCTTTACACGCTAAATGAAGAAATGCCCGCGAACTATCTGCACATTGCCTGTAAAAGTCTTCGTGGCCATCTTTTGCGTAGAGTGCCCATGCTTCATAAAAAGCCGGTACATGGTAAGAAGGGTCTGTCCAGTTATAAGCATCGCCTTCAGGTACAAATGTTATCTGCTTATATTCGGTATTTATAAGGTTATAAATTCTTCCTGTTCCATCCTTCTTCCACATTTCGTCTAATATAAAACGTGCTTCCTTATAATAGTCAATACCTGTATCGTTACCCCATCGGTTTGAAGCAAAAAGAAGGCTGGTAATATAGTACAATTCGCCATCTGATGCGGAGCCGGGCGAGTTTAGTTTCATTTTATCGGTACTATAGCTCCAGCCAAAATACCCCTTGCGCGGGCCCTGCTGGTGTTGGAGGTTTTTTTTAGACCAGCGCCACACCCTGTCAAAAATCTCTTTTTTATCAAGCTGCACGGCTATCATCATACCATAAGAAAGCCCCTCGGTGCGTGCATCATGATTTTTAATATCCGATAAATAGCCCAGTGAGTCGCCTACTTCAAAATATATCTTATTAGGCCCTTCAAAAAGGTCATAATATGTTTTAGCTAATTTAGCGTCAATATCCTTTTGGCTGTAGCCCACCTCTTTTAACTTGTTGTTGTATTTGCCCGTAGCAGCGGCCCCGATGCCTGTAGCAGCTTGTTTTCCTGACCCGCATGAGGCTGACAACACTAATAAAAACATAAGTGTAAGTGATTGTACTACTATTTTCATAAATATATGATTGTTTACTGAAATCGTTTTCTGGTTGCCAAGATACACTTTTTCCAACAATTTAAACGCTTAACCTGATACTTCACTACAACAGATTATCGCTTTTGTATGGCTATGTGCTCTGGCTTATTTCTCTTATCGGTACATTGGCAATGTAACATTGTCCCTGCCAAAAATAATACTGCTGCTAAATTTTGTTACAACCTTTTGATAAATAAGAACTTGGTATTTATAAGGTATGCTGAATTAAAAAGCCGTACCGATTTAATTAAAAATATGCTTGCGTACTAAAAAAACAACAGTATATTTGCAACCGCAATAGCGAAAACAAAGTGCCTGAAAAGGCTGGCCATAATGGGGAGATACTCAAGCGGCCAACGAGGACGGACTGTAAATCCGTTGAGAAATCTTCGAAGGTTCGAATCCTTCTCTCCCCACCACAATTCCGCTTTATACTACCATAAAGCGGTTAAATTACTGAAAACCTGTAATTTAAAAAGTTACAGGTTTTTTTATTTTTATTGTTTACAAATACTTATATTATGATATTTGTCAATAAAAAACTTTGAATTGATAGCAAAGCTAACACGGCTAAACTTTTTTAGATAGTTTTTCTCAGTTTGCAACTCCACAATTTTGAATATAGCTTATCCACGGCAACTTCATTTTCAGACTTCGACAACCTAGGTTTTTTGCTCAAAAATAAAACCACGGAGTGCTCTAAAACCCCTGCTTACATTGCGATATCTGATTGCCGTTAAAGATTCTAACAAATTAGTTGACTATCCAACATTCAACTCCTAAATCTATAAGATATAAACAAGTTATAATATTTAGTTAAATTTTACTATCTATTTGTAAGACTATTTATTTTTGAATAAAAAATGAAAAAATATTTACTTTCTATTTTTGTTTTCCTGTTGTTTGTTTTCAATAGTACAGCGCAGGAATTTATTACCACCTGGAAGACGATAAATAGCGCCACTTTTATCTCTTTTGATGTTGAAACCACCGGCCCCGTAGCCTATACCTGGCAATCGCTGCCCCCCGCGGCCCCAGCCTCAGGATCAGGAACATTTGTTGGCCCCACTGTTACCATATCAGGCTTACCGCAGCAAAGCAGTATCAAGTTATTCATTCAACCGCAAAATTTTAAACGGATATACAACAATAATTCCGGTTTCTATTCTTTCTCCTTAGAGGTTATTAACCAGTGGGGCAGTGTAGAGTGGACTAGTATGGAAAATGCCTTTCAAGGTTTCTTATTTCTTCAGGTAACCGCAACTGATATTCCGGATCTGTCAAATGTTACCAGCCTGAAAAGTATGTTTGATGGGTGCAGTATTTTGAATTCTCCGTTCAACATTAACAATTGGAACGTTTCTAATATAAACAACATTTCGGCCATGTTCAGAGGATGCTTAAACTTTAATCAGGCTTTGAGTTTGTGGGACACCTCTAATGTACTGACATGTCGAGCCTCTTTGAGGGTGCAAGGGAATTTAACCAAAATATAGGTAACTGGAACACATCAAATGTTACTGATATGTCTAAATTATTTAAAAATGCATCTGACTTTAATCGTAACATTGGAAACTGGAATACATCAAACGTTACGAACATGCTTGAAATGTTTAATGGAAATCTTGGCTCTGGCTATATATATGTCTTTAACCAGGATATTGGAAACTGGGATACCTCGGGCGTCACCAATATGTCGGGTATGTTTAAAGGGGCAGTACAGTTTAATAAAAATATTAGCGGCTGGAATACTTCAAATGTTACTGATATGTCTGACATGTTTAACCATGGCATTTGCTTTCAATCAGAATATAGGGAATTGGCAAACCTCAAACGTAACTAACATGGCTGGAATGTTTGAAAATGATTTTATTTACTTCTCCTATCCATTTCCTTCAACCAGTCAATTTAATAACGGAGGAAGCGATTCAATTGAAAACTGGAATACGGCCAATGTTACCGACATGTCCAGAATGTTTTTCAGGGCAGAAAATTTCAACTATAATTTAGCGGGCTGGATACTTAACCAGGATGTTACCTTAACGGAGATGTTAGACCGCTCAGGCCTGGATTGCAAAAATTATTCGCAAACGATTATAGGATGGAACAACAATCCCACGACGCCCAATAATAAAGTTTTAGGGGCAACCTTTATGGAATATGGCCCTGAAGCGCAGCCGGCGATAAATAATATGATAATAAACAAAGGGTGGGGTTTCTCCGGGCATGATTTTCTTTCTGTTACGCCGGAATTTGACTTGAATACTACTTTTTGTGAAGGATCGACAATTCCGGCACTTCCCACTGCTTCCCAGGAAGGCATTGCGGGAACCTGGTCTCCTGCAATAAATACTGCTCAAACAACCACGTACACATTTGTACCGGAAGCCGGAGAGTGTGCTACTGCAACTACCGTTACCCTGACTATAGGCCCACTTGCGGTGCCAACAGGTGTTTCACCGCAACCATTTGTCGCCAACAGTACATTATCAGATATCGTAATAAGTCCTGCTTCAGTGGTGTGGTATGCATCATCGGAAGATGCATTGAATGATATCAATCCTTTGTCATTAGATACTTTATTGGAAGATGGTATGACGTACTATGCCGTAAATGATAATGGCGAATGCCGGAGCCAGTATTTTCCTGTAACGGTTTCTAACACGTTGAGCATTGGCAGTAATGATCTTGCTACACTTGAATATTATCCTAACCCGGTGAGTTCAGTCCTGACTATTGTAAGTAAAACTGCCATAGATCAAGTCGCGGTTTATAATTTACAAGGACAAAAAGTGCTTGAGCAACGCTTTGACGGCACTGTGTCTGTTACTGTTGATTTGAAGCACTTACCAGAATCTATTTATTTAATCAGAGCTTCATCGGGCAGTTTGGTAAAAGAATTTAAAATTGTAAAGCAATAAACCCGCGACCTTACAATGACTTTTAATCTAAGCGTTAAAACAAGTTAATTCCCTAAAAAAAAATCATTAGGACCGATGATAGCTCCGGGATTATACCCTTGAATTGATGTAATTTGTGTGGATAATGAATATCAAATACTTTTAATTAGGTAGTGCATTAAAGATTGGCACAGTTGAAAGTTGGTGCGATAAATAAAGTCTCCACCATGGTGGTTAGTATTTATTTTAAAAACCCGGCTTATTTTAAATTTTCGATTCAATAAACAAATTTCTTTTTTCTTTTGAAAAATTGTGTAAAACAACAATTGCCAAACTATGCGGATTGAATTTGAAAAACGCCCGACCCTAACGAGAGGATGATTTGCAGTTTTTATTATTTAGCGAAAAATAAAAAAAATGCCCGCAATAAACACTTGCGGGCATTGCTATTATATGTAAAATTTTTAATTGCCTAACGCATAACTAATCTGCACATTTGCGGTAATGGTTATTTCACCCGGGGCAAGGGTTTCCTGTGCACCATCTGCGGCCATGCCTTTTTCCATCATAGCCATATTACGCACTACCGGATAGTATGTTTGAGAGTTATCGGTAACCATAAGCGCTTTACCCAGCGGCTGCCCAAGTGCCTTAGTATAATCTTCAGCCTTTTTACGTGCATCGGCTATGGCTTTTATGCGTGCTTCGGTCTCATACTGCTCTTCTTTGCTTGTTTTAAAGGTAACACCGTTTATGGTATTTACACCGGCATCGGTAAGGCCCAGCATCAACGCGTCATACTTGGTTATGTCTTTAAGGTGTATCATTATGGTTTGCTGCGCTATAAAGTTGTATTTCTTTTTGTCATAGTCATACGTTTTGTTCAGGCTTACACGCTGGGTTTGATAATCTTTAGGGTCCAGCTTTTGGCTCTTAAGGTATTTAATGGCAGCATCAATGGCCTGGTCGTTTGCTTTTTTTACGGTTGCTGCATCGGCACCGGTGTTAGTTACTCCTATGCTTATGTCTACAAGGTCGGGCATTACAAGTACTTTGCCTTCGCCGGAAACATTAATTTGCGGAGGGGTGTTTTGCTGTACCTGCGCGGTTGCAAGCAGGCCTGTGGCTAATAACGCGGTTAAGAAAATCTTTTTCATGATGTTTAATTTTTATTTGTTTTCTTACAGAATTTCAAAATGCGTGCCAACTTTACAGCTTACCCAACTTTTGCATTATAAATAGTATTACAATGGGTATTGCCAGGAGGATAATTGTATTAGTTTGCGTATAAAATAACTCCGGCATTCGTTCAAGCGTGATGGCAAACCCGCCTATAGCACCGCCAAAGTGTGCCGTGTGGCCTATGTTATCCCTTTTGGCCTTCATGCCGTAGATAGAAAACAGCAGATATATAATACCAAAGAGGTAGCCGGGCAAAAAGTTTACCTCCATGTCAGGGTTTAGCAATATTGCAGAAAATATTACACCTACTACAGCGCCCGAAGCACCCACCGCACGATAGTAATAATCGTCTTTATGAAAAAACAACGATAACAGGCTACCGCAAATAAGGCTGCAAATATACACCAGTAAAAAGCCCACGGTCCCTAAATACAGGGCCACGGTGGGGCCGAATAAAAACAGCGTAAGCATGTTAAACAACAGGTGCTGCATATCTACGTGTAAAAAAGCACTGGTAAACATACGGTACTGCTCGCCGGCCCTGATACTGCCCACATGAAACTCATATTTGCGGAAAAACGACATATCGTTAAAGGCTTTAAAACTTACAACCGCGTTAATAGCGATAAGGATGATGACAACTAAATCAAGTGGCATAGTGCGATGTATATTTGGTACTAAGTAATGTAAATTATTAATCGTGTAAAAATAGGGCAAGTAAATTTAAAATTAAATAATACAGTATCTTTGTAAAAACTTTTTTTTGATGCAGCTCCTCGCCTATTTACTGGCATACCCCATTATCTGGTTTATATCAATACTGCCTTTCAGGCTGTTATATTTGTTGTCTGATGCCGTTTATATAATTGTGTATTACATAATAGGCTACCGGAAAAAAACCGTGCGTAAAAACCTGGCGCTTGCCCTGCCCCATCTTACCCCGGAAGAAACCAAAAAAATTGAGAAAAAGTTTTACCACCATTTTTGCGACAGCTTCCTTGAAATGGCCAAGTCGCTTACCATATCTGACAAAGAAATTAAAAAACGTTTTGTGTTTACTAACTTTGAGGTAATACACGAACTGGAAAAAGAGGGCAAAAGCGTAGCGGTGCTTATAGCCCATTACGCCAGCTATGAATGGCTGCTTCTTATGCACAAATACCTTACAACCTATACGGGCTACGGCATTTATAAGCCCATACGCAACAAGTATTTTGACGGGTTGGTACGTAAAATGCGTGGCAGGTTTAACGCGGAACTGGTAGGCATACGCGAGGTAATACCCCTGATGCGCCAAAATGCGCGCAATGGCATTAAAGGCTTTTACGGCTTTATAACCGACCAAAGCCCATTGATAAGTTCAGCAATACACTGGGGCGATTTTTTTGGGATGGAAGTGCCGATACACGTAGGCGGCGAAATGCTCTCTAAAAAAATGGGGCTTAATATGGCATTTGCCAAAACAGAAAAAATAAAACGGGGCTATTACAAATGCACCTTTATTAAAGTGGAAGGGAATGTTAAAGACATACCAAATTATGAAGTGTCTGACCGTTTTATGCAAATGCTCGAAGAGCAGATAAAACAGGAACCCGCCTACTACTTATGGACGCACAAGCGCTTTAAGCACAGGCGAAATGACCCGCAGCAATAAAATAGACTTTAAACTAACGATAAGTGACTATCTCTACTTTTTTAAAAAAGCTATGGTTAAAAGCTAACGGCAATCATCGAAAAAATGAGCAAAAAACAATCGAAAATTTGATTGCGAATTATAATGATTTTCACGACGCTCTATTGGTAAATTTTGAGTATAAAACCAATATTGATTTTAGTGATAAGTCTTATAAAAAAAGAATTAATGAAATTAACTTAATTATTAGTTGCTTTAATATAGTTGAAGAAGTAAAAAGGGAAACAATAAAAATAAACTTCTTAGAGATAGAGAAGTTTAAGTATACGAAATTTGAAGGAATGATTTTCGAGATATTAGTTCAAAAAGAAAATGATTTTACCATAGTAGATTTCGATCCAATTATTTTAGGCCATGACGAAACCGGAAAATTTATTCTTGAAATAAATCCAAATTCGTATTTACAAATTAAATTTAAAAATTTATTTTACGAAGTTATCGAATAAAATGAAACCGATTAGCAATTGTTTTTATGAAATAGCATTTGAGTATTTTATTAAGATAATCTTTTGGAAGATTAAGAACTCCCAACAACCTTCAGGCTTTTTTGGAAAACCTGAAGGCTATTTAGGTAAGATTAGAGGTCAGAATTTTTCAATATTTAAATTCTTAAATCTTTAAGTCTAAAGTGTAAACCACTCCTTGAGCAGCGCTTCTGTAGGGTTATTATCTTTTTTGTGCACAAACTCGTTAGTGCCCCTCACATAATTATAATCGGTTGCCCAAAGCTCATGGTTTGCAGCAAGCGACTTAATACTGTCGCACACATACTGTATTTCGGCATTAGTAGTGGTAGGGTGTATCGACATACGAATCCACCCCGGCTTTTGTATCAGGTCGCCCGCCGTAATTTTATCGGTAAGCAGGTGCGATTGTTCCTGGTCTACGTGCAGCAGGTAGTGCCCGTAAGTGCCTGCACAACTGCATCCGCCACGTGTTTGTATGCCAAATTTATCATTTAGCAGCTTTACGCCAAGGTTATAATGCAGCCCGTCGATATAAAAGGAAATTACGCCCAACCGGTCCTGGTGCTGTGGCGCAAGTATGTTAATGCCGGGTACGTTGCCCAATGCATTAAAAATATAGTCGGTAATTTCGTGTTCGCGGTTAAGGATATTGTCAACCCCCATCTGCTCTTTTAGCTTTACGGCAAGCGCAGTTTTTATCACCTGGAGGAAGCCTGGGGTACCGCCGTCTTCACGTTCCTCAATATTATCAAGGTACTTATGCTCACCCCATGGGTTTGTCCAGCTTACCGTTCCGCCACCGGGGTGGTCGGGTACCATATTTTTGTACAACTTCTTATTGAATATCAGCACCCCCGAAGTTCCGGGACCCCCTAAAAATTTATGCGGAGAAAAGAATATTGCATCAAGATAGGCCTCTTCTTCTTCAGGGTGCATGTCTATTTTTACGTAAGGCGCGCTGCAGGCAAAATCTACAAAGCAAACACCGTTGTATTTATGGACCAGCTTTGCGACTTCATAATAGGGTGTTTTAATACCGGTAACATTGCTGCACCCGGTTATTGAAGCTATTTTAAGGGTATACTCCTTATGTTCTTCAAGCAGCGCCGCAAAACTGTCCAGGCAAATGAGCCCCTGCGGGCAGGCAGGTATTACTACCACCTTTGCAATAGTTTCAAGCCATGAGGTCTGGTTGCTGTGGTGCTCCATGTGCGAGATAAACACCACGGGCTTTTTTTCGGCGGGTACTATGGTATGCGGCCTCATATTTTCCGGAACCTTTAGCCCCAGTATACGTTGGAATTTATTTACCACCCCGGTCATGCCTGTACCATCGGTAATAAGAACATCGTCTGCACCTGCGTTAACGTGCTTTTTTATAATGTGGCGTGCCTGGTGGTAGGCATTGGTCATTGCCGTGCCGCTTATGGTTGTCTCAGTATGGGTATTGGCTACAAAGGGGCCAAACTCATTGGTTATCTTCTCCTCTATGGGGCGGTACAGGCGGCCACTGGCGGTCCAGTCGGTATATACCATTTTTTTAGTGCCATACGGCGACTCAAATTCCTGGTCTACACCAATAATATTATTCCTGAACGTAGTAAAATACGCTTCAAGACTGCTTTTAATTACGGTATTTGCCTCCTGCAACATAGTGGTAGTGTATTGTTAGTGCAAATTTATCAAAATAAATTACTTACCGCCCATCTATTTCAAATACTGCTCAAGTTCGGGGCAGCTGAATCTTTTAAACACCTTGGTATCCTTATACCTCCCGTAAAAATCAAGCAGGTAGTCGCCCGGTTCGTGCTTTGGCTTAGCCTCTTCTTCCCAGTAATAATCATTATTGTAATCTTCAGGATTGCCTATCACATACAGCATCAGGCTGGCCATGGCGCGGTGCTCGTCGTTTTTAGCGGCAGCCAGGGCTTTCTGGTAATAGGCCGCAGCGAGTGTAAGGTTAGTATAATTACCGGCAGTGTACTTACTTTCTTTTTCGGTGGTTATGGCACCAAAATAAGCATCATAATATAAATTGCCCTGGTAATAGGCGCTCACTGTCCAGGCGTTTCCCCTGTAGCTAAGGTTATAATACGCATGGCCCAGCTGCATGTAGCTTTCGGCATCGGTCTTCTTTTGTAGTAACAGCATCTTTTTTAGCAATGCGGCCTTGCTGAAGTTACCGGCATGATCAGCCTCCTTAAGGGCATAATTGAGTACCCGCGGATAGAACGGGTTTTGGTCCAGATAATTATAATACTCTTCCTCCGGTATTTCCTTAAAAATATCATACGCCAGTTGCAGGTTGTTTTGCCTGAAAGCGATTGTACCCTTAAGGTCGAGATAAAAGTAGCGGTTAGTGGTAGTGGCTTTGCAGATGAATGCCTCAAAAGGTGTTTTATTTTTCTTGTCTACTAATGCTACTAGTTTATCCATATCCTCTAATGTGGCAAAACGGTCAAAATATGCTATATGTTCATACACGGGAGAATTGTCAGCCTGTGTATCTGCATAATACCATTCATCACCTTCGTCGTATTTATAAAGTTGCGATTTTAAGTACAGCAGCCCCGCGGTTGCCATATCGTGCTGTTTGTTATATTCAGATGCCAGCACCACAAGCAGCGTATACAGGCTTTTGTTATATGCGCCGTTGGTTTTTGCAAGCGCGTCAAGCCGGGTAAAAGCATTAGCCAGCTGCTGCTGAACATTTACATTTTGCAGGTTACCCTGCTTAGCCGATACCAGCGCCAGTTCTACATACTTTTGCACCCGCACGGCTTCGGGCGCGTTTTCGCTTATCGCCGAGGCATATTTATAACCGTCGTCCAGCTTATCGGCCATAAAGCTAAGGTGGGCAATACCGGCGGCTATATAGTCTTTGTTGTTTGCCGGTGCTTCATCAAATATGTTTATAAGGTAGCTCCGCAACTTTTCAAGGTGCTGCAAGTCTTTTGCATAATTTTTCTTACTGGCATCTTCGTTTTCATCTTCCCAATAGTAATATTCGTCCTGTATATCAGGCCCGTTATCCCCTATCTTAGAAAACAACAGCCAGTCTTCCAGCTTATTGATTTCACGGCCTATAAGCAGCTTTAAGTAAGTGCCACTATTATCTAATTCATATACCTGTTTGAGTTCATCCAGCGCCGGGCCGGGGTTGCGCATGGCGGCAATGGATAGTATAACCGCACGCTCGTGGTCGTTCTTTGCCAGTTGCAGTGTTTGCTCCTGAAAATCATAGTTATACCATTGGGACACTGCCAGTACTTTTTCCTCACACCTGTCAAAGCACTGGCTAAACCAGTAATTTTGTTCGGCCTTGTCTTCCGTCATACAGCCGCGGAACAGCATGGCCCAGTCCTTAAGCACAGTACCACTGTTATTATCGGCGAAATATGTATTGTAGAGCGGGATAACGCTTTCGGGATTGCCGTAGCGTATCAGTATAAAGGCATAGCGCTCCTTCAGGAAACTGTCGGTTTGGGCTGCGAGTTTTGCTTCCCGTTCTTTGAGGGGAAAACGCCCCATGGTATCGGCCGCCTGCCTGTCCCACCAGCTCACTTCGCCCTCTTCATCCCACGACTCCCATTTAGAATTTTGCGGGTTGCCGGTATATTCCATCTCCTTGGCAAAGGCAAAGTACTCCAGCAGGGCTTTGTTAGCAGGTTTAACCAATGCTTTTATAAAACTATTGTCAGGAAAGGCATCTGCAAGGCTGCCTGCACTATAAGCCGTCTGGAACTTTTCCGGCTTAGTGCTGTACTGCAACTCATACACATCATTTGCGGTTACACCTTTACCCAGGCGCTTTTGCCACTCCGCACAGTTGCGCCAGCGGTCAGCATTGCTTTGTATGCTGTATTCGTTATAATAATGCTCTGAGTAGAAAAACGGGCTAAGCTTTGCCATATCGGGCGTAATGGGCTTAAAGAAAGCCAGCCGCAGGGTTTCATACTCATCGCCCCAGCCGCACGCAACCGCCCGGGCTGTGATAAGAAATGCAAGGCTAACGGCCAAACATTTCGTAATAACCGGAAATTTTCTTGATGCCATAATCGTTTATATACTTTTCATCCCACGAAAAAAAACTTACCCTGCTGCCTTCAAGGTCAATATTATCCTTTAAAATAGTTATCATCTTGCCCATTTCGCCGTCGGATACGCGTTCTATCCGTATAACGTCGCCATTGCGGTAGTAGGTTTCCCCAATTACTTTGTCGCTTGTAAATTCATAATGTGTATCGTCTATCTTTTTGTACAGCGGGTCATCAAAGTTAACCTCATCTTCCGGCATTATACCTAAAAGAGTCTTGCCCCTAAAAGCAAGCATCCACCTGAAGATGGGCAGCGCGGCATCTAATTTTAGCGGATAGTCGTTATGGTTTACATACTTTTCCATTTCGCTGGCCGAACCTATCGAGTTAGCCGTCTCACGGTTTTTAGGGTCCTGCATGTTGTAGCACATCAGCAGCCCGCGGCTTACAGGTGGCACACCCGCGAGTTCATAATCGCGGTACTGCCACAGCCTTATGGTAGCCGATAGCGGCAATTGCGGCACCTGCTTTTTTAACCGGCTTAAAAAGTAGAAGTAATTGTCTTTACTTTTTGGCGTCCAGTCGCAATCTATCATCAACTCCTTTATGCGGGCTTTGAAGTTTTTGTGTTCTAATGCCTGGCACTCATCAAACGCCTTAGAATCCTCTATGTGATAGGTATATACAGTGTAGCGCACAGTAGCGTCTTCTGTTTTTTCAAGGATGCGGTTTAGTCGTGTTTTTATATTTACGGCCAACTCATCGAGCTGTTGCCTGCTGCTGTTTATAAAAACGTCGTTTGTAATGTATACGGATGGCGTAACATTATACCAGTTTTCGGTATCCGAAAAATCCCATAGCGTGGCCACGGGGAGCGCCTTTTTTTCGTAGGGATTCCACCCCACATCAAACAAGCGCATGTAAATGTGCCGGACTTCCAGGGAATCCGACATTTTCTGGTCGATGCTGTATGAAGAATAATTTGTTTTCCAGTAGCAAAACGAGCGCTCGGTATGGTAACTGTGCTTACAGGCTGCGAGCAGCAACAAGCCTGCAAGCAGAAACATTTTTTTCATTAGTGGCGGTTTTTAACACTAACGAAAGTAAGCATTTTGTAGTATCAAAAAATAAAATTTATATACCCATTTCTATCTGGAAACGTACATACCAGTTTTGCTTGTTGCTTCCGTCGGCATAATTAAGGTCGTCCATTGTAAACTCTCCCTGAAGTTTAAACGAATGCTCCCATACATACTTTGTGAGCCCCAGCGTATATTGGTTTGTATCGGGTGCAAAAGCCCTTATATCGCTATGCACTTTTTGTGTACTGTAGCGGGCTATAACCTCGTAATTAGAAGGAAGAAGGTAACTGCCCTGGTAGTCAAAACCCTTACCTACATACGCATAATTAAAATCAGTAACGTCAAGCGGGTTGTACGTTAGCGGGTTTTTAGCTGTACGCTGCATGTAAGCGGCCATAAGAGCAAAGCCGTTGTATTTAAACATACCATCGAGCAACAGCGATTGCATGTCCCTTTTCTCAAAAAGGTCGTCGCCCAGCTGCCCCTGGGTGCGCCTTGCTTTGTCATTATACTGGTACGCGCCGGATAACAGCAGCTTTGGTTTTTGCTCACGCTTAAGGTCGCCCTCAAAATAGGTACCATCTTTAGTAAACGCACCAAAGGGAAACAACTCTATCTTACCAGTATAGGCCAGGCCGTTATCAGGCTCATCGGTAGAGTTGCGCCCCTCGCCCATAGATATGGCCGACTTAAAATTATACGAAAATTTATCACTCCATTCGTGCAGGTTGTATACCTGTACCCCAAAATCCCGGTCGATGTTAAAACGGGCATTGTTAATACTCCTGTCGGTTAGCTGCAATGCACCGGATGAGTTTACACGCTGGCGGTTACCCGGAAGCTTGGTTTGCCCAAAGGCGATGTTCCAGTTTTTATCAGGCCTGTAGATAATTGCCGCGTCGCGAATGATGTTAATATTCTCGCCTTCTTCTATTTCGCCTACATCGCCCGGCGCAAATGATAATTGCAGCACATACAGGAAATGAGGGTTACCTACGTATCCGTCAAACCTAAGCCTTAGCCTGCGCACCTGCCCGTCTATTGCTGCTTCCTCCCCTTCTTCCTGCAAATAAGTAGCCCGGTTTTGTATGCGGAAACGTATATTGAGCTGAAATAGGCTGTCCGGCGAGGTAAGCCCTAAACCCTTACCATAGCTGTAATAGGGCAGCGTTGATAGCTTAAGGTCGTTATTTGTAGTGGTACGCTTAATGTCTATCTGGGCAAAAGCAGTACCACATGCCAGGAGCAAAAATAACAGTATTCGTTTTTTCATCAGTGTGTTGTTGTCGTGTTTCCATTAAAATTTATATGCGAAAATTACACATGTAAATTTTTGCAAACTTAACTTTAAATTAAAACAAAAGAAAATAACCTGTTTGTTTTAAGCAAAAACAGCTGCAAAAAG
>NZ_JBKJHD010000025.1:0-44783 GCF_046613695.1 Flavobacterium sp. RHBU_24 | reverse complement strand
CTGTTTGCCCACTATTTATAAGAACTTTATGCTAAACAAAAATAACGATATTTTGCTATTTCACGCATTTTTATGTCAAATTGGGTATCAAAATTAATGACTTTTCTTACGCATTTAAACGGTCTGTAAATTACTCAAATATTCTTAATGTTGAGTTAAAAAAATTATTATATTGCGGCTCAAACCAATCACCGTTATGCGGAAATTTTCTTTATTCATAGCATTTGTGCTTTTGTGCTCTTTTTCTGATACATCGCTTATAAAGCGTATATCAGATGTGCATTTTCGTTATGAATTTTATACTACTACAAAAAAAGTAAATCCTAAAAAAGGCCGTGACTACTATTGGTTTAAAGGCGGCGCTATTCACAATAGCGAGTATGGCACGGCCGGCGAACTGCTTCAGGATGATTTTAATAAATATTACCATAGTAACCAACTGGCCGAGTCGGGTAAGTTTAAAAACGGATTAAAAGAAGGCCTCTGGAAAAACTGGTACGAGGACGGTACATTGCAATCTGAAACCTACTGGGACGGCGGACTTAAGGATGGTGATTATTATTTATATGATCCGGCAGGTGTACTTGTGGAAAAAGGGTCGTATAATAACAATGCTAAAAACGGGCGCTGGATAAATTATATCTCAAAGGATACACTAAAGTACCATAACGGAAGTGTAGTGATGCCTAAAGCGAAAAAACCAGAAAAACCAGAAGACACCATAACGGCTAACAAGCACAAATTCTTCAGGAATATATTTAGAAAAAAAAATAAGGATAATACAACAGGCCAGATGGCAGATGGTAAACAAAAAAATGCGGCATCTAAAAAAAGAGAAAAAGCCAGTAATGGCGAAAATGGAGAAGTAACCAAGCGTAGTTTTTTTGGAAAGCTTTTTAGCAAAAAAGAAAAGGAAGACGTTTCAGAGACTTCACCTGCTGAAAATAATAAAAAAGAAAAGCTAAAAGATAAAAAAGTTTCTACTGATAATAAGGAGAAAGAAAGTTTCTGGAGCCGGTTGTTCCATAAAAAAAAGCAGGATAAAAAATGAAAGCTATGGTAAGGGCAAACAGTTTGTTATATGCTATATACATTTGCCTTATTGTTGCTATTATATGTGCGGCTATGCTGTTTATGGCCGGGCTATATACTCAACTGAATCAGTATTACGTTAGCCATCAAAATCTTTATGTGCATAATGAATCGCTAGTAAATTTTGCTGTTTCGCATATGGACGACAAATATGCAACACCGGATGAAGATGATACAGGTATACTTTCATCTTTTGAAGTAAAACAGTATGGTGTTATACCTCTTGTCGTTGCAAAATCAATAATGGGGAATGATACTGTTGCTTCTATGCATTTTGTAGGTTGTACATCGCGGGATAACACAGCTTTATATGTGCCTAATTATGGAGCAGGTATTTCATACTCCGGTAATGTCAAACTCTTAGGAAATTCATATTTACCTACATCATATGTAGCATCTGTTTATCTTTCAGATGTGCCTAATAGTTTTTATTGTTCAGGTAAAGGCTTTATATCGAAAGGTATGTTGCCAGAGCCTGCAGATAATGTTGTTTCAGGCGCAATGGGGATATATGGTACTGCGGAAATTTTAGGGTCTGTTGAGAAAGAAGGTAAAATCATAAATTCTTTTTTAAAACCTCCATTAGTGCTTAATGATATCAACCGTGTTGGGAATCTGGATATAAAAGGAAATACAATAATAAAATCGTCTGATTCTATTGTAGTGTCAGCCATGGCAAAGCTTGAAGATGTGATTCTGATGGCGCCAAAGATAATTTTTGAAGACAACTTTGAAGGCAGTGTTCAGGCTTTTGCTACTTTAGGTATAGAAGTGGGTAAGAATGTAAGATTGAAATACCCTTCGGTTCTTTATGCTTCAAATCATTCGGTAAGTGAAAAGTGTAAGATTACAATAAATGAAGGTAGTAGTATTTACGGATTGATAATTATGTATGGAAATGAATATCAAAGAGTAGATAATAATAATGTGTATGTTGAAGCTAATGTAGGAGCATTTTGCGATATATATTCTACAGGCAATACATCTTTAAGAAGTAACGTGGCAGGATCAGTGTATACAAACAGGATATCATACAGGACCGCTACATCGTTAAATAACAATTGTGTTGTTAATATTGATTTAGGCCCTGAAAAGAGGCCTGGTTTTTTTTATAGTGTTCCGCTGTTTAAAGCTAATGCTTATGGTGTTATCAAAAAGCTCATATAATTTTAAGGCAGGTTCGCTATTAGAGTCTTTAATAGCTCTAACTATTATTGCTATTTGCCTTTACATAGCTACCATGGTGTATGCCGCGGTTTTTACTTCAAAGACCTCTTTAAAATATTATAGGGAGCAAAACAGTATTAACGAAGTGTTTTTCTTATTGCAGTTAAAGCAGGATAGTATTCCTTTGCCAGAAGATAACAAGAACAAATTTGAAATTGTAACGGAGAAAAATGATGGATTTGACAAAGTTATAATAATGCATAAAGACAGCAGCCAGACAGAATGGAATGAAAGGATATTTTATATAAATGAATAAAAAAGGGGGACATATTAGAGCTTTTACAATAATTGAGGCAGTTATAGGCATGGTTATAACAGCTATTATAATGTCTATTATTTTTGTTGTTTTTACAATTACTTCAGAACGTTTATTAGATTTTAAACAAGCTAACATTGAAATTGTAGACCTTAACAGAGTAAATTATGCCTTAAATAAAGATATGTTTGAAAGTAAGTATATAGAATATAATGATGGTGTGTTAAAGTTTTTGATGCATGACGATGCAAGTGCTACTTATGCAATCGACAGGGATATTTTAACACGTTATTCAGATGAATTTATTGATACATTTCATATTCATGTAGCAAACATGTATTTCGATACTATTTCTTCTTTAAACAAAAGACAGAGCTACAAGAGAATTAATTTAAAGTTAATAGACGGAAAAAAATCGTTTAACACATATTTTTACAAGAAAATTTATCCTGCAGAACTAATAAATAGTCATCATAATGAGTATTGACCTTAGTAGCTATAAGACTTTAGAAGCTAAAGGAAAAAGCAGTAAAGCCTCTTTTGATTTCAGCCTTTCATTTGGTAAAAAATTTACAGATAAAAAGAAGGAAAGTTTTTATCGTGAACTGGGGATGCTTTTAAGAGCAGGAGTAGATTTTAAAAAAGCGCTCGAAATATTGCATAGCCAAACCAAAAATAAGAATGATGCAGCAATGCTGTTAGACATAAAAAATAAAATAGTATCTGGGAAATCTATATATGAAGCCCTCTTTTCTTCAGGCCAGTTTTCAGCGTATGAATATTTTAGTATACAGATAGGGGAGGAAACACACAAGCTTGAGGTAGTATTGAGTGAGCTACAGAAATACTTTGCCTCTAAAATACAGATGCGCAGGCAAATAATATCAGTGCTTACTTATCCTGTCATAGTATTGGTAGTTACCATTTTAGTGCTGTATTTTATGCTTACTAAGGTAGTGCCGATGTTTACATCCGTTTTCAGGCAATTTAATAGTGAACTGCCTAAAAGTACCCAATATATTATAAAATTGTCTAATAATTCAGGTTTATTCTTTAGTATCCTGTTTGGTTTAATAATAGCGCTTATAGTATTGCATGCTACACTAAACAAAAAAAATAGTTATCGCAATTTCACTTCTGCAATGGTTATGAGGCTGCCCTATTTTGGCCAGTTAGTAAAAAAAATATATTTGGCCCGTTTTTGCCAGTCTATGAGTTTATTGCTTACTTCAAAAACACAATTGATAAACTCTTTAAAACTTACCGCAAAAATGGTAGGATTTTACCCTCTAGAGTTGTCTATAAAATATATTGTAGATGATGTAACAAAAGGACGAACGCTTACAGAAAGTTTTAGAAAACATCGCGTGTATGAAGACAGAATGGTTTCTATGATTGAAGTGGCAGAACAGGTTAATCAGTTGGATGTAATGTTTGAAAAGCTAACAGAACAATACAATGAAGATATTAACCATAAAACAAAAATGATAGGTGTAGTGCTGGAACCAATGATAATAATAGTCATAGGGATAGTGGTAGGGGTTATTATGATATCCATGTATGCCCCTATGTTTGATTTAAGTAAAATTATAAGGAATTAAAATAAACTGATATGAAAAAGTTATCAAAATTTTTTAAAAAAGGATATGTTAAAGCATATTCTCTTACAGAAATACTTATTGTATTATGTATCATAGGTATATTATTGCTCATGGTATTACCCAACCAGACATCAGTAATTAGCCAGGCAAAATCTATTGAAGCCCAGGCAATGCTAAACCAAGTATATGGCCTGCAAAAAAGTAATTTTTACCGTTTTTCAAAATACTCTGCCAGTGCGGAAGAACTTGGTTTTGAACAGGAAAAAACAGTAGATGAGGGGGGGCAGGCCGTTTATAAAATAGAAATTGTAGAGGCTTCATCTAATACATTTACAGCACGCGCTACATCAGTAACAGATCTTGATGGCGATGGTACCTTTAATACATGGGAAATAAACGAACAGAAAATGCTAACTGAAGTTACTAAAGAATAATGAAAGCATTAATTGTAATATTGCTTATTTGCCTGGTTGTTATTTTTATACAGGATATAAAATACCGATCTATACACATTGTGCTGCCGGCAATGGTATTTATTGCATCGGCGGTATTATTATATAAAAAGACTGGCTACGCAGGTCTGTCTATTGTTATTTACAATGTTATTTTATTTGCAGTAATATTTTTTGCACTTGTGGGGTATATGATTATTAAACAAGGTGTGTTAAAAAATCCGTTCAGGCACTACTTTGGCTTGGGAGACCTATTATTTTATATCAGTGTTACCCCGCTGTTTACAATTAAGTTATACCTCTTATATTTTATTTTATCAATGGTTTTTGCTATTATCTTATGTTATGTTTTGCGTAGCCTCATTAAGCCGGACAGTATACCGCTGGCAGGTTTTTCTGCCTTGCTTTTACTGGGTTTTTTAGCGTTTCAGTTTTGTGGTTTTAAATCAGTAATAATCGCTATATAAATATGTCTTTAGTTATAGATCAGGAAATACGCCATTTAGTATCTGCAGATATGGCAAACCATTACAGGGTATTGCCAGGCTTGGTAAATGACCATGGGCTAACGCTGTATATCGATGAAGCTAATAACTCCGAAGATGTAAAAGATGAGATAGAAATGCTTATAGGGCATAGGGTAAGTTTTATACCTACAGATACAGCAGAGATACAAAAAGCACTTTCACGTTACTACCGGCAAGAAAGAGATTTGGTAAGCATTAAATCGTTTAGTTTGTCTGAAAATGATTTTTTAGAGATGCTTATCCTCGAAGCCAGGTCTTTAAAAAGTAGCGATATACATTTTGAGATTTATGAAACAGAAGCAAGGATACGGTTCAGGATTGATGGGCAGCTTATAGAGCGCTTCCGTGTAGAACATGATAATTACCTTGAACTTGTAAATAAGATAAAGATTAAATCTAAGCTTAACATTACAGAAAAACGCCTGCCTCAGGATGGCCGCATCACTACCGGAGAATTTGATATAAGGGTCTCTATTTTACCCACTTTATTTGGAGAAAAGATAGTAATGAGGCTTTTAGGGCAGGATGCTTCTAACATTAGCCTTAATATTTTGGGCTTTAAAGAAGAAGAACATTATCATTATCTTGAGGCGGTAAGGAAGCCAAACGGCATCATACTTATAAGCGGGCCTACCGGTTCAGGAAAAACCACTACGTTGTATGCTACCCTTAAACTATTAAATGATGATAAACGAAACATTTTAACTGTAGAAGATCCTATTGAGTATACACTTAAGGGCATAAATCAGGTCCAGTTAAAAGAAGACATTGGGCTTACTTTTTCGGCTGCATTAAAATCATTTTTGCGGCAGGATCCTGATATTATAATGCTGGGGGAAATCAGGGATCCGGAAACGGCCCTTATGGCAATTAGGGCTTCACTTACCGGCCACCTGGTATTGTCTACAATACACACAAATTCTGCTTTAGGCACTATATCCAGACTTATAGATATGGGGGTGCCATCATACCTTATAGCAGAAACCCTAAACCTATCTGTTGCGCAAAGGCTGCTACGTAAGTTGTGCAACCATTGTAAAGTACGTGTGCCATTTATAGCTACTGATTTTCCAAGATCATTTAAAATACCTTATACTTTAGATAATCTTTATAAACCCTCAGGGTGTAATAATTGTTTTCATACGGGGTATAAAGGCAGGATGGCAATATATGAGTTATTTAGCATTGGATATGAAACAGCTATAATGATAAAAAATAATGAAACCCAAAAATTAGCAGCCGCGATTAAATATAAAACACTCTCTGCACAAGCCTATGATTTACTGGCATCGGGCGAAACATCCCTTGAAGAAATTTACTCAATTCTAATAAATATTTAAGTATGTTCAGAAGAATACTCCTGATCCTGACATTGGTTTTAGCTTGTTTTCCTGTTTTTTCTCAGGAAAATGGCGATCTTGAATTAAAGCTGAACGAACTATCTGCAATAAAACCAGGGATTAATCAAATTGTTAAGATTGATGTGTCGGGCATTACATTAAAAGACTTTATCAATTCTGTAGCTTCTGAACACGAACTTAACGTTAGTGTTGATAATGATCTTAATGATGTTGTAAGCAATAACTTTTTTGATGTTACTGTAAAAGATGTAATCTTATATCTGGTAGATAAATATTACCTTGAAGTAACCTTCAGGAATAATATTATGATATTCAAGAGAAAAAAACAGGAGATTGTAATTGCAAAGAAAATACCTAAACCTATTGATGTAAAATATAATTCTGAAAATGACTTTCTCAGCGTTAAATTTCAAAATGATACATTAGTAAATGCTGCGGCTGCAATAACTGAAATTTCGGGAAAAAATATTTTGCTTGCGCAGGATGTAAAAAGCATGCCAATTACCGCTTATGTGGTAAACAGGCCTTTTGACCAGGTAATTGAAATGATTGCAAAATCTAATAACCTTATAGCCACTAAAGATGAAAATGATGTATATTTTATTGAAAAAAATTTGCAGCCTTCCAGTACGGAAAGAAGTACGGGGAATGCGGGCAGAAGGCAGGCAAAAGTTTCAGCAGGGGAAGAGGGGAGTTATGAAATTGTGCTAAATAGCACAGGTTTTCTTTCAATTAAGGCAAACAACGCCGATGCTACAGCTATAATAATGGAAGCGGCACAAAAGCTTAATATACCTTACTTTTTGTATAATAAACCTGAAAATGAGAAAACTACATTATACGCAGATGGTATTACGTTTGATGAATTGCTTGATAATATATTTAAAGGAAAAAAATATACCTATAAGAAACAGGATAATTTTTATATGGTTGGTGAGCAATCTACAGAAGGTCTCAGATATACAGAACTGATAGCATTGCAAAATCGCTCTATAGAGTCTGTGCTGGCCTCGCTGCCCAAGATTTTTTCTGAAAAGGTTGAAATTAAAGAATTTGTAGAACTTAATTCACTTATTGTTTCTGGAGCCAGGAATATTATCCAGGAAATGAAAGACTACATTCATCAGATTGATAAAGTCGTGCCGCTTGTACAAATTGATGTCATGATAGTTCAATATAATAAATCGTATGATATACAAACAGGATTAAAAGCCGGGCTTGATAAAACTAAGGCGGTAACTACCGGCGGCACAGTGTTCCCATCGGGCGACGTAACTCTTAACGGATCATCTGTAAATAGCCTCATTGATGCTTTTAACGGTTTTGGGATTGTAAAGTTGGGTAAAGTTACTGAGGCATTCTATCTAAACCTTAAATTTTTAGAGGATAACTCTGTAATAAAAATTGAGTCAACACCTAAAATAGCAACACTTAGCGGGCATGAGGCTAAACTATCTATAGGCGAAACGAGCTATTATTTTGAGCAAAGTAACCAGCTTTTAACTAATACGCTTAATAATAGTGTGCTTCAGTCAGGCTCATGGAAATCTACAGATGCCGACCTAAGTGTCGTTATAAAGCCTTATGTATCTACAGATGAAAATGTAACTTTAACCGTAACAGTAGAAAAAAGCTCGTTTTTGGCACGTGTAGGTGAAACTGCCCCGCCAGGTAAAGCGACACAAAAGTTTCAGTCTTTAGTGCGCGTTAAAAATAATGAAATGGTACTGCTGGGAGGCCTTGATGAACTTAAAAAAGAAAACTCAGGCTCTGGCGTACCGCTAATTTCAAGAATTCCGATTATAAAATGGTTTTTTAGCAGCAGGAGAAAATCAAAAAATAATTCCAAACTACACATTTTTATAAAGCCTACCATAATTTATTAAGGATATGATTATAAATAAACTATTTCAAATAAATGCCCTTACGGTATTAGGGATATTTAGAGATACTAATGATACAGATTCTACCTTTTCTACCTTGCAAGTAGTAAAGAGGAAGGATAAATTAATTGTAATAGCGAAGAATGTTTTTCCTACATTCGAAGCTGCCATAAAGGGCATTGATATTAAAAATCCTGTTATAGTTGTATTTGACGGAAAAGGTGTGCTAAATAAAAAAATTGATAATAAAAGTGAACAAGACATTGCCTGGAAAAATAATATCGACCTCAATACCATATACCTTACCACTTATTTAACCGATGGGGTAGAATTTATTTCATTTGCCAGAAAAACATTTATAGATGAATTTTTAAATACATTAGCTAAAAATAAGGTTGAAATAATAGATTTGCATATAGGGCCACTTGCGGCGGTAGTGATGAAAAATGTTTTGGGAAAGAATAGTTACATTTCTAATACTACCCTGCTCGAATTTACAGATGATAAACTGGTTCATTTAGAAAAGGTCTTGCCCGGCGATTTACTCCCTCATTATAATATCTCGGAGCTGGAACTTTCATCGAGCCAGTTATTGTTATACAGTTGTGCTGTAAAATATTATATTGAAGTTCCGGAAATAGAAAAATCTGTACCGGCAAGTATAAATGCTGAAGAGGTAGTATATAAGAAGGCTTTTAATAAACTGGCCATAGTAATGCTGGCGTTTGTATTTACATTACTTATTATAAGTTATTCTTGCATACAGTACTATCTTTCAAAAAATGCAGCGTTAAATGAGCAAAATCTGTACTCAACACGCACATTTAATGAGATACAGAAGATGGATACTGAAAGACAACAAAAATTGAAGATACTGGCTGATACCGGGCAGATGTCTAAAAATTTCATGAGTTTCTATATATACACAATAGCTAAATCGGTACCGGCCGAAATAATATTGAGCAGTTTAGAAATTTCTCCATTGTCTACGGATATTAAAGAGGGCAAAAAAATAGAAGTTAATGCTAACACAATACTTATTTTCGGTATTAGTAAGGACGACAGGAGCTTTAACAGCTGGATGGAGAAAGTAAAAAAAAATAGCTGGATAGGTACTTTCGAAATTTTATCTATAAAAAAGAATAAGGATAACAAACAGGAATTTGAAATAAAAATTCATTTAAACGATGTTTGAAAAATATACATACAAATTTAAATTAAAGGCACTTGCATTAATATTTGTATTGCTTTTGGCTGCTGCCTATAAACGTTCTTTTAGCCAGCTTATAGATTTGGTAAAAGAAAACAATGCCCTTACCGAAAAAAAGAAAGAGTTAGATAAAAGCGAGAACAACATAAAAAAATTACAATACACACTTGATAAGATAGACAGGATAATAGGGAAAGAAACCGTAGATAAAGAAAAAATACAGCAGGATATTATAAGTTTTACTGTAAATAAAAAATTGGGTATATCGATATTTGATATGCGCTCTATACACCAATTTAATGATGAGAATTACACTATTTACACTAACCAGTTTGAACTTACCGGAAGCTTTAATGATCTGTTAAGACTCTCTTATGACTTTGAAAAAAAATTTTTACTTTCGAGAGTATCCAGTATGCACTTTTATACTATTAAGAAAAGCAATAACCCAACCGTATTACACTTAAAAATGATATTTCAAAACTATGAGAACAATAAATAATTTTTTCGTTTTAATATTGCTGTTTAGCATGGTTTCATGCGAAGACCTACTTGAAGAAGATATTACTAATGATATGGTAACTACATCTTCGCCCGTAGAAGGAGAAGAAGTGCACAGCAATGTTGTAACATTTAAGTGGAATGATTTAAAGGGGGCTGATGATTACAGGCTCCAGGTATATACATCGGGTACAATAGTTCTTGATTCTCTTATAAGCACAAATAATTTTACTTATTCGTTAAATCCGGGTACTTATCAGTGGCGCGTGAGGGGCGAGAATTTTGCCTATCAAACAGGCTATACCTTTCCTGTAAATTTCACCCTTATTGAAAGTGATGATCTTGATAACCAGCAAGTACCATTAGTGAGCCCACTCTCGGGCATCTATAGTAATAATGGGGCCATGACATTTAGCTGGACCGGACTTACCGCAGCAACTACTTATGAATTTCAGCTTCTTAATGTTACAGCAGGTAGTACAATTGTACTTCAACAATCGGATATCGAAGAAACTTTTTTTACCTTAACTTCAGGAACAATTACTGATGATGCCCAGTATATGTGGAAAGTCAGGGCTTATAATGCTGATAACAATTCTCAAACACAGTTTGCATCCAGGTCATTTTATATTGATACTACAGCACCTCTTCAGCCTCAAAATTCACTTCCTGAAAATAATGATTCGCTTTCATTAAGCTCAGATGTTAACTTTGAGTGGAATATTGGATCTGATCCGGGAACAATCGTTTCACCTGTCACATATTCGTTACAAATAGCTACAGACACCGGCTTTAATAATATCATAGAAACAGCCAATGTAAGTACTACATCGTATAATTATACTTTTAGTAACACCGGAACCTATTATTGGAGAGTTAGGGCTAATGACCAGGCAGGTAACCAGGGTGCTTACGGCAGTTACTATAAGCTCATTTTACAGTAATGAAAAAGGAGTTAAATATCATATTAATTATAGTAGTTATATCTTTATGGGGTACAGTTGCTTATAAATACTTTAAAAATTATTTTTTCGCTTCAACTATTGAATCCGAAAATATTGTAGCAAATAATTATCAAAATCTCGAAATAGTACGCGACACCATCGCATTTCAATATCTTGATAGGGATCCTTTCCTTGCAACACCCAGTCCAAGTATAGCTGAAGGTAAAAATAATAACAGTATAGTAAAACCAAAGTATAAAAACGCTGTAGTAAATCCTGTACAACAGGAAATAATTCCCATGCCTGAAATTATTTATTATGGCTACATTAAATCAGGAACGAAAGAATTTGCTTTATTAAAAGTTAATGAGACACTGCTGAGATTACAGAAACAACAGGTCAAAAATAATATAAGGGTTAAGTCATTTTCTAAAAATGATTTGATAATAATATTTGGAGGCCAGGAGTATACGTTCGCAAAGAACTAAATTGCCTTTTCTGTAAATTTATTTATAATAAGATATACTATGTCAATTTCAACTTATCACCATATTTATCATTAGGCATCTGTCCGCACATATAAAATAACTTTGTAAAACGTTCCAAAATCTTCTTCAAAAAAGTTCGACATCTGTTCGGGAAAGGCTAAAATAAAATTATAGTGGGAAATCTTTTATCGATAAGGTTTTCCGACTTTTTTTTTCGTATTAAGTAACTACAGATTGAATAACCGCACTAAAATTATTTTATCGAAGCAACATTATTTAAAAGATTTCAATACGTTCCTGACCTTCTTTTCGATACGTTATATTAATCCCCCGCTCCTAACAATACACCAGAATCTTGTTGATGCCCGCAATTTTTACAAATCAAAATTATGCGATTTTTTTCAGTGGTCAACCTGTCAGATAGCCTACTGCACAAAATGTTACTGCAAAAAAGAATATAATTTAGCATGGGTGCTTACAGTTTGAGTTAAAAGGGATTCGATAGTTAAATTATGAAAAAAAGGAAGCCTTACGACTTCCTTTCATTTTTGTCAATTAGGTATTATACCTTACCTAAAGTATATAGTTGCTCCATAGTTGGCGTTTTGCTTCCTCCTGCCGGTTCAAGTGTTATACCAAAGGCCTGTGCACCCATATAGTTGTCCATTTTAAATACACCACTGTTTGCCTCGTTGTCATCTACAAGGCCTATGCTGGTAGGCGTTAAAGGTTCTAGCTTAAGCGCCCATATCTGGTATACCTTGCCCGCGGGCGCTTTTGGCAGCCCTGCCACGTCTACATATATTTCACCCTTAGCCTTGTTCAGGTATACGGTGGCATACGCCTGTGGCGCTACAGCCTGCCCTGCAAGTTTTACAGTGGTATTTTGTACATCGCGCACTATGGCAAGCGCCGCCTCATGTTCGGCATTCTTTTTATTGGCATCAGCTACCAGCTGCTCAAATTTAGAGCGCTGTGCGGTGGCTGACTGTACCTGCTCTGTAGCCTGGTTGTATTTGTAAGATTGTATGCCAAGGCCCATCATAAGCACCACGGCCGCTGCCCAGCCTATATAGCCACTCAGGCTACGCTTTGGCTGTAATTGTACCACACCACCGTGTTTCTCAATAAGCTTTTCGCGTATGCGTTCAAAATTCTCTGCCGAAAGCGGTGGAGCCACAGCATAAGACAGGTTGATGACCGTCTTTTCTATTGCAAGTATCTCGGCTGCCACTTCGTTGTGCTTTTTAGCCAATGCATCAACCTCAAGATTTTCCTGTTCAGACAAAAGCCCGTACACATAAAACTCAAGCGTACCGGATGCTATGTATTCTTCCATTTCCATTAGTCCTGTAGTATATTTTTTAATTCACCTATGCAATTCCTGTTCTGCGTTTTTACAGTTCCCAGTGGTATTTCAAGTTCGTCTGAAGCTTCCTGTTGGGTATAGCCCTTGAAGAAAAGCAGGTCGATTAGCTTAATGCATTTTGGCTTCAGCTTGTTTATAAATTCCTTTATCCCAATTGCATCTATCCTGTTGGTTACACTGGTATTGTAATCGAGTATATGTACGAAATTGTCTGATGAAAGGTTTTTTTTACTATTGTTATGGCCTTTAGAGCGAAGCCTGTCTATAGACGAGTTACGGGCGATATTTACAATCCAGGTAAAAAAACGGCCTTTCCCTTCGTTATAGGTGTCAATGTTCTTCCATATTTTTACAAAAACATCCTGCAGTACGTCCTCGCTTTCTTCTTTATCTTTTAAGAGGTTGAAAATAACGCCATACAGGCTTTTTGAATACATGTCGTATAGTGCAGTAAACGCTTTGCCGTCTTTTTTGTAAATTTGTTCCAGTAATTGTTCTTGTGTCATTATCCAGGGTTTGGTTATCCCGAAGATACTAAAAAGTATGATAAGTTAAAAATACAGATGAAAAATACCTCAGGCCAAGAGTATCTGGCTTACCTTGAAACGTTTATTACCGAAAGCCGCCGCGATAATTTTATAAAGATATTACAGCAGCGCAGCAAGCATTTTACGGTAGCTGTAGAAGATGTGTACCAGTTGCACAATACCAGCGCCGTGCTGCGTACCTGCGAAGTATTTGGCGTTCAGGAGTTACACGTTATTGAAGAAAAATACGGCAAAAAAATAGATAAGGAGATAGCGCTTGGCGCGCAAAAATGGGTAGATGTGAGCCGTTACGGCACCACTGCATCATGTATAGAGCATCTTAAGGCAAAGGGTTACCGCATTATTGCTACAAGTCCGCATGATGAATCGTGCCTGCTACAGGACTTTGATATATCGCAACCTGCAGCATTGTTCTTTGGTACTGAAAAACTGGGTCTTAGCAATGAGGTGTTAGAACAAGCTGATGGTTACCTTAAAATACCAATGGTGGGTTTTACGGAGAGCCTTAATATATCATCATCTGCGGCTATAATCATACAAAGCCTTAGCAGCAGGCTCAGGCAATCAGATATACAATGGCAGCTATCAGATGAGGAGATGCTTGAAAAGCGTATCGACTGGGCCCGGAAATCAATAAAGGACATTGATTTTATTACGTCGAGGTATTTAGAGCAGCACTAATTCTTATTTACGGCTTTGTAATCTTCATAACAGCCGCTTATGGCATCCATTATCTGGAGGTCGTTTGCGGTTTTTACAAATTCTTCGCTGTAGTTGCAGCGTTCCAGTATTTCTGCAATATCATCTTTAGTTACGCCAAGGAGCGCAGCAAGCGTTTCGCGGTCAAATTTGTTGGCAAGGGCATTACGCACAGCATCGTCTTTTTTCATTTCGCGCAGCCTGCGCATTTCTGTGGGCTTTTTGCCAAAGATATTGTGCAGCACATCGGCAGGGTTAAAAACCGAGCTTACAATTTTTTTAAACGCGGTAGGGGAGTTGTTGCCGCCCTCATAGCCGTACAGCCCGCTTATGTTGTAGCGGTAGCTTTTATCGTCTACCGGCGCAAGTTTGCTGTCTATAACCAGGTAACCTGTAAGGTTGTATTTGTTTATTATTACCTCGTCAAGCACTTTAGCGCGCTCGGTTAGGGGTATCTTGGTGTTGGTTGCATTGTTTATCCAGTCGTTAGTTACACGCACTTTTATAGGCAGGTAGCCTATAAATGCAATATGCAGGGTATCATTAGCTGTGGCTTCTATGGTAAAATTACCCTTACCGTCTGATACGGTACCCTTAACGCGGTTAATATTGATTATGTTAGCTCCCGACACAGGAAGCAGTGTGATGTCTGAAACGATGGTTCCTGTTACGCTCGAAGTGGCTTTGCCTTTATCCTGGGAGTGGGCTGTAAGTGAAAGTAACGATATAAAAAAAACTACAAAATACCTCATTGATTGTTTATGTGCTGTAAAAGTAATAAACAAACGTGATATTTTGTAGTTAGTATGCAATTGATAAGAAATATTTTATCTACCTGCGTGGCTTGCGGTCACTGCTGCCTTCATTTCGGCGCGGCGGACGTGATGAATCACTACGGCCACGGCCAAATGATTCGCCCCTGCGCTCACCCCTGGGCGCAAAGCCTCCGCCAGACGGGCGTCCGCCGTGGTCGCGGCGTCCACTATTTCGGCTTCCGTCGTTTTTAGATATCTCTACGTTAAGGCGGCGCCCTTCAAGGTGCATCGCGTTAAGTGTAGAAGTTACAAGCTCGGCGTGCTGCGCATCGGTATTAAAGAACGAGAAACCTTCTTTAACATCAACTTTAAAAATATCGTCACGGCCAAGGCCAAGGGTATCGCGAAGGAAATCCTTAAGCTGCATCCAATCGAAATCGTCACGTGAGCCAATGTTGATAAAGAAACGTGCGGCACCGTCTGAAGATCCTCCTGAGAAGCCTTCGTCCCTGCGGTCGCTTCCTGCTTTCTGGGCAGAAATATCTTTGTTCTTTTTATAGTAATTGATAAAACGGTTAAATTCTACCGATACCATTTTCTTGATAAGCTCCTCTTTTGTAAGGTCTTTCATAACCTCTTCAATAGCCGGGAGGTAAGAGTCTATCTCGTGGTCTACCTCTACATCGTGTATTTTGTTTGCAAGGTGCAGTAGCTGTATCTCACAAATTTCGATGCCCGATGGTATGGTTTTCTCCTCAAATTTTTGCTTGATTGTCCTTTCGATAAGCGATATTTTACGGAGCTCACTTTTTGTAATGATTACAATAGAAGTGCCCAGTTTACCGGCGCGGCCTGTGCGGCCAGAGCGGTGGTTGTAGGTTTCTACCTCATCCGGCAGCTGGTAGTTAATAACGTGTGTAATGTTATCAACGTCTATACCACGCGCGGCAACATCGGTCGCTACAAGCATTTGTATCTGCCTGCCACGGAATGATTTCATAACGCCATCGCGCTGTGCCTGGCTAAGGTCGCCGTGCAGCGCCGCTGCGTTATATCCATCTTCAATCAGTTTTTCTGCTACGGCCTGGGTATCACGTTTTGTGCGGCAAAACACCACCGAGAAAATATCAGGGTTACCATCGGCTATACGCTTAAGCGCCTCATAGCGGTCGCGGGCGTTAACCAGGTAAAATTCGTGCGATACAGTGCTTGAACCCGAGTTTTTATGGCCTACGGTAATCTCAAGCGGCTTGCGCATAAATTCTTTTGCTATGCGTGCCACTTCCTGTGGCATGGTAGCAGAAAATAACCAGGTGCTTTTTTCATCCGGCGATGTAGATAATATGTTTACGATATCATCATAAAAGCCCATGTTAAGCATTTCGTCTGCCTCATCAAGGATGCAGAAATCAAGCTTGGTAACATTTACAAGGCCACGGTTTATCATGTCCTGCATACGGCCCGGGGTGGCCACAATAATCTGTGCGCCGCGTTTTATTTCGCGTGCCTGCTCTGTAATGCTGGCGCCGCCATAAACCGCTACGGTGTTTATACCCTTAATATACTTAGAGTATAACTTTATTTCGTTAGTAATTTGCAGGCAAAGTTCGCGCGTTGGCGAAAGTATCAGTGCCTGTGTGTTTCTGTTTTCAGGATCTATCTTCTGGATAAGCGGGAAGCCAAATGCAGCAGTTTTGCCTGTACCGGTTTGGGCAAGTGCCACGATGTCGGTATCTTTTTCCAATAATAGGGGTATGGCTTTCTCCTGTACTTCCGACGGGTTTTCAAAACCCAGGTCGGCTATCGCTTTTAACAGCGGCTCGCTTAGCCCCAATAGTTCAAATTTGTTCATATATGCTTTTAAATAAGCCGCAAAGGTACAATTTATTAACCATATAAGCTAATGGCTATTGCAGATTTATTTTTAAGATATATATTGACTATCAGTCAGTTATTTTTTAAGGAAGTAGATGAGTTGTTTTACTGCCCTGCCGCGATGGCTAAGGAGCGCTTTTTCGTCAAGCGAAATTTGCGCAAAAGTCACCTCAAGTCCTTCCGGCCTGAAAACGGGGTCGTAGCCAAAGCCCTTATCCCCCGCCTTTTGCATAGTGATGCTGCCGTTTACAATCCCGGTAAATAAATGCTGCGCACCGTTTAGATTGAGCGCTATAACCGTCTTGAAATTGGCGGCCCGGTTACTATTACCCTCCAGTTCTTTTAAAAGTTTATCCATATTGGCGTCTGCATCTTTATCTTCGCCGGCATAGCGTGCGCTGTATACGCCGGGCGCCCCGTTAAGCGCATCTACCTCAAGGCCGGTGTCGTCTGCAAAGCAGTTGTAACCATACCGCTCAGTAACATAGTTGGCTTTCAATATTGCGTTGCCTTCTATGGTATCAGCCGTTTCAGGAATATCTTCAAGGCAGCCTATATCTTCAAGGCTCAGCAGCTCGATATCCGGTGGCAACTGGTGCTTTATTTCGGTAATCTTATTTATATTGTTTGATGCAAATACAAGTTTCATACTGCAAAAATAGATGTTTTACAAGAAACGCTGTATTTTTTCCATGTTCCTTTCACGTGTGGCATCCTGTATCAGGAACAGATCTACCAGCCACCAGATAAAGAATCCGCCGCAGGTAAGCAACTTTGCAACGCCCAGGCCCACATCGCCTATCATAAACCGGTCTATGCCCAGCTTACCTCCAAATATAGAAACCAGCAGTACGTTACCGGGGTCATGTATATCTGCGGTATTTAGCATTATCCACCGTGAGTCGTCAAGTTTCAGCAAACTCTCCCTGAGATAATTTATGTGTTGTGGTAAAAAATATTTGGCATTCGCCATCAGGTACATATCTACTTTATTCGCGTCCATGGTGTTTTAATTTGTGGTCGTTAAATCGTGTTTTTATATAAGACAATTTCAAGGAACATTTGTTACAAAGAAATGTCATTAAATATAGCCGACTTAAATAGTATAGGGGTCGCGGTTTTCTTTGCTGCAAAGTGCGTCGGTAATGACAGCAATGCCAAACCAACGTACATTAATACCTTTACGTACCTGTATTGCTGTAGAAATTACGGCGATAAACTCAAAGATGTTTAAAAGCAGTACAAAAGCCAGGTAGGCCCAGAATAGGGGAGGAAAGCTAAACTGCGTAAAGTCTGAATGCGTCACAATATGATCACTGTGGGGTAATACCCAGGCGCTAAAAGGATGCTGATGTAAAATAATAGAAAGTGTCCATCCCAGGGCAATACTATTAAAAGGCATTACGATTAATTGTGCCAGCAACGCCTGCAATGAGTGCCAGCGTATGGCGTAAGATGATTTTCGCCTTGCCAAAAAGTAAATAAAAGCAGCGATAACATTTATAATGGGCAGGGGTAAGCCGGCTACCGCTGCTGCTAATGACATAAGGTATGCATTGCCTGCGGCTTCATATTCATAAGGCTGCAGGGTATGGTTAGTGTTGTTCATAAGCCTTTATAAATGTTCCATATCCAGTTTGTAAGCATCAGGCACGCGGCAACCACTATAATTAATTTGCTGCCTTTTATATAATTTTCCATTGTAGCGTAGCTAACGCGTAATGTATCTTTTTGTAAAATCAGGTCGTGCAACAACCATAATGGCAGCACCGCCATAAAAGCCGCGGCTAAGTAGCCCAGTGGGTTTATGAATGCGGCCTTGCTAAAATGCCCATATATTATAGCTATTACGGCGCGTGTGGTACCGCAGGAAGGGCAGGGTATACCTGTTATGTTCTTTATCGGGCAAACGGTTATGCCGCTATGGTTATGACTGAACAGGCTGTAGGCCAAATAAACATAACCAACTATTGTTAATGTGCCCAGTAACAGGTATAGCCTGGACCTGCTCATTACACTATAGGTACATTTGTAGTTTCTCCATATTTTTTTGGCGTGTCGCATCCTGTATAAGGAACAAGTCGACCAGCCACCATACGCCGCAACCTCCTAATGTTAATAGCTTGCCTACACCCAGGCCGGTATCGCCTATCATAAAACGGTCTATGCCAAGGCTGCCGGCAAATATTGAAACTATAAGCACTGTTGTAGGGTCTTTAAGGTCAACGCTGTTAATCATGCCCCATTTAGAATCGTCCACGGCCTGCAGCCTCTCGCGTATAAAATTGATATGGGCAGGGCTAAAGTGCTTACCATTTGCCATAAGGAACATGTCTACTTTCTGAGAATCCATTTGTATTTGTTTTTGATTGTTTATGTAGTAAATCTAAAAAAAATATTGTTAGCGCTAACGTTTTCATAATTTTTTTTTAAAACTGCCTTCCTGTTTGTATTATTAGCCTAAATTAATAGGTTGCCCCTGCATAAGAAGTTAAAATTATTATGATAACAGCAATTTAATAATTACTTTTGGTGCGTTTTTAAATTACGAAAAGTAAATTTTGATTTATGGTAAAAGATCTGTTCGAAAGGATTCAAAAAAATAAAGGCCCATTAGGCATGTGGGCTTCACAGGCAGAGGGTTATTATGTTTTTCCTAAGCTTGAAGGCCCCCTTAGCAACCGCATGATGTTTCATGGTAAAGAGGTAATTAACTGGAGTATAAACGATTATCTTGGCCTTGCAAACCATCCGGAAGTACGCCAGGTAGATGCAGAGGCTGCTGCCGAATATGGAGCGGCTTACCCTATGGGTGCCCGGATGATGAGCGGCCATACCAGCTGGCACGAGCAGCTCGAGCAGGAACTCGCAGCTTTTGTTAAAAAGGAGTCGGCTTATCTGTTAAACTTTGGCTACCAGGGTATGGTGAGCACCATAGATGCACTGGTAAGCAAAAATGATGTTATAGTGTATGATGTAGACAGCCACGCCTGTATTATAGATGGTGTGCGCCTTCATATGGGCAAGCGCTTTACCTACAAGCACAACGATATAGAGAGCATTGAGAAAAACCTGGAGCGCGCCACTAACATGGCTGAAACCACGGGCGGCGGTATACTTGTAATTACCGAGGGTGTTTTTGGTATGCGCGGACAGCAGGGTAAGCTAAAAGAAATTGTTGCCCTTAAAGAAAAATATAACTTCCGCCTTTTAGTAGACGATGCGCATGGCTTTGGTACGCTGGGTGCCACCGGCGCCGGCGCCGGCGAGGAGCAGGGTTGCCAGGATGGTATAGATGTATATTTTAGCACATTTGCTAAATCTATGGCCAGCATAGGCGCATTTGTAGCTGCGGATAAAGATGTTATCGACTTTTTAAAATATAACCTGCGCAGCCAGATGTTTGCCAAAGCATTGCCTATGCTACTGGTTAAAGGAGCCCTTAAACGCCTTGACCTGCTGCGTACCACACCGCAACTTAAAGACAAACTGTGGGAAAATGTAAACTACCTACAGGGTGGCCTTAAAGAAAAGGGCTTTAATATAGGCGACACCAATACCTGTGTTACCCCTGTATACCTGGAAGGCAGCATACCCGAAGCCATGGCGCTGGTAAACGACCTTAGGGAAAATTACAGTATTTTCCTTAGTATTGTGGTATATCCCGTTATCCCTAAAGGCATTATACTGCTTAGGATGATACCTACCGCTACACACACTAAAGAAGACATCGACCAGACGCTTACTGCTTATGAAGCCATCCGTGAGAAGCTGGAAAACGGCACGTATAAAAAAATCGCAGAAGCTACCACGGTAGATGTTTCCGCAAAATAAACTTCAGTATATAAGTACAATGGCCGCAATTTGCGGCCATTTTTTTTATCCTTTAATAAATTTAGTGCTGTGCTGTTTGCCTTGTATATCCTGTAGGGTAAGTATATATGTGCCCTTTTGTAGTTGCTGGATAGATATTTTGCTGCCAGTAATGCTGCCGGACCATGCCACTTTACCATCTATAGTATAAATTCTTGCCTTAACCGGCTCAAACGATGCGGTTGTATTTATGGTAAGCACATCTTTTGCGGGGTTAGGGTAAATGGTGAATGCAGAGGTACTATTTAGAGCAGTACTTAAAACATTACTGCCTTCCACAATGTGGAGGCTTTGGTCTACAGCCGGAGATATAATTGTATCTATAACACCAGAGGGCCACTTTATAACCACGCTGTCTATAGCGTCAACAGCACCAAGGCCAAAATAAGTATTTAGCGAACTCATGTACCAAAACCCGTCGCCGCTCTTTACATCGCGTATCTGGGTATCGCCCCAGGCAGCTCCTGCTGCATGCACTTCTACCCGCGCGCCTATACCGTTTCGGTTGCTCTCGGTCCCTTCAAGTTCTATTTTAATCCAGTGGTTGTCGTTAGGGGTATTAAAGTAAATATGGTTATCATTTTGTATATCAAGGAAACCATCGTTATTAAGGTCGCCTATAGGGCCGCTGTCTGCCGGGATAATTTTTGGTGAAAAGGTCATATCGCCATTGTTGTACATAATGCTATGGCCTCCCCCAAAGATGTCTATAAAGCCGTCGTTATTAAAATCGTGGGCTACGTGTACCAGGCTGGGCGTTGTAAATGTATCATATCCGGAGCCAGCGGTAATATTGCTAAAGGTACCGTCGCCATTATTGAGCATAAGCTTGTGCGCGTTTAAAGGATCGTTAGGGTCGGCGCTGCCAAAGGCGCCTGCGCTGTTACCTATCATTACATCCATATCGCCGTCGTTATCATAATCGCCCCAGGCACCGCTCCACGACTGGTGCAGGTCTGATAGGCCTGCTGCCACGGCTACATTGGTAAACGTGCCGTCGCCATTGTTGCGGTGCAGTTCGTCAAGTGCGGCCTGGTCGCCACCGCCACGGCATTTAGCAATAAAAAGGTCGCTATCGCCATCATTATCATAATCAATCCATATAGAACCATAATTGCCGCCGCTGGGCCAGTCGCCCAGGCCACCCTGCTGAAACGTAAAGCCACTGTTGCCATCGTTTATAAAGCATACGTTGGGGGCTAAGTCGTGGCATACAAAGGCATCGAGCTTTCCATCGTTATTTACATCTACAAAATTAGAGCGCTGCGAAAAAATAGATATGGGCGTATTAAGTACGGTAGTATAGGCCGTACCGGTATCGTTGGCAAGTAGTAAGCTTGCACCCCCGCCACTGCCATACAGTAAGTCGTTAAAGCCATTGCTGTCATAATCGCCTGCGGCCATGCTCCAGTCGGTCATGTTATTTATAGTAGGGGACGTTAGTGTAGCTGCCGTAAAGCCGGGAGTGCCGTTGTTTTGGTACAAGACATTTACAAAGCCATTACCCGATGCTACAATATCATCAAGATAGTCGCCATTAAGGTCTACGATACACCATTTGCGGTAACCATCAAGCGTTATAAACTGGTCGGTAAACAAAGGGGGCACATATTCGGCCTCGGTAAGGTTAAAGCTAAAGTTGTCGCTGTTCCAGTTATTGTCAAACGCTATATAGTAGGTAGTACCGCCCACTGCTGTAAACGATGCAATAGAGGTATAGCCGGGCGCGCCGCCGCTATCATCGTCGCCGCCCACGCAAAGCAGGTTGTCGCACGTACCGGAATATATATGAACACGGGTGTCGTGCTCCGTATAACCGGGTATCAGGGTGCTTACTGTAGCAGTAACTGTTACCTCAGGGGTGTAGGTATACCAGGCACCCCTGCTCGTAGGATTATTAGAGCCCTGGGTACACAATGGTGTGGGCACCTGGCTTTCTTCGGCAAGCGTTACATCATATATTCCCGGCGTTACAGCTACGGCAGTGGCACAGGTTTGCTGGGCATTTATGCCTGTAAAGCAAAAGCATAAAAAGGCAATAGTAAGTAAGTGTTTCATATGCGTGTTTTTGTATGTTTTAAGTTACGGGCACGGCGCGTCCATGCTGTTTATCCATAGTTCTATCATCGCTACGGCTTCAGTATGCACTACAGTACGGCCCAGTATGGGCATCCTTTGTGCAGGGTCGGTACTATTTATGCGGTAACGCATTACCGACCTGAGCGCGTTCTTTTTTGTAACAATATAGGTAAGCGAGCTGTTTATATTTTCTTCCGGCGGTACACAGATGCCCAGGTTTGCCGCAACGCCGGTTTCGCTAAATGCAAAACGCATGGGCCTGTAATCGCAATGGGCACCATCGCTGTGGCAATGGGCACAGTTAATGTCAAGGTAGGAGCGCACGCGCAGCTCTAAAGGTAGTGAGGTATCTGTCCAGTCAACCGTGCTTGTTATCTGCTGTGGCAGTGCCTCATTAAGATAACCTTCCTCTACCCAGCGCGATAACTGGTTTTGCACCCCATCGGCATATAAGTAGTTTTTATTTAGGTTTTGGGGTTTTGCGCCTATTGCCGCTATTGTTTCCTGTTTTTTGTGGCAGGTAAAGCATTCGGTTTCAGGTGGCAGGCGGTAATTTGTTGTTTTTTGTTCTGCGCCTTCCATCCAGGTAACCGGGGTATATCCACCTGCCAGGTTAAAATAAGCCTCGGTTTGCTCGTCGTTCCAAATGTAATCTGCAAATATCCAGCCTGTGCTTTTGCGTATCATCAGCCGGGTTTCAATTATACGTGTTGTATTATCCGGCTGTACATTATCGTAATAAAAGTTTTTTATCAAGATTGTACCTGTGGGAAACTCCAGTACCTTGCCGTCGCCATTATAAGTTGCCTTTACGCCCTCCGGCATCCAGATAAACCTTTTTTTATGGGCATAATCAGTAAATAGGCCGCTGTTAAGGTCATACGGGATAACTTTATAAACCGGCTCAAGGTTTTTCATTTCCCCTTCAAAAAAATGGTAGTCGCTAAGTTTAGGGTAAGGCACAACAGTAAGGTCGGCCACTACAGGTGATACCGGTTTATATTCGGATGAATCGTCTGAACCGCAGGACAGCATAGTGCCGGCGAGCATGAGTAAGATAGAAATTTTCAGTATGGTCGCATGTAATTTCATATTTGCAAAATGTTGTCTGTGTGTTGCAAATATATGTGAATATTACCAAGTTAAAACAGAATAAAGAATGTTAAATGTTAAAATTATAAATTTTTACATAAAATAATTTTGGATGAAGATATAAGGTTAATCGCAGGTATCAGGTACGCTGTTTATCCAGTCTTCTATCATTTCCGCAGCATCTTCATCTATAACCGAACGCCCTATGAGCGGCATCATTTCGCTCTGGATGTTAGTCGTCATCCTGAAATGCATCAACGAACCTTCCACATCGCCCCCTTTAACAATATATTGCTGGTCGCCGGTTACAAAATCTACAGGTACCCTGCAGATACCAAAATTTTCCGGGGTGGTTGTTTTGTTAAACGCCAGGTTCATGGGTGTATACCCACAGTAGGTACCATCGGTATGGCAATGTGCACAATTAATATCAAGGTAGGAGCGCACGCGGAGTTCCAGTGGTTTGGTGGTATCGGTCCAGTCTACCGTGCTTGCGATGTTTTGTGGAGCGGTATCAAGGTAACCAAATTCCACCCATTTTGCCAACTGGTTTTTAACCCCATCGGCATAGGTATAATTTTTGTTCAGGTTTTGCGGCTTGAGGCCAATGGCTGTAGGCTGGTCGTTTACTGTATGGCACAGCGCACACTGTACAGTAGCCGGAATTTTATAATACGTTTGGCGTACCTCTCCGTCCTTTAACCACTTTACAAGACGGTGGCCGGTATGTTGCGTGCTTAAAACCGCGGCAGTCCTGTCTTCATTCCAAACGTAGTCAGCAAAAATCCATCCGGATGCCTTTTTTATCATCAGGCGCGTCTCTACAAGGTCGGTTTCCCCACCTTCTTCAATCGCGTCATAGTAAAATGTTTTTATCAGTACGGTACCTACCGGGAAGTTAAGCACCTTGCCGTCTTCGCTATACGTGGCTTTAGCGCCTGCTGGCATCCATACAAAACGCTTCTTTTTAGCATAATCAGTAAAGAGGCTGCTGTTAAGGTCATACGGCAGTACGCCATACACAGGGCTGAGGTTTTTAATTTCTCCCTCAAAGAAGTTATAATCGCTTAGGCTGGCATAAGGAACCGCGGCAAGGTCCATCACTACGGGCGATTCCGGTAGTGGAATGTAGTCGTCGTTGCCGTTACTCCCGCAGGAGGCAAGTATGCTAAAAAGTAAAAATAGTATAAGCCCGTGCAACTGTTTCATGTAGGTTTCGCATTATGTAAGTTGCAAATATATAAATCTTTACTATTTTTCAAGCGCCAGCATAACGCGATAATTTTTAAGCCCGTCTAAGGCTTCCGGGCTTTTATGGTCAAAAGTTTCCTCATGGAGGCTGCGTTCTTTTTTAAGGCTTACACGCTTAAGCGCACTGTAAAAGCGACGTACTTCGGTAAATGTATTAAGTTCCATTGGGGGCACTTTTACGGTATTACCTTCCTTGTCTTTAGCAACCATGGTAAAGTAAGATGAGTTACAGTGCTTTTCTACCCCCGTCATTATATTTTCTGAAGTTACCCGGATGCCCACTATCATGCTGCTGTTGCCCACATAGTTTACCGATGCTTTTAGGGTTACGAGTTCGCCCACCTCTATAGGGTTAAGGAAGTCAACCGTATCTACACTGGCCGTAACGCAATACGTGCCGCTATACCTTGAGGCCGCCGCAAAGGCTATCTGGTCCATAAGCATAAGGATGTAACCGCCGTGTATCTTCCCACTAAAGTTCTGGTGGCTGGGCAGCATCAGTTCTGATATGGTAACTTTTGATGCGCTTGCTTTCCTGTGGCCCGACGCTGATATACTATTTTTCATGAATTAAGCAATTCGTTAGGGTCTTTTTCTAAAAGGGCATCCTCATCCTGCTGTAATGCCCGGTTCAGTATGTTTTCGGGTAATGCCTTTTTTGCCTTGGCACCCATTTTCTTTAATTTTTCTATAGATACGATAATGTTGCCTTTGCCCTGCACGAGTTTGCCCATGGCACCTTCGTAGGCTTTTTTGCCCTCCTCCATTTTTTTTCCCACGTTGATGAGGTCGCCTACAAAACCCTCAAACTTATCGTATAGCGCACCAGCCTGGCGTGCAATTTCCAGTGCGTTTTCCTGCTGTTTCTGGTTCGTCCACATGCTGTCGATAGTGCGCAGCGTAGCCAGCAGCGTGCTGGGCGTAACGATGACAATGTTGCGTTCAAAGGCTTTGTTGTACAGCGTGGTATCTTCAGTTAGGGCTATGGCAAAGGCCGGTTCCATAGGTATGAAAAGCAGCACAAAATCAGGGCTTTCCATACTGTAGAGGTCATGGTAATTTTTAGCACTCAGTTGGTCGATATGGCGGCGGATGCTGTTTACGTGCTCTTTTAGGTGTACCAGGCGCAGCGGATCGTCGTCGGCATTTATATAGCGCTCATACGCTACAAGAGACACCTTGCTGTCTACAATCATTTTTTTGCCGTCGGGCAGGTTTATTACCACGTCGGGCAGTATGCGGCCGCCTTCCTCGTTGGTATGGGTTTGCTGTACATAATATTCGCGGCCTTTTTCCAGCCCCGATTTCTCCAATACACGCTCCAGTATCAGCTCGCCCCAGTTACCCTGCATCTTGGCATCGCCTTTAAGCGCTCGGGTAAGGTTAATCGTTTCGCGGCTCATAGCCTCGTTCATTTCCTTAAGGCCTAAAATTTGCTGGCGCAGTGCCGCATGGTAGTCGATGCTTTCTTTATGGGTATCTTCTACCTTGCGCTCAAAAAGGTGAATCTTCTCCGCAAGCGGGCCTAAAATGGTTTTAAGGTTCTGCTGGTTTTGCTCGGTAAACTTGGTTGATTTTTCCTCCAGTATCTTATTGGCAAGGTTTTCAAACTCCTTTGTAAATTTTTCCCGAAGTTCTTCCGTTTCCTGGCGTTGCTCGCGCATCCGCTCCAGCAGGTTATCAAAGTCGGCCTCTTTTTTAGTTAGCTGTACGCTTAGGGCGTCTTTGCTCTGGCGTATGATGTCGCGCTCCTGTTGTAGTTGTATAAGTTGTTTATCGGTGGTTAGCTTCTCATTGGCTGCCTGCGCCTTCAGCTGTTCTATAAGCGTAAGCTGGCTGATGAGCCGTTCTTCAAATACTTTATTATTGGCGGCTGCCTTAGATGTAAAAATAATTTTCCCTATAAAAACACCTATGGCTAAGGCAATGATAAAGGCGAATAAAAGGGTAAGGGTTTCCGGCATTTGTATGTAAAATTGCTAAAGCGTAAAAGTAGGGAAAAATCGGCATTTAATATACATGTTGTGCTTTGCTTTATTACTTTTACCTATGTATATAAAACCTAATTGCCATGGATGCTGAACTTCGTGTTTTTAAAACCTACGCTTTTATTGAAGAGGCCAAAGCCCTTAAGGCGTTGCTGGAAACTAATGAAATGCCAGCGGAAATTGTTGAAGTTTCATCCGGGCTGGACAGCAATTTCAGTGGTGAATTTCAAAAGGAATATGCGATTAAAATTCAGCATAAAGATTTTGAAAGGGCGCAGGCATACCTCGAACAAATAGCCGAAGCACAGATAGCTAATGTGCCGGACGGCTATTACCTTTTAGATTTTACGGATGAAGAGTTACATGACCTGGTGCAAAAAAAAGACGAATGGAATGAGTTTGACTATCTGCTCGCAAAAAAGTTGCTTAAAGAACGAGGTAAGCATGTTGATTAGGCTTTAGAAAAGAAAATGCGTGCTGAACGGGTTGAGCAGCTGGCACAACCGGAAAAGCCTGGAGCATTTTAGTGCAGGTTTTTTTGCTTCGTACGCTATTTACACGGCTAAGAAAAGATTACCTGACGGGAGCACTGTAAATATGTACAGCGATGCCGATAGGCAAAGGGCATACTCGAGGCTGCTGATACGGGTAATAATATGGGAGCCCTGTTTTTACTAATCGTATGGAGGTTATTACAATAATCGTTATAGTGTTAAATATTCTCCCTTAACAACTTACAAAATACTTTTTGGCTTTTAATTTGCGTTACTGGTTATAATTACACACTTTAACCTGACTGACGTATGAGAGGCATAAAAATCTGCATGTTTATCGCAGCGTTGTGCTGCATGGTGCCGGCATTGGCACAAAAGAGTTTCGCTCCCCTTAAATATTCGCACATGTGCAGTTACTATGGCGAAGAGGTTACGGGCGATATTACCACTTTTAAATCAGGGCCTACAGCCGAAAAAGTAATCAGTAAAATGATGGCGGTTATTGGGCTTAAACCCAACTTTGAACTTAGGGCTGCCAATGTGCCCAATGCCGCTGCCGTAATGCTAAACGGCAAGCGCTTTATACTTTACAACCCTGATTTTATGGATAAGATAAACGCATCTACAGGGACTAACTGGGCCGCAATAAGTATACTGGCGCACGAAATAGGCCACCACCTTAACGGGCATACACTCGATAATGTGGGCTCACGCCCCCAAACAGAGCTTGATGCCGATGAGTTCAGCGGGTTTGTGCTGCACAAAATGGGTGCATCATTGCCAGATGCCCAAGCGGTTATGGCCCTTATATCTTCGCCTAACGGAACTAAAACCCACCCTCCCAAGCGCGACAGGCTTTCGTTTATTGCAAACGGCTGGGGTAATGCGGGAGATGTGGGTAAAACCATTGCCGCACCTGCCGCAACAGTTGCCACGCAGCATGCAGTTGCTGCGGCAACACCGGCTGTTTCACGTACTACTGCCACGCCAAAGCCTGTTGTGAAACCCATAACGGTAAAATCTAATACGGTTGCAACACGCGATGTACCTGCCTCAAACAGGAGCCTGCAGCAAAGTATTGCCGCAAGCGTACGCTCTGATGTATATTTTACTCAGGACCCACACGGGCAGTACTACCTGACAACAAAGGGTAATCTGGTACAGGTAGAAAACAGCAAAGTATACCTTATTGGCAAACTTTATAAATCTGATCGTAGCGGTTACACTATGATGTTTTCTGATGAGGATTCTGATAAAAGGATATACGTAGCAAATGGCGGCACGCTGGTTAACAGCCGCAACCAGAAGATAGGGTATATGAAAAGCCGGTAAACAATATTTTAATATGATTTAAAATCTGCCTGAGTGCGGATTTTTTGTTGGTTAAAAATATTTCGCAAAGCAGGCGCAAAGATTCACTAAGTCTAATTTTAGGACACTTTGAGCGACTTTGTGCCTTCTTTGTGGGACTTTGTGTAATAGCTTCATATAGTCTGTGAGTTCAAAATTTTGCTTAAACCTTTCTTAAATCACAGTTCCTATACTTAGGATTTTTCCTAACTTGCAGTAAAATAAAGTTATGCAACAGAGCTTTGTATGGGAAGGATTACTGTATGATACCGAAGAACATTGCGCGGTAAATTATCACAGCGATGAAATCATTATCCGCAGTGAAATTGAAGGCTGGGCCGGTAAGCTACCGGTGTATATCGAATATTTTTTAAAGCTTACGACTAACTGGGAGGTGCTTGAGATTGACATGCGCTACACGCTGAGGCAGGAAGAACACCACCACGTCTACACACGCAATGGCGCGATATGGACGAATAAAAGCGGTGCTGACCTGGCCGACTTTGGTGAAGCTGTTTTTGTAGATATTTCGTTTACGCCATTAACTAACACATTGCCCATTCGCTCGCTTAATTTTATTGAAGGCGAGCCTCAGCAAATAAGCGTAGTATATTTTGATGTGCTTGAGAATACCATAAGCCACAAAGTGCAGCGTTATACCAAAAAAGGCGGCAACAGCTGGATGTATGAAAATACAGATGATGATTTCAGCGCGCTCATAACTACTGATGATAATGGTTTTGTTACCGATTACCCTAACATATTTAAATTGCTAAAAACCAAATAAATGGACACCAAAATACAAATAGAAGCCCTTGAAGAACGCCTTATCGCAGCCATGAAAGGCAGTAACGTTGCGGAGCTGGATGCCCTGCTGGCAGATGGCCTTATATTTACCAATCATAACGGGCACCTGATAACAAAGCAGGATGACCTGCAAACCCACAGCAGCGGAAAGCTTGAGATATACAGTATTGATATAAGTGCACAGCTTATTGAAGTGCTGGATAGTAATACGGCAATTGTATCGGTGGTTAAAAACCTAAGCAGCGAATATGACGGGCATGTCTCGGTAGGTATTTTCAGGTTTACAAGGGTGTGGCATTTTAACGGAAGCCAATGGCAGGTAGTGGCGGCGCACTCCAGCCAGTTAGTTTCATAATTATTGGGTTATGGATATCATTTATCGAACCGATGTTATGCCCGATACGGCGCAGGTCATAGAAGTTTATAAGAGTTCCGGCCTAAACCGGCCTATAGATGATGAAGACCGCATTGCCGAAATGTACAGCAATTCTAACCTCATTATTACGGCATGGCATGATGATAAACTTGTGGGTGTGGCGCGTTCGCTTACCGATTTTTGCTATTGCTGCTACCTGAGCGACCTGGCAGTACACGACGATTATAAACAGCGTGGTATTGGTAAAAAATTAATAGCGCTTACACAGCAAAAAATGGGTGATACTGTAACACTGATATTACTTTCGGCACCGGGCGCTATGGAATATTACCCCAAAATGGGGTTTGATACAATAACTAATGGCTTTATAATTAACAGGAAGCGCTAATTACAGCTTAGAAACCACGGCCACCACCTGCAATGAAATATTTATGCCATAATTAATATCCTTGTTCTTTACGCCAATAAAGGGTTTGCTCATCTTAAGGTCTTTTACCTGTACAATACCTGATTTGTAATTGAGCCGTGATCCTGCAGGGAAATATTCAATATGCCCATTTTTCATAAAATTTTCGCAGTGTTCCAGTTCTATCAGGTAAATGTCGGCTACATCGTTTCCAATGGGCGGGTTTAATGTATTCAGTAAAATATTGTTGGGTCCTGCCGGCTGTGCCATGTAACGTGCAAGCTGTGCATCCAGGTCAAATTTCTTAGAAAGTTCGGTAGCTATAGAGGCATCCTTCGACACTACATATTCATAGTACCATTCTACTGTATTGGGTGGCAGCTCTACAGGGATAAGCGATTTAGAGTGCCCCTTTTTATAAAAATCGTCTGTGGTACTGTTAAGAAATATATTTTGTACAGGCATCTTAGTAACATAGTAGGTAGCCTTTTTCTCAAAGCGCTGCCCGCTCTCATCAAAAACAACTTCTTCGGTAGGTATGCCGTTTCTGTAAACAGTTTCACGTTCTACAGTGCCATTTTCCCTGTATGCTGTGCATTTCCCATCATATACAAATGGCTTTTCGCTGAGTAACTTATATTCGGCTTTAATTGCGCCATTTTTATAAAAATCCCTGCACCATCCTATGGGCTCGCCCTGATCAAAATTAATTTCCCGGTAATATTCACCATCAGTGCTTATCTCGGCAAAATTACCCTCCTTATCAAGCGAAAAGCGCCATTTACCATGCCGTTTCTTATGGTAAGTAAGGTTTACAGGATCCAGGGTTATAACAGTTTCCCGCGAAGGGTCAATTATTTTTTCAATAAATTTAACGCTTTGTATATTAACATCATTGCCCATATAAGGCTGGTCTGCATTTTCAAATAAATAAGCATGCAGCTTATTTATTTGAAAACTTACATCGCCAAGCAGCCAGCTATCGCTTTTTTCTACATTAGCACAATAATAAAAATTTTGGCTACTCCCTGGCGGTGGTACATAGAGCGTTTCACGGCTTCCGGGCTTTAGGGTAAACCATCCTTCGGAGAGCCATCCGGATCCGGTTTTAAAATACGCGATGGCAACATGTATTTTCATGCTGCCTTTGTTTTCAAATACAACCTGGGCGGATGATTCAGAAAACAACAGCACTGCTGCAATAACCAGTAAGTGTTTCATTTTTGGGGTAGTTTATTCGGACAAGGCAATATAATAATTAGTTTAATTTTAACAGAAGTCATATTTGTGCTATGTGTCGACTATTTTTACCTTTTACCGTTTTTTGTGAGGCTTTACTATAAAGTAATATCCTGTGTCCTGGCTATGCATTAGTATTCGTTAAAAAACCTTATATTTATCTTGCAATTGATATAAGCCTTATGAAACTAAAAGTAATAGCCTTTGATGCTGACGATACGCTCTTTATAAACGAACCCTATTTTGAAGAAACAGAGAAAGCTTTTTGCATATTGATGGAAGACTACCTTAGCCACCAGAACATTAGCAAAGAAGTTTTCAGGATACAAATTAAAAACCTGCCGTTATATGGTTATGGTATAAAGGCTTATATATTGAGCCTGGTGGAGACCGCCATAAGCATATCTGGCGGTACCCTTACAAGTAAACACATTACCCGCATACTCGATTTGGGTAAAGAACTGCTGCAAAAACCTATAGAGCTTATTGATGGGGTAGAAGAAACCCTAAAACAGCTTCACGGCAAATATAAACTGGTAGTAGCTACTAAGGGCGACCTTAAAGACCAGCAGCGCAAGCTGCACGACAGCGGCCTGGGCCCTTATTTTCACCATATCGAAGTAATGGCGGATAAGGAGGCTGTTAACTATGAGAAGTTGTTGAAGCGCCTTGAGATAGAACCTAATGAACTGATGATGATAGGGAATTCGCTTCGCAGTGATGTGCTCCCTGTGCTGGAGATAGGTGGATATGCCTGCCATATCCCGTTTCATACCACCTGGGCGCATGAGCGCATAGACCATGAGGTGGTGCACCCAAATTTTAGCCCCCTGACCGACATACGCCAGGTAACACAAGTAATAGAAAGCATTGGTTAATATGGAACCGACTTTTTTTAAAACGCAAAACGATTTCAGGCTATGGCTCGAGGACAATTATAAATCGGAAACCGAACTACTTGTTGGTTTTTATAAAGTAGGCTCAGGTAAGGAAAGCATGACCTGGCCAGAATCTGTAGACCAGGCAGTGTGCTACGGCTGGATAGACGGTGTGCGGCGCACTGTAGATGGCGAAGCATACAGCATACGCTTTACACCCCGAAGAGCAGGCAGTATATGGAGTGCAGTAAATATTGCGAAAGTGGAAAAGCTAACAAAAGTCGGCCTCATGAAAGATGCTGGCCTGGCCGCGTTTGGAAAACGCACGGAAGCAAAATCAAGGATCTATGCATTTGAACAGGAAAAAACAGCAGAACTGCCGGAAGGGTTACTCAGTATTTTTAAGGCAGATAAACCAGCATGGACTTTTTTTGAAGCCCAGCCACCGGGCTATAAAAAACAGATCCTGCACAGGATAGTTACAGCAAAGCAGGAAAAGACTAAATTGCAGCGCCTTGAAAAGCTTATAGAAGCCTCAGCCCAAAACAAACGATTAACGTAAATAATGAAACCACAAAACTACAGTAACCACATACGCTGGTATGTGCCGCACCACTTTATATTTTATCCGGTTATGCTTGTTGCGATGGGCTTATGTGCCTGCCGTGCCTGGTGTATGGAAGATGAACGTGTAATATGGCTTGCTATAGGGTTTGCCTTTGGCTGCCTTACATGGCTTAGTTATATGCTGCGCCAGCACTATGCGCTTACATTGCAAAACCGGCTTGTATTGCACGAACTGCGCTACCGTTATTTTGTTATCACTGGTAACCGTTTAGAACCTTTAGAAGAACAACTTACAGAAGGCCAGTTGTTTGCCCTGCGCTTTGCATCCGATGAGGAATTTGTGCCGTTACTAAACCGTGCTATTTCAGAGGGTCTTTCGGCAGGTGCTATTAAAAAAGCAATTGTTAACTGGAAGGGCGATTACAGGAGGGTTTAGTTTTTTAATATAGAATAGTTATTTTTCACCTCAAATTTTACCACAAAGTGCACAAAGATTTTCACAAAGTTAGCCGCCTTTGGCGGAAGGACACAAAGCTTTACGTGCCAGCGTTGTGCACGTAATAATTTAAAAATACGTTTTATTTATTATGCTTTGTGGCCCTTGTGAAAATCTTTGTGCACTTTGTGGTAAAAATATCCAAATAAACCTCACTTAAAATTCTTTAAAAAATCATCTTTGTAGGTTACGGATATTTCTACTTCACTGCCGTCTTCGAGCGTTATATAACTGCCTTTATTATAAAGCTTTACAAAATTAAGATTGATAATGTGTGACTTATGTACACGCAAAAATGGCAGGGGTAGCAGTTCGTGAAAATGCTTCAGGAAACGGCACGCCATTTTTTTTGTACCATTGGTAAGGTACAGGTCGGTAAAGTTACCATTACCCTTAAGACGGACAATTTCTTCCATTTTTACTACTTCAAAACCCTCCATGGTTGGTAAAATTACGCGCTGCTTACCCGGCGTACTTTCCCTAAAGTTTTCTACTATAATCTTATTGCGGTTAAATGCCTCGCTTTTAACTATTTGCTGCTGCACTTTGTTTACGGCCAGTATCAATTCCTCAATGCTTATGGGCTTAAGCAGGTAATAGGCCGCGCTCTGGTTCAGTGCCCTTAGCGAATACTGCGAAAATGCCGTTACAAATATGGTTTCAAACTGTAAATCGCTGCAAGCCTCCAGCACGTCAAACGCGTTGCCAAACGGCATCTCCACATCCAGGAATACCAGCTGCGGCTGTAGTTCGTGCAGTAGCGGTACCGCCTCACGGCTGTTTTGGGCTTCGCCCACTATTTCTACCTGGGGGCAGTATTTTTGCAGGTAGTTACGCAGCACATCCCGGGCTGCGGCTTCATCTTCTACAATTACGCTCCTTATTTTTTGAAGTCCTGTCATATACTATAAATAAGCGGGAATATTATCTGTACTACGGTACCGGTTTCGGGCAATTGCTTTTCGGCAATGCTAAAGGTAATCTCCTTTTTATAGAGTTCGCCCAGCAGCCCTATACGCTCACGGGTATTTGTTATCCCCCTTGACTTGTGTATCTTTTGGTTGTCGGTCTTTAATTCGCTGCTTTTGGCCAGTCCTATACCATTGTCTTCAATGGTCACAATAACGCTGCTGCCCGAGCGGTAAAATGCCACTTTTAGGCAACCCTTCTCATCCTTATAGCGCAGGCCATGCCATACAGCATTTTCCAGGTGCGGCTGTATAATCATGTTTGGCACATACAGGGCATCTGTATCAAGAGATTCGTCTACGGTAATGGTATAGTCAAATTTATTTGCAAAGCGCATGTGTTCCAGCTGCAGGTACTTGTTAAGCTGCTCTATTTCATTACCCAGCAGGATAAAATCCCGGTTAGAGTTCTCCATTACATTGCGCATCAGGTAGCTGTAAGAGGTAAGGTACTTATTTGCCTGCAGCTCGTTGTTTTGCGAAATAAAATGGTTTACGCTGTTAAGGCTGTTAAATATAAAATGAGGGTTCATTTCGCGGCGTAGCGACTGCAATGCAATTTCACGGTTTTTATTCTTTATTGCATAAAACGCCTTTACTATGGTACCCACAAAAAATAATAATAACACTAATGACCCCAAAAGGAAGTAGTTGAATATATTTTTACGGGATATCAACTCATCTTTAAGTACTTTTTCTTTTTCAAGCTGTTTTATTTTTTGCTCGGTAACCTGAATGGTTTTTGCATCGACCAGTGTGCTGTCGTGTTGTATGAGGCTGTCAAATTCATTAAAAAAGCGTTCATATAGTGGCGTGATGCTTTTTGAATCCCCCACTGATTTGTAGTAGCCTACCAGGCCCTCAAGGCTCTTTTTAGCCGCAGTTGTCTTGCCCGATTTCAGCGCTATTTTGTAGGTTTCTTTAAGTACGGGTACTGCTTCGTTTGGTGTTCCTTTTTCAAAATAAATATCAGACAGCGTTTGCAGGTAGCCCAGCTGAGCACTGAGGTTGTTGTGAACGCGGGCGGTATCCAGCAACCGCTTGGTCGAGGCTATAGCATCGTCATACCTGCTTGTGGCTACCAGTACCTTGCTCAGGCTGTTGTTTATCATTACTATTTTCTCAGGCTCATCGGCATAGGTTATCGCTTTTTTATAGCTTTTAATGGCCTCTTTGGTATTATTGCTTTTCAGGTCTATCTCCGCTTTTTTTACATACGCTTCAGATGCCTCTTCCGTTTCCTTATCATTTTCGAGCAGTTTAATATTGCCACGCACATATTTATCCTGCTCTACGGTATTACTGCTGTTTTTTAACCGGTTAAAGTCGTTATAATTAAGGGCTTCACTTTTAGCATCGGGGCTAATTTTTTCGGCAGCTTTATAGTTTAGGGCAGCTGCATTCAGTTTATTTTGTTGTTCCTGCACTTTTGCAATACTGCGGCTCAGGCGTGCCATGGCACTTTTGTCTTTTAATGATGTGTATACTTCAAGCGCCTTTTTATAATATTCTTCAGCGCGCGGATAATCGGCCTTAGCCTCAAAGCCGGCTGCCAGCCTTTCATAATCGGGTGCTATTTCTATGTTGCTATTTTTTTTCAGGGAGTTTTGCAGCGCATTTCCGGCGGCTGTTACATCAATTACCTTTTGTTCATACGCCTTTTGTTTCTTCTTAATGGTGTCCTGAGCCTGTAGCTGAGGGGCTATAAGCATAGAAAGAAACAGTGCTACAATGGTATGGGCTAAGCGCATAATGGGTATAAGATTTTATAAATGTAAAATAAATTATTTAAAAACAGTTTTCCTATGGTTTTTACCAAGTGAAATATCCGTTTTACCCATTCTGCAAAAACCGTTTTAGTAAGCCGCATACATTTGCTTTGTAATCATAACCAATTAACAATGAAACAACTGTTACTATTCTTATTTGTTATTAGTTCACTTTTTGCCAATGCGCAGCAGCCGGCAGATAATACCAAATTTATTGAAGTAAACGGCAGCGCCGAAATAAGCCTGAGGCCTGATGAGGTAGAATTTGAAGTTAACCTTATGCAATACCACGACGGCAAAAAATGGGTTGCTGTTGATGAGGTGGAAAAAGAGTTTTATGCTGTGCTTGAAAAAAATGGTGTTCCCGTTAAAGCGCTTACGGCCGATAACGCGGGTATATATGCTTCATATTCTTATTATTACTGGTGGCACTGGTGGTATTACTACAGAAACCAGACTGATAGAAAAGTGGTGCGCTTTACTGTAAAGCAAAATACCGATATACTGACATTGATGAAAGATTTTAATGAAAAAAAATGGCTGGATAACCTCAGTATAGTAAGTTCTAAAAGCACCGATATATTAAAATACCGCAAACAGGTAAAAATTGAAGCCATAAAAGCCGCCCGGGATAAAGCCGAATATCTGCTGGAAAGCATAGGGGAGGAGCTTGACGGTATTATAAGTGTGGTAGAGGTGCCTGAGGTTAGCAGTACCGGCACAGGCAACTATCCTTATTATGACAGGTACAACGGATTTATATATGGAGGCATAAATGGCGGCTACAGGCAGCAAAGCACATCGAGCAATGTGGTGCTTAATGCCGGAAGCATGAGTAGGGGCGGAAGTAATGATACCGGCATACAAAACATGGCTGAAATAAAAGTGCGCTACGAGATAAAAGCAAAATTCAAAATAAAATAATAACATTCTAAAATTCCACCCATCATGAAAAGAAGACATATTTACCCATTACTTTTATTGAGTGCATCTATAAGTTTTGCAGGCTGCAAAAATACCGAACAGGACACTACTGACCCGCTTTATATTGCGGCAAACAATCCCGCCGACGTGCCAACCGTACCACCTGTGCCTATAACCAATAAGATACAGGTAGCATTGCTGCTTGATACCTCTAACAGTATGGACGGCCTTATTGAACAGGCAAAATCGCGACTGTGGAATATCGTAAACACGCTTACTACCTTAAAATATTCAGGGCAAACGCCCGATATACAAATAGCCCTTTATGAGTATGGTAACGACGGGCTGGCACAGCAAAGCAACTACATCCGCCAGGTGGCGCCGCTCACTACAGACCTTGACCTTATCTCAGAGAAACTTTTTGCCCTGCGTACAAACGGCGGCAGCGAATATTGCGGCGCTGTAATACAGGATGCCACACGCCAGCTTACCTGGGGGAATGACGAAAAGGATATGAAGTTGGTATATATAGCCGGTAACGAAGGTTTTAACCAGGGCGGCGTTAATTATAAAGAGGCTATTAGGGATGCGCTGGTAAAAGATATATTTGTAAACACTATTTTTTGCGGCAACGCGCAAGAGGGTATAAGCCTGCTCTGGAAAGATGGAGCCGACTTTGCCAAGGGTAAATTTTTTAACATAAATTCAAACGAGGCGGTTCAATATATTAATACACCTTATGATGATAAGATAAGCGAATGCAATGTCCGTATGAATAGTACCTATGTAAACTATGGTGCTCAGGGACAGGTTAAAAAACAGATGCAGGTACAACAGGATGCCAATGCCGAAAGTATCTCTACCGCTAATTACACAGAGCGTGCCGTGAGCAAATCTAAAGAGGTTTACAAAAATGATAGTTGGGATCTTGTAGATAAGGTTAAAGAAGATAAAGAAGCTGTAAAAAAATTAAAGAAAGAAGAATTGCCCAAAGAATTGCAAAATAAAACCGAGGCACAGATAAAAGCTTATGTGGAGCAAAAAGCGGCAGAACGTAAGGCGATACAGCACGAAATAGCTACCCTTGCTAAAAAGCGCCAGGAATATATAAATGCCGAAGCCAAGAAGAATAAGTCCGGTGCAGACTTGGGTGATGCCATAACCGCCTCTATACAAACGCTTGCAAAGCAAAAAGGATACAGTGTAGAAAAATAAACCAACCACCAATCTTACCGGCCAACCAATTTATAAGTCCCTTGCTCAAATTAAGCAGGGGATTTTGTTTTAAAGTATGGTATGCACACCCTAGGTTTTTAACAATTGTCATCATTTGTTTAAGAATTGAATACTTTTCAACAATTTTCTCTCTTTGTAGTAGTATTATTATAATTATAACATTGCATTTTAACTGATTTTTTTGCCTTACATCGCTAATTATTTTAAAATATGCACATTTTACATTATTTTATTTAAAATATAACAATTTGTTATTTTTGTTTTTTAAGAAAATTATTAAATATAATTCAATAATTTATTTTTAGCAGCTTATCAAAATGTTTCATTTGTTTTTTTAGGTGCCCTAATGTTATAAAACAGTAAATATTTAGCCACTTATGTTGAATATTTGTTTAATCTATACATTTGGCTCCTTAACAGTTGTAACATGAAAGAAAAGTACTTACAAGCGCTGGTGGGAGTACCACCTGCAGGAAATGTGTTGTTTGGCAGTAACTGCCTTACAGTTTTTAAAAACAGGTTTTTGCTCTTAGGGGCATTTTTACTCTTAGGCTTTTTACAGTCTTATGGTCAAACCCTTATTTCGCCTACAGGCGATGGCGGATTTGAGAACGGAACTACATTTGCTGCTAACGGATGGACGGTGGTAAATCACCCTACTAATACAAACCGTGTTTGGTACGTAGGTACCGGCCAAACTGGCTATACGGGAAACCGTTGTGCATTTATTGGCAACAGTGCTACTAATGTAGGCTCCTCTGGTGCAACCAGAACGGTACACATTTACAGGTCAATAACAGTACCGGTAGGCGCCACAAATATTGTATTATCATTTAAATACAAACAGGCAGCCGCAGACGTTTTTTCGGGTACCCCCTATGACTATATAGCGGTATATACCTCTACGGGAACACCTTCAAGTGGGAGCTTACCAAGCGGTACAGGCACAGCGCTCCAATTTGGCCCATACCCGATAGCAAATGTCACAAGTTTTACTGCACAAACGGTAACGTTGCCCAATGCGTTAGCCGGAACAACAACGAACCTTATCTTTACTTTTAATGCCGATAATGTAGCTCCGGATGGTTACGGTGCAATAGACGATGTGTCACTTACTTACGTACCAGCAGGAACTCCAAATATTAGTGTGGGGTCTGTTGCTACATTTGGTAATGTATGTACAAATGCGTCTGCTACAAATTCATTTACATTATCGGGAAGCAGCCTTACAACCGCAGATGTGGTGGTAGGCCCCTTAACAGGCTATACATTTAGTACCACATTAAGTGGTACATATACTTCTTCATTAGCGTTAACGCCATCATCAGGCACCCTAAGCCAAACGGTATATGTAAAGCTTACACCAACCGGTATACAAAGTTATAATGGTAGTATTCCCGTATCAGGAGGTGGCGCCACTGCAATATCAGTCGCCGTAACCGGTGCTGGTGTTAATTCTGCACCTACAATAACTGCGGCAGGTACTGCAGGAAGCACCACCACTACATCCACTACCATATCCGGTTCCGCTGTAACTGCGGGCTGTACTACTACCACTGTTTATGGTATAGAATACAGTACCAGTTCTACTTTCACTTCAGGGACAGGGACACAGGTTTCCAGTGCCAACCTCGCAAGTGGGGTATATGGCACAAACCTTAGCAGCCTTTCTCCGGGTATTACATATTATTATAGGGCCTATGCAACCAATAGCGGGGGCACAACATACTTCCCAGCCGGTACACCTCTAAATTTTACTACGTTATGTAATAGTACAACAGTGCCTTATTCATTAAATTTTGAGTCGGTTACGGTACCGGCCATACCGTCATGTACTACAATACAAAATGCGGGATCAGGCAATAACTGGATAACATCTACAGGTTCTTCAAGTGCGCCTGCGGGCAAGGTATTACAGTACACCTACAATAGCAGCAATGCTGCAAATGCATGGTTTTTTACGCAGGGGCTTAGCCTTACCGGCGGTACTTCATACCGGTTAATATACAAATACAGCTCAGCCGGTACAACACTTACCGAAAAGCTAAAAGTAGCTTATGGTACAGGTGCAGCCGCAGCCGATATGACGATACAGCTTGCTAATCATACAAATATTGCCAGTACAACGCAAACTACTGCTACCATTGATTTTACCCCGGCAACTACAGGTGTTTACTACATAGGTTTTAATGCTTATTCTGCGGCAGACCAATGGAATCTTTATGTTGATGACATATCTGTAGACCTGACACCTTCATGTTTGCCTGCTACAGCACCTGTTTCAAGCGCGGTTACTACAAGTACAGCAACAATATCCTGGACGGCTTCAACTTCGTCACCCGCCAGCTATGAATATTACGTGAGCACTACAAATACTGCGCCTACAAGCCCAGCTTCACCCCTTACCACAACCGGTACGTCGGTGGGCCTTACAGGATTGCCAGCAGGCACACAGCATTATTTTTGGGTGCGTTCCTTGTGTGGTGCCGGTAATAACAGTACCTGGACCTCTTCAGGCACCTTTACAACCTTAAAACTTGAGCCTACAAACTATGTAACTAATCTTGCAGTAAGCGCTGCTACTACTGCCCAGGTAACCTTTACCTGGACAGCTGCCACAGGAACTGTTACCCCGGATGGTTACAAACTTACCGGCAGTACTACAGACCCGGCCGCAACCCCGGTAGACGGCACTGATGCTGCCAATGCTAATCTAAGTACGCCCAGCCCGGTAATAAAAGTTGCGGGTGGTGCCACTACAACCGGATCTTTAGCGGGTGGTACGGCAGGTACTATGTATTATTTTAAAAACGTGCCGTATACTAACAGTGGCACGGCTATAGATTATAAAACCGACGGTACCATACCGGCGCTTAACTATGCTACCCGCCCTGGCAATGTTACTGTAACTTCAAATACAGGAGTTGGCACTAATGCTGCTACACTAAACTGGACATTGCCCGGTACATTTGACCCTACCAGGCATACTGTGCTGGTTTTTGTAAAACAAGGTACAACGGCTGTAACAGTGGGTACCCCTACAGCAGACCCTTCAACATATATGGCAAGCACCACATTTGGATCAGGTACTGTATACCAGGGCGATGCTTTGGCTTATAACGTGTATAACGGTACAGGAACATCGGTAACGGTTACCGGGCTTAATGCGAACAATTCTTATACTGTGGGCTTTGTAATAGTAATGAAGGCTGCCAACTATAACAGTACCTACACCTATTCTTCAGGGGCAGCCGGTAGTATATTAACGACATGCCTTGAGGTAACATCTTTTCCATGGACAGAAAATTTTGATGGAATGACAACGATAGGCTCTGGTGTTGTGCCAGGCTGCTGGAGTACTGTTACAGGAACAAAGGCATGGACATCTGCTAATGCTGCCACTACTACCTACAATCTTCCTAAAACAACCCCTAACTATATGAACATTGCGTGGAGCAATACCGTAGCAAGTTCGTTATGGACGCCTGGCTTTGCACTTACAGCAGGAACACATTATGATTTTAGTTTCTATTATAATACTAATGGAACTGCATCAGACTATATGGGTTTTACAGGGGATGTACTGGCTAACACAACCGCATCGGCTACAGGTGCCACAAACATTGGTACGTTTATTACGAGCTCAGTAGGTACGGCAGGCTATACGTTGTATACCGTCACTTTTACGCCTACCACTACAGCTACTTATTATTTTGGCCTTAGCGTTACCTCTACAAGCAGTCCGTGGTACTTAGGAGTAGATGATTTTAAACTAGATTTAACTCCGGCATGTGCCTCGCCTTCAGGTGGGTACACAAGCACATCGGTTGCGGTTACGACAGCAACTATAGGTTGGACAAACCCTGTAAATGTGCCATCTACAGGTTATGAATATTACTATAGCACAACAAATACGGCACCTTTAGATGCTACAGCTGTTGTCCCTGAAAATATTGTAACAACAAATTCGGCATCTTTAACATCGTTAACAACTAATACAAAATACTACTGGTGGGTTCGTTCTGTTTGTGGAACAGATAAAGGCCTTTGGGCTAGTGGTGGTTCGTTTACAACGCTCCAGGTTCCGGGAACTATCGATTTTGTGGATAATTTTGAAGGCGCAGCGAACTGGACAATGGTAAATGACACGCAGCTTAATAAATGGTATATAGGTACTGCTGTGAATAACGGAGGGTCTAAATCATTATACATTAGTGATGATGGAGGTATTACAAATACCTATGAATCAGAAACAGAAATTTCAGTAACACAGGTTTACCGCGATATTACTATCCCGGCGGGTACCACAAACCTTGCTCTTTCCTTCGACTGGAAGGCTTTTGGCGAAGTATATGCTACAGACCAGTACGATTATTTAACCGTATGGTTAGTTCCTGTAACCTATATTCCCACAGCCGGTACAGAAATAACTTCGGGTTCAGGCAGGATACAGGTGGGTACATATTTTGGTAACCAGTCAAGTTTTACAAATTATGTAAATGCAGCGGTTGATGTAAGCTCGTTTGCGGGTAGCACTATGCGCCTGGTTTTTCAATGGACCAATGACGACGTAGATGGTTTCCAGCCCGCAGCTGCTATTGATAACGTGGTGCTAAAAGTGCCATGTACCGCACTAATAACAAGTGTAACAAATGGAGAGCGTTGTGGTTCCGGCCCTGTAACACTTCAGGCTGTGGGTACCGGGGCTACCGAATACCGCTGGTATACCACGGCATCGGGGGGTACCTATACAACTTCAACAACCGGTACCTGGAATACACCATCGTTAACCTTTACTACTACTTATTATGTAACGGCTTATAATGGCAGTTGCGAGTCTGATGCAAGGACGATGGTAATCGCTACGGTAAAAGGAGGCCCTGACCAGATTACGGTTTCAGGGGTTACCTCGCCTCCGGGTGCAGACGCCTGTAATGTTGATTACGTGGAACTAACTGTAGGCAATAACAACGTTGCTAACCTTGTAGCTGAAGGTTTTGAAAATGATGATGCAAACACGCTGTTTACACTTACTACAAATAATGGTGCAATTTATAGTGAGTCATATTATACACAAGGTACGCGGGCTATTTCTTTGGTAGGTTATGGTGGTACTTATGGAAACGGTAACACAACAGCAACACTTACATCGGCGATAGACCTTACCAAATATTCTGGTAATGCTACCCTTACTTTTGATCATATTTGTGCAAGCCAGGCTGGTGCTGATTATGGTACAGTGCAATTTTCTACTAACGGAGGTGCTAACTGGACACCTTTCCCTGCCAGCGCCTACCAGGGATCAGGTACACTTACTAATACTACGGTACGCTTTGACTCCAGCAGTTACACTGCATGGGCAAGCCAGTTTACCAGTGCATCATCTACACCGGGTACGGCCCCAGCTACCGCACTATTTAGGTCAGAAACCATTAATCTTGCGGAATATCTTACCAACACTAATTTTTTAATACGTTTTAGGTACACTTATAACGGTGCTACTGATTACTATGGTTGGGTAATAGATAACGTAAAGATTAGCGGTACGCCTGTAATTACATGGGCGCCTGCTACAGGCCTGTATACTGATGCAGCTTTAACAACAGCTTATTCTGGCAGCAATGCTACTACGGTTTATGCGGCACCAAGCGGAAGCCAGGCTTATGTAGCAACGGCTAACATAGGTACCTGCCCTAAAACGGCATCGCAACTTGTAGAAAATTATAAGAAACGTTTTGTAGGCACAGGTACAGACTGGTCTGCAAGCGTGGGCACCGATTGGTTTCCTGCGGGTATACCTACAGTGGCAGACTGTGTTACTATACCTTCGGGAAAAACCCTTACTGTAACTTCGGGTACGGCATATGCTAATAATCTTACTGTTGCAAGCGGCGCTATGCTTACCGTAAACAGTGGCGCTACCCTGAGGGTGGAAAGTAACATTACAAGCAGCCAAAGTACTCCTAACATAATAGTAAATAACAACGGCGCCATAGTACAGGGCACCGCTGCTACCGCAAATAATAACACCGGTAAAATAGAGTTCCATAAGCTGAGTAACCCGCTTTACAGGCTGGACTACACCCTGTGGTCTGCGCCAATAACGGGCCAAACGCTTCGTACGTTCTCTATGGGCACCTCTAACAACCGTTTTTATATATATGACTATGCCTTCAACGGCACCGCGTATGTACAGGGTTAT